>JBELMB010000262.1:0-6154 GCA_042088665.1 Sagittula sp.
GTTTCTGACGCGCCTTCAGGACGGGTCCTTGATGTCCAACAGCGCTTCGACGCCCTCGGCCATGGCATCCACGACAATCTGACGTCCCAAAGCACCGGGCAAACGCACGACCGCCTCACCGCCATCCCGCATGACCACATCCGCGGTCGCAGGCGTCAGGCCGCCACTGGCCTCGTCCAGCAAGTAGACCGTGCGTTCCAGCAAGGCGCTGGCCGGGATACGGAAGGTCTCTGCACTGCCCTGCAGCACTTCGACCTCGACGGCCTCATTCAGAAACAGGTCAGGCGCGCAGGCCTCATCCACGTCGATGGTCGTCTTCACGTATTGGCTTTCCAGATCGGCCTCTGTCTCGATCGCGGTGATCGTACCGCCACAGCTTTCGCCGTTGATCCGGTCGATGCGCACCGCAGAGCCGCTTGACACGCCCGCAGCGTCGGCAGCCGACAACCGGCTGATCAACACGTAGACGTCCACTGCCTTTTCGTGGGGTGCATAGATCTGTGCGGCCAGCTCGCCTTCCTGGACGCAGGCCCCGACATTCGCGTCGAAACCGACCAGAACACCGTCAAACGGCGCCGACAGGTTCAGTTGATCGCGGGTGATCTCGGCGGTGCGCAGATCCAGTTCACCGATCTCGACGGCGATCTCGGCACGTGCCTTGGCGGACAGGGCGCTTTGCATCGCCTCGGTGGCCCGCTCCGCGGAGAAGGTCGCATCCATCATCCGGCGCTCAACCGTTTCCATGGTGGATTCGTTGATCAACCCGCGGCGGAACATGGTCTGGTTGCGCTCGAATTCCTTGGCGACGAATTCCAGTTCTTCTGCGCGGCGCCGCTCATCTGCTTCGGCGGCGGACACGGTCAGCTCGCGCTCCGTGACGGCGGCCTTCAGATCCTCCAGCCGCGCCTCGGACGTGCGAAAGGACAGCAGCGCCCGTTGATCGTCCAGTTCCACCAGCATCTGGCCCTCGGTGGCAACCTGCGATGTCTTTGCCGTCTCGGACACCGACACGATGCACCCGCGTGCCTCGTAAGACAGACCGTACATGTCGCTCGCGCGCACGGTGCCCACGTAGACCTCCGGCGGCATGTCTGAAACCTGCATCAGAGGCATCGTCTCCACCTGCATCTGCTGCGCAGACGCGGGCAACACTGCCGCGAGAACCGTGGACAGCGCCAGAGCGCTGGAACGAAGGCGGGGAAAGGCCACTGAGGTCATGCCGTCTCTCATCTGTTGTCGGGGCCTGCCGGACAGGCGTCATGGGATTCCGTTAACAAGATAGGGACACCTGCGGCAAAGTCGCCCCCCTTTTTGGCAAGGCGCCTTCAATCCTTCGGCACTCCAGCGTTTTTCTACCCAGTTTCGACCTTTCCAATGGCCCCCGGGCGACAAGGCTACCCCCAAAATGCATCATGGCGAAGCACAGCCCCTGCAAGGGACACGTGCTCCGCCATAGATCATCGAGACTGGTATCCGCCTGCCTGCGCCTGCGTCAGACCAGCGGCAGCGCCGTCAAAAGTGCCGTCACGCAGATCGCGGCAACCGCCACAGCGACCGTGAGGGCGGGCTTGCCGAACAGGCTGCCGTTCGGCGCGTCCTTCTGCGCCTTCAGCGCAGCGTTTTCGAGGTCATTGAGGTAGAAGGTGTGAGCGACGGAGTTGGGCATGAACATGGTGGGTTCCTTTTGGAAGACTGTGTTTCTGATGGGTCCAATCTGCCCTGTTCCCCGCCCTGCTTCTGTGCGCCGACACACAGTTTGCCGTTTTTTTGACCCGGGTCGAAGACAGCGCATTGTCCGATGCTCGGGGTCTGCATTGCCCCGCGTCGCCCTTGCATTACCTAAGCGCCAGACAGACGGAGTAGCCGATGCCCCTCACCGCCGAGAACGTTCAGGACTATCCGCGGCCGCCCGTCGTCGAGGCGGTGCCGCAGGAGATCATTGTGATGTTGGGGGGGCAGGTCATACTTCGCACGTCAGCGGCCCTGCGGGTGCTCGAAACGCATCACGCGCCGACCTACTATCTGCCGGTCGACGCGCTGAAGGCCGAGCGCATCGCTGCCCCCGGCCGGTCGTTTTGCAAATGGAAAGGCCCTGCGCGCTATTGGTCGCTGTCCGCTGGTGGCGTATCGGCGCAGCGCTGTGCCTGGGATTACCCGGAGCCCACGCCCCGATTTGGCAGTCTGCGCGACCATCTCGCGATCTATGCCCACGCGATGGAGGGGTGCTGGCTGGACGACACCCGTGTGACGCCGCAACCCGGCGATTTTTACGGCGGTTGGGTCACGCCCAACCTGCGAGGGGTCGTCAAAGGTGGCCCGGGCACAGAAGGCTGGTAGCCCCCGGGCACACTTCTAGGCGTCATGCAAAGCTGGAAAAGCTGGAAATCAGCATCACTGCCATCGCAAATCCGGCGATGCACAGCAGCACGCGAGTTTCGACGGCCTGTGACATCTGCATCTTGCGCCGGTCAGAAGCGTCAGCATGCATGCGGGAATAAACGTAGTTGAAGAAATTACCTTGGCTATCGTGCATTTTCGTCATCCTTTTGGAGGGTGGGTCAATGTCCTCAAGATGCCGCGTCCCCATGGCCCGGTCTGTGAAGCGGATCACAATAGGCGCTTTCTCTGACAGGTGATGTTCGCGCCGTCCAAAGCGGACCTGCAGCAGGCGCACGACGGGGTGCGGCGGATGAGCCAAGGCCAACTGCCGGGGAAATGCCCTGCCCGACATCGTTCAGGCGCAGGATCAAGCCATTGAAGGTGTTCGGATGAGTTCCGAAAACGGGCAGCGCTTTTGAGCGGGCTCGCCCGGATCACAGGCCCCGCAGGCGCTTGCGAGGTTTTGTCAGGACGCGGGATCTGTCAGGTATCGCCAAGGAAACAGACGCTGCGCAGATGGAAAAGGCCGAAGAGCCAAGGGACACCTGTGTCCGTCCAGCGCTGATACGCTTGGGTCCGGGTGGCGAGACGACCCGAAAGCGCGGCACATTCGACTTCCCGCAACGCGCCCGACCGGAATTTTCGGATCGGTTAATGCACCCCTGTGCCACAGGCCAGATCGCGGGCCTGCGCAATGCGTCGGTTCTCTGTGTCCGAGAGTTGCAGCCTATAGAAGCGCACCCCGTCCAAGAAGATGTGCACATACTCACAAGCGAACCCCCGTTGCATCGGCACAAAGGTCTCGGGCCCCTGCTTGCCCTTTTGCCGGTTCAAGCCTGCTTCGACGACACGCATGAACCTCTCGTCGTTGTAGAATTCCCGCCGCTTCTCGTCTGTCCAGTCGTAGGCGCCGTGGTCCCAGGCCCAGCAAACCGGAATCACGTGGTCCACATCCATGGTTCTGGCCGGAACGTTGTTGAACGCGCGTCCGGTGTAGGGGTCTGTCCAGCTTCCGAACACCACTCGTTTCTTGCCACTGGATGAGGAGACGATGTCAAAATCCCCGTCACTATATTGGATCAAAAGACGTCCACGCGTGTCCACGAGGTCGATTTGGCGATAGCTGCCAAAAGCGTCGCGATCGCATGCCGTGCCAGCACCATTTGCCCCGGCGTCGGAGGCAAACAGCCCGATGATCAGACAAAGCGAAAAGAACAACGAGTTGTTAAGCATTCATTAAGAATACTTAACAAATCCCTAATTCTCAACTCTGATGTGTTAACGCTTGCGCCGTTTTACGTTCCCGCCACGTTGTCCCGGCTTGCCGGCCGTGGACCGCCCCTTGGCCTTTACCGCCTCGTCCGAAGCCCTTTCCACCGCCTGCTGGCGCGCCATGGGGTCGTCGGCCACGACCAGATCCACCGCTTCAAGGCGCTTGATCTCGTCGCGCAATCGCGCCGCCTCCTCGAATTCCAGGTTCTCCGCCGCCTTGCGCATGTCGGTGCGCAGCCCGTCCATGACTGCCTGCAGGTTCGACCCCTGATGTTTCTTGTCGATCTTCGCGGTGACACGGCTTTGGTCCGTATCGCCCTTGTAGAGCCCGGCCAGAATGTCGTCGACGTTCTTCTTGACCGTCGAGGGTGTGATGCCGTGTTCCTCGTTGTAGGCGACCTGCTTGATCCGGCGGCGGTTGGTCTCGGCCAGCGCGCGTTCCATGGAGCCGGTCGTGCGGTCGGCATACATGATCACCCGCCCTTCGGCATTTCGGGCAGCCCGACCAATGGTCTGGATCAGCGAGGTTTCAGAACGCAAGAACCCTTCCTTGTCCGCATCGAGGATCGCAACCAGACCGCATTCGGGAATGTCCAGGCCCTCGCGCAGAAGGTTGATCCCGATCAGGACATCAAAGGCCCCCAGACGCAGATCGCGCAGGATCTCGATCCGCTCGATCGTGTCGATATCCGAGTGCATGTAGCGCACCTTGATGCCCTGTTCGTGCATGTATTCCGTCAGATCTTCGGCCATGCGTTTTGTCAGCGTCGTGGCCAGCGTGCGGAACCCGTCCGCGGTGACCTTGCGCACCTCGTCCAGCAGATCGTCGACCTGCATCTCCACCGGGCGGATCTCCACTTGTGGGTCCAGTAGGCCGGTGGGGCGGATGACCTGTTCGGTGAACACGCCGCCGGTCTGTTCCATCTCCCAGGATGCGGGCGTGGCAGAGACAAAGACCGACTGCGGGCGCATGGCGTCCCATTCCTCGAACTTGAGGGGCCGGTTGTCCATGCAGGACGGCAGGCGGAACCCGTGTTCGGCCAGCGTGAACTTGCGCCGGTAGTCGCCTTTGTACATGCCCCCGATCTGCGGCACGCTGACGTGGCTTTCGTCCGCAAAGACAATGGCATTGTCGGGAATGAACTCGAACAGCGTGGGCGGCGGTTCGCCGGGCGCACGCCCCGTGAGATAGCGCGAATAGTTCTCCACCCCGTTGCAGACACCGGTGGCTTCGAGCATTTCCAGATCAAAGGTGGTGCGCTGTTCAAGCCGCTGCGCTTCCAGCAGCTTGCCCTCGTTCACCAGTTGATCGAGCCGCTGGCGCAGCTCTTTCTTGATGCCGATGACAGCCTGCTGCATCGTCGGACGCGGCGTGACGTAGTGCGAATTGGCGTAGATGCGGATCCGTTGGAAATTGTCGGTCTTGACGCCCGTCAGCGGGTCGAATTCCGTGATGGCCTCCAGCTCTTCGCCAAAGAACGACAGCTTCCACGCCCGGTCTTCGAGGTGCGCGGGCCAGACCTCGACGCTGTCGCCCCGCACCCGGAAAGACCCGCGCTGAAAGCCCTGGTCATTGCGCTTGTATTGCTGCGCCACGAGGTCGGCCATGACCTTGCGTTGATCATATTCCTGCGCGACATGCAGATCCTGCGTCATCGCGCCGTAGGTCTCGACCGAGCCGATGCCATAGATGCAGGACACCGAGGCCACGATGATCACATCGTCGCGTTCCAGCAGCGCCCGGGTGGCAGAGTGGCGCATCCGGTCGATCTGTTCGTTGATCTGGCTTTCTTTCTCGATATAGGTGTCGGACCGCGCCACATAGGCCTCTGGCTGGTAGTAGTCGTAGTAGCTGACAAAGTATTCGACCGCATTCCCGGGGAAGAACCCCTTGAATTCACCATAAAGCTGCGCCGCCAATGTCTTGTTGGGGGCAAGGATGATCGCGGGGCGCTGCGTCTCCTCGATGACCTTGGCCATGGTAAACGTCTTGCCCGTTCCCGTCGCGCCCAGCAGCACCTGGTCCCGTTCGCCGGCGATGACGCCTTCGGCCAGTTCGACAATCGCTGTCGGCTGATCCCCCGCCGGCGAGAATTCTGTCTGCATGATGAACTGCTTGCCACCTTCCAGCTTTTCACGCGTGCGCACATCGGGCGCGGCGGAATGCAGGACGGGCATCTGTTCGGGAGAGTTGTTGTGCATCGGGGCGACTCCTTGAGACCCAAATGTGGCATGCAGCGGCTGCAATGCAAGCAATGGGCCGCGCACCTCTTGTCAATTCCTGTCAGCAAAGCCTGCGGAATGGGCGGAACCGGTCCCGCGAAACAGTGTGACGCAACGTGACGTGTCCCCAGTCTCACGTAAACCTGAGCGGTCCGTTGCAGGCCATGGGACCAACTGCCATGTTTCGGGCAAGGCCTCATCAGGGGCTGTTCCGAAACCTTCGACCCCGGTGACGACTATGAATGATGATACGCCGCGCGCGGAGCGGTTCCGCTTTCAA
>JBELMB010000263.1:0-6119 GCA_042088665.1 Sagittula sp.
CCGACCCGGCCCATGACGGGGCCCATGACGGGGCCCCCGACGCAGCCCCCGACGCGGCCCCCGACGCGACCCCCGACGCGACCAAAGGCAGATCCGGGGCCGGGGCGGGCACGGCGGCCAGGGCTGCAATCGCCGTATCGGGGACAAGGCAATCCTCACAATGCAGGGCGCGGGCCTGATGCGCGGCCCACCAATACAGCACCGACAGATACCAATCGGGATCGGTGGGGCGCAGCCCCTGGGGGCGGTCCATGGCAAAGGCCCAGATCGCGCGGCTGAGCGTCTGGCGCTGGCCGCCGATCACCACAGGCGCATTGAGCCAGTCAATCGCCTGCGCCGACAGCGGGATGCGCAGCCCGCCACGAATGGCACCGTAGACGCCCAGGTAATGCTTGAGGAAATGCGCAATGTCGGCTGGGTCCCTGACCGGGTCAAAGGCCCCGTCCAGCCCGTCGCGCAGGCGCAGGAACTCTGCATAGGCAAACAACGGTGGGGGCAGATCCCCCGTCTTGTCATCCCCCGTCTGGTCCCCGCCCGTCTTGTCCCCACCCTTCTGAAAATTGCCCGTCTGAAAATTGCCGGCCTGAAAATTACTGGCCTGATAATCGTGGGTGCCAAACAGCCGCGCCTGAACCGGCGGCGCGGGGCGGGGGGCCCAGGCGGGCGGGGCAGGGGCCTGCACCCGGCGCGCCAGCCGCGCCAGATCGCCAAACAACCGCCGCGGCAGGGCACCGCCCACCGGGGCCGGGCCCTGTCGCGTCCTGTCACCCTCGGCGGCGTCAAACACCCAGCGCCCCACCCGAAAGCTGCGCGGCCCGATCACCCGCACCTCGGCGCGCCCGCCCATGGCGGCGATCATCTCACGGGTTTCGGGCGGCAGCGGGATCACGAACCCCGCATGACCAGAGCCCAGCCCCAAAGCGGCCAGATCGCCGCGATAGACATTGGCTGGGGCCTGCGCCAAAAGCGCGCCGCTCACATACAGCCCGACCTGCACGCCGCCGGTCTGGCCTGCGGCCAGCACCCAACCCACCAGCGCATCGCCCATCACCCCGTCCAGATGGCCGCGAAAACCACGCAAGCGTGCAGCCGGCCCTCTCAGCCGACTGCGAAAGGCGTCAGGCAAGCGCATCGTAATCGGATTTTGCCATCATTTCAGCTAGTTGTGAAACGGTGACCTGCGGCACCCACCCCAGTTGGTCGCGCGCCTTGCTGGCGTCGCCGATCAGCAGATCCACCTCGGCGGGGCGATAGAATTTCGGGTTCACCCGCATCACCAGCTTGCCGGATTTGCGGCAGGTGGCGGTTTCCCCCTCACCGGTGCCGGACCATTCCAGATCCATCCCAAGCGCGCTGGCGGCGGCGGTGAAAAAATCGCGGATCGTGGTGGTCACGCCGGTGGCCAGCACGTAATCGTCGGCCTTGTCCTGTTGCAGCATCCGCCACATGCCTTCGACGTAATCGCCGGCAAAGCCCCAGTCGCGCTGCGCATCCATATTGCCCAGCTCCACCGGATCAGACCCGCCATGGGCCAGCCGCGCCAGGCCCAGCGTGATCTTGCGGGTGACAAATTCCTTGCCGCGCAGCGGGCTTTCATGGTTGAACAGGATCCCCGAGCTGGCATGCATGCCGAAACTCTCGCGGTAATTCATGGTGATGTAATGGCCGTAGACCTTGGCCACACCGTAGGGTGAGCGCGGATAAAGCCGGGTGGTTTCGCGCTGCGGCACCTCCTGGACCAGACCGAACATTTCCGAGGTGGAGGCCTGATAGAACCGGCAGTCGGGTTTCAGCGTGCGCAGGGTGTCCAGAATGCGCACCACCGACACGCCGTCGACCTCGGCGGTATAGACCGGCAGATCCCAGGACGCGCCGACAAAGCTTTGGGCCGCAAGGTTGTAGAATTCATCGGGGGCGACATCGCGGATGACGCGAAAGATCTTGTTGGCCTCGCCCAGATCAAACTCGTGCAGATGCACGCCCCCGGTGATGCCAAGCAGATCCAGCCGGGTGGTTTCGACCTGGGAAATGCGCCGCACGCCGCCATGCACCTCATAGCCCTTGTCGAGCAGGAGCTTCGCCAGATAGCTGCCATCCTGTCCCGTGATACCTGTGATGAACGCTTTTTTCATGTCCGGGGGGTCCTTGCGGGGCAGATTGCAGATTGCCTACTTGTCAGGACCGTGAAACGCAATGCCAGAGGCGTCAGCCCCCGCAGGACCTGCCCGAAAGAATGGCAAAACGTGACTCGGGGGGCCCGCCCAAGGCCCGCCCAAGCCCCGTCAAGCCCGAGTTTTCCACCTTTAATTCCGCAAATCCCCATGTCATATGTCGCCCGGGCTTTTTCTGGCGGCATGTCGCAGGACAGCCTCGAAAAGCCGCCGCTACAGCCGGGCCTCATCCTCGGAAAACAGGGACATCGTCGCGCATCTCATGGACCAGCCAGCCACCACCGCCGAACCCCAGTTTGATCCCAAGACCCTGCATTACGACCTGCGCGCGGAACAGCCGTTTTGCTGTTTCAGCAACACAGGCAGCACCGCGATCCCGGTTACCCTCTCGGTGGGCAAGGGCGCACCGCTGGATCTGTATGACGGGGGCGAGGCCCCGCTGAAAATAGGGGCCCGGATCTATGCCAATTCCGGCCTGCCCGAAGAACCGGTGCGCGGCGCGCAGATCGGCGAATACCGCGCCGACAGCGGGGCCTTCACCGCGCAAAAGGGTCTGCATTATACCCGCAACATGAACATCACCCTGCCCAGCGATGCGCCCTCTGAACTGATCATGGACATCGACCTGGTCTGGGAGATGCGCTTTTGGGGCAGTGATCTGGGCCATGTGCCCCATACGCTGATCATCACCCCGCGCCGGGTGGCGATCCGCCCCGCGCAATCCGATCCGCTGGACATGACAGAGGCCCTGATGCGCCTGCATGACGCCCGCGCCCGCGAAGACCGCTATGAGGCGGTGATCTTTGCCCTGCTCAACCAATTGTCCAAGCGCGACGACTAAGCCCCGGAGACGGCCATGAAGATTTGCTACATCGGCCATGAATACCACCGCAAGACAGCCTCGACCAATTTCATGGCCGATCTGCTGGAAGCGGGGGCCTCGGATTTCAACCGCATCGACACGCTGCCCGATCCTGCCACCCTGGCCGCTTTTGATTTCGACGCGCTAGAGGCCGAGGCCTATGATCTGATCTGCGTCTTTCAGCTGGAATATCTGGCCCGCGCCATCGCCGAGCGGCGGCTGTGCAAACGCCTGGTCTTTGTGCCGATGTATGACGGGGCGCGGATGCTGGGGGATGACTATTGGCAGGCCATGGCGGGGCGCGACGACATTCGCGTGGTCCAGTTTTCGCCGACGCTGCACCACCGGGTCGCCAGCCTGGGGGTCAATTCGTTTTTCTTCCGCTATTATCCGAAACCGGCGACACAGCCGGTCTGGGAGCGGCTGCGCAAACCCCGCCCGCCCAAGGCGTTTTTCTGGCAGCGCACCGACCGGCCCAGCTGGGAGACGGTCAAGACGCTGGTGGCCGGCATGCCGGACTTGCCGTTCCACCTGCATCTGGCCGGGGATCCGACGCTGCGCGATGCGGTCGACATCGAGGCCGAACAGGCCGCCCGCCCGCTGACCGTGTCCACATGGTTCGACAAGGCCGGGGATTACCGCCGCATCGTCGAGGACTGTGACATCTACGTCGCCCCGCGCGAATATGAGGGCATCGGCATGTCCTTTCTCGAGGCCATGGCGGCGGGCAAATGTGTCATCGCCCCCGACAATCCCACGATGAACGAATATATCACCCATGGGGTCAACGGGCTGCTCTATGATGTCGATACCCCCAAACCGCTGAACCTGACCCAATACGCCCGCATCGGCAAACGCGCCTGGCGCAGCGTGCAGCACGGTTACCGCGACTGGCAGTGGGACATGAAGAACCGCCTGTCGGATCTGATGTTCAAGGACGATCTGGGCGATCCCGAACCCTACCGCGAGCTGGGGGCCTATGTGCGCGCGGGCCTGGGCCAGGGATTTGCCAGCCGGCGCATCACCCGCGACCCTCTGCCCAAGGTTACCGTGGCGGTGGTCTGCTGGAATTCGAAAACCGAGGTCGAAGAGACGCTGAGTTCGATCTTTGCCCAGACCTATCGCAACATGGAAATCGTGGTGGTGGACGGGGCCTCGACCGATGGCACGGTCGAGATCCTTGACCGGCACAAGGACCGGTTCGACGTCTATGTGTCAGAGCCGGACAAGGGCGTCTATGATGCCATGAACAAGGCCGCCCGCCTGGGATCGGGCGATTACATCCTCTTTATCAACGCCGGCGATTATTTCCACCTGCCCACCTCGCTGGAGGTGGCCATGCACAATGTCTTTGGCGGTCCCGGGGCCTGGCTGAAACGGCGCGAGATGCCGGATTTTGTCATCGGCGACCATATCTATCGCCACGAAAGCGGTGTGTCTGCCCTGCACAAGGCGGCGGATTTCGCCGACACCTGGTCGCAGTTGCAGACCGGCACATTCAAACCCGGCTGGTGGAGCGGCATCCCCTGCCATCAGGCCACGCTGACCCGGCGGGCCCTGCTGGCAGAGGTGGGCTATGATCTCAGCTTTGACATCACCGCCGACCATAATTTCATGTTCACCCAGCGCGCCCTGGGGGCCAGCTTTGTGCATTCCCATACGGTGATTGCCACTTATGTGGGCGGCGGCATGTCCGCCAAGCGCACCCTGCAATGCATGCGCGAAAGCTTTCGCGTGTCGCGCACCAATACCCCTGCCTTGAAGGCGGTGGAAAAGCTGTACCTGCAAATCTTTAGCGAACGCGCCATCCTGTCGGATCCCGAAAGAATGGAAAACGAGGCCGAGCTGTTGCGCCGCTCTGGCCTGTTTTACGAGGATTGGTATCGCGCCCGGTTCATGGGCTCCGACAGCCCGTTCACCGATCCGGTCCTGCATTACCTCGAAGTGGGCCATGCTCGCGGCGCCCGGCCCAACCCGTTCTTTGACGGGCAGCATTACCTGATGCGCAATTCCGATGTGGCCGATGCGGGCATGAACCCCTTTGTGCATTACATCATCACCGGCCGTGACCAGACCCGCCCGACCTATGATTGGGACGGCGACACGCTGAGCCGGTTCAAAGGGCTGTATCCCTGGCACAGCGCCGATCTGGACGGGCTGGAACGTATTCTGGCAGCCACACCAAAAGACCGGCTGTTGTCCGTCCTGCGGGACGTCTAGGGGGACCGTTGACAAGCTTGACATGACACAGGACGTTTGCGCCCGACCCCAGCAGGCCGACGCCCGCCCCCGAACCGTGACCGAACAAACCGCCCCGCAAGGGAGTGACCGCCATCAGGGCCCGCCCTCCTCCAGGACGGGCACCCCAGACTGGGCCCAGACCGGCTAATGACAAGGACGACACAGACATGACCGCCAGCATCGCCTACAACGGCAAGACGATTTTTGAACTGCCCGAGTCGCGCAGCCCCGACATCAATTCGGTGTTCTTCATGTCGGTGCATAAATCCGGCTCGACCCTGATGAACAACATGATCCGCGCCGCCTGCCAGATGCTGGACTATGAATTTGTCGACATCCAGTCGCATTTCTTCAACACCGGCGTGGCCGACCGGGACATCCCGGCAGAAACCAGCGAGATATTCAAACCCAAGGGCTATGTCTATTCGGGGTTCCGCTATTTCCCCAACCAATATGACATTCCCTGCCTGAACGACTGCCCGCTGGTGGTGCTGGTGCGGGATCCGCGCGATGCGGTGGTGTCGCAGTATTTCTCATTGTCCAAAAGCCATCCGATGCCGGGCAAGGATGCGGATGACAAGCTGCTCAAGCACATGGAAGAAATGCGCGCCGCCACCCTGGCCTCTGATATCAATGAATTTGCCCTGCGTGAGATCGGCGGCTTTGTCAAAAAGCTCGAAACCTATTCAGAGATCCTCAAGACCCACCCCAGGGCGCGGCTCTTTCAATACGAAGAAGTCATCTACATGAAAAAGAAATGGGTGCTGGCCATCCTCAGCTTTTTGCAATGGCAGATGAAACCGGGCCAGCCGATGAACCTGGCCAACCGGTTCAACGTGGTGCCC
>JBELMB010000051.1:0-29999 GCA_042088665.1 Sagittula sp.
TGGCGCAGACCGACCCCGATAGGCTGCCTGGCGCGCTGCGCAAGGCCACGCTGACCCCGGCGCAGGCCTTGGGCTTGGACGACCGTGGCGAGATTGCTGTTGGCAAGCGGGCCGATCTGATTCTGGCCAGCGACAGCGGCGTGGGTGGCGTGCTTGCCACCTTTGTGGAGGGTCGCCTCGTGTACAAGGACGGTTCGCCCGGCGCACTGGCACTTGGTAAGGTTGCGGCCTGACAGGCGAAGTCGTGGCGTTTCAGGACGCATCGATTAAGGTGTACAGCGCGCGTTCTTGTTCTGTGAGCGGCTCCCAATGGTCAGACGCCATATTAAAACCTTCCTCCGGTACCTCCATCGCGTAACTTACACCTTTGGTGTCGTTGCGAGCTTGAACGCGGCGCCACCGCTCGGCCTTTGGGGCCTCCAGCAGGAGGACGGTGGCAGAATGGCCCCCGGCGGCGACCGCGGACAGAAAATCAGCCCGGTCGACAGCGGTGATCAGTCACAACTCGTCATTCGCCTCCTGTCCAAAGGCCAAAAGACCTTGGGCCATGGACAAGATTTTAGGCTGGCGGCGTTGTTTGCGCGCTTGGTACCATGGCCAGAGGTCAGTTTCTGGTCGATCTGGTCGAAACATGGTGAGCATCCAGGCATCCAACACAAAGGGGGGCGTACGGGTAAGCTGGGCCAAGCGCAGCGCATAGGTTGTTTTGCCCGTGCCGACGGGACTCTCAATCACGTGGATTTGCCCCATGTCGACCTCTCTCGGCTTCGCCACAAGCAGCTCCGCCCCGAGCCTCTGCGCGACACGCAAAACAAAGTACGGACACGCGCTTTACCCTTAGCACAATATGGCATTCCCGCCCGGCGCATTCGAGCGACTTTTAGGGTCGGCTGGGTGGAAATGGAGTGATTTTGGACCCGACCTCAGACCCTTCTACCCCGCGGCGCACCGCTGTGGTCGGCAACGTAAACGCAGACCACATTTACCGCGTGCACGGGAGGCTTGGGCCCGGGCAAGAACGCCTGGCCGAGAACCTTGGCCTGCGTCTGGGGGGAAGCGGTGCGAATGCAGGCAGTTGGCTTGCTGTTGCTGGCGATGAGGTGCAGCTTTTTGGGCGGATTGGCAGGGACGACCGGGCGCGCCACATCCTTGCCCAGGCGGATGCATATCCTTGGGATCGGAACGGCACAGTGCTGTCCGATGGCCCCACAAACCATTGCTTAATCCTTGTTGACGAAAGCGGCGATCGCACAATCCTCGGCTTTGAACGGGACCGGGAAGACGTTGCCTTCGCCCCGCTCGACCCGCAGAGCCTGGACGCGCTATACTTTGCGGCCGCGCGCACCGTGCCTGACCGCGTGGCGCGGGCATTGGCCGACAGCAAGGTGCCTGTGGTGTCGCAAATGCACTGCGCCAACCGACTGTTGAGATCCGACGTCGTCGTGGCATCCGACCAGCACTTCGACCCTGACGACGGGACGGATTGGTGGGGCGCCCTTCGCCGACGCGGCATCGCCACCCGCTGGCTTGTGGTCACGCTGGGCGCCCGCGGCGCCTGGGCGACCGATGGCAATGACATAGAGACCGTGCCGGTCACGCCGGCCCCGCGCGTGATCGATACGACGGGGGCAGGCGATGCCTTTGCCGCGGGTCTGGTGTATGCTGTTGCGCGAAGCTGGTCCATAAAAGCCGCACTGGCCCTTGGCAGCCAATGGGGCGCCGAAGCGGTCGGACTTTTGGCATCGGGCTGTCCGCCCGACCACCAGCCAAACACAACCCTGTTGCGATAACCGGAGTTACGACGCCAGCACCTCGATCAGTCGGTCGCGGTGCTCAGCCGTCAGAGTGGCCTGCGGCGACAATTCATGCGGGTCGCTGGCCAGATCGTAGCGCAAATGGCGCCCGGCATGGGGACCGCCCAGCGCAAAGATCAGCTTTTCCGCGCCGTCATGCAGCCCCATGACCCGGCCGCCGGGATCGTCGAGTTCAAAGAACACACGCTCTCGGCCCAAAGGCGTGCCTTGGCTGGCCCGGGGCAACAGCGAGCGCCCATCGATTGCGGCGCCATGGTTGGTCCCAAACCACTCTATCAACGTCGCCGCAACGTCGGCGTTTTCCACCTTGTCGTCAGCAACGGTGCCGTGCTGCGCAGGCGCTGTTGGGTCAGAAACGATCATCGGAACCCTGAAAGCTGGATCAAACCAAGCTTGCTTGCCAAAAAGCCAATGATCCCCCAGCAACTCACCATGGTCCGAGGTGAGGATCACCAGCGTCTCATCGGCGTCGGGGCGTGCCTCCAGCGCGTCCAGAACACGGCCGATTTGCTTGTCCAATTCGGCCATCATTCCATAGTATGTTGCCCGGATTTGACGTGTATCCAGGTCGGAAAGGTCTCGCGCGAGCCCTTCGCCGCCTTGCACAATCCCTGCCACGGTGTTCTGCGCGATCCAGTCGGCAATGCGCGGGTCGGCGGCGGCTTCGGTTTCGGGCGTCGCGGCGCGCTGCGGCATCGGCATGTCATCAGGATGGTGCAACCTGTGATACGGCGCGGGCACGATGAAAGGCGGGTGCGGGCGCATGAAGGTCAGCATGAGGAACCAGGGCCCTGGCGTACCGGACTTCAAAAACGCCTCAGCCGCGCCTGCATAAAACGCGTTGTCCCAGTGATCGACCGGCAGGCGCGCGCGCTGCGCGGTCAGGCCATAGCCTTCAGGAATAAAATCCGTGTCATCTGGGCGCCAGATGTCCTCAAAAGGTTCGGGGATCTCCACGCCATGTGAGGCCAGGAACGTCCGGTATGGAAAGCGCTGCGGGATCATCGCCGCCAGGGGATAAAAGCCTTCGTGATAGTTCAACCCATGGGCCACCCGCGCTGTGCCGCGCCCACTGGGGCCCACTGTGGGCGCCGTGGTGGTGTAGCCGCACAGGATCGGCAAGATGCCTTGCGCCTCAAAGCTTTCGGTCACAAAGCGCACGCCCGGTTTGGGCGGATAGCCATTGCGTAGCACGCCGTGGCGAAAGCCATAAAGCCCCGTGAGCAGCGAGGCCCGCGCCGGTCCGCAGGGCGCAATCACCGTAAAGGCGTTGCGAAAGGTCACGCCGCGGGCGCAGAGGCGGTCTAGATTGGGGCTACGCACAATCTCGTCGCCCAGACAGCGCAGCGCGTCAAATCGCCATTGGTCGACGACAATCAGCAGGGCATTGCGAGCCATGGTTCAGCGCTCCTTGGACTGATACGCGGCGGCAAAGGCAAACTGGGCCTCAGCCGCGCGCAGCACTTGGGCTTTTTGTTGCGGTCCGCCTGCGTCCACCCAACCTGAAATGTCGATGATCGGCATAGAGGGCGAGGTGCGCCAATGCACCTGCGGCACAAATCCGGGGCTCGTGTCGATGTCCACATAGCCGACGGCAGGCACGCCGCCACGGGTCTCTAGCGACCGATGCGGCGTAACAAAAGCCAGCGTCGGCACCCAGACAAAATGGATGCCCTCGATCCGGTATTGGCGCCATCTGTGGAAATGGCCCGAGACCACCATAACGCGTTGGTCCGCCCGCCGCCGCGCCAATTGGCGCAGGATCTGCTCGGATTGTGCCGCGGGGATGGTCCAGCCAGGCTGGTCCAATTCGGGCATCACAAGGCCGAGCGTTTTGTGCGTGGCGATGATCAACGTTGAGGCCGAAAGGGCCGGCAAACCGGCGATCATCTCCAGAGTCGCGGCCTCAAGCTCTGATCCGGTACCCAACTGCTGGCTGTCGATCAAGGCAAGCGCCGTGTCGCCGTCGTCCAGCAGCACGGTCTGCGGCAAGGGGCCAAAGACGTTATAGAAGGCGCGTGACCGCTCCAACGTGGCCAGGGTCGAGACTTCCCCCGGCTTGTCGTAATCCGACGCGACGACAACGGGTGGCTCGCCCACGTCGTGGTTGCCAGGGGTCGCCAGCAACGGCAGACCGAGTTCTGCAAAAAGCGCCTGCGCGTAGGCAAATTCGCGCGCGCTGTAATCAGAGAACACCACATCGCCCAAATGGATGATTTGGTCGGGGCTGCCCGCCCGTACCATCTCTGCCGATAGCCACAGATTTAGGGACGCGGCCCCCCAAACCGGGCTGATATGGGTGTCGGCAATCAAGGTGATCCGTGCCATGTCGCGCGTCCAATTTCCTGAATATCTTTCGTGCCTATGAGACCTTTGCTTCAGGACCGTGACCTTTTTTTGAATTTTGCCGTCACACCAATTGCTCGATTTGGCAAAAATGCGGCACTGGAGTGCTGCGCATCAATGCCGATCTAACCGGGTTTGCGGCAATGTCTCATGGGCCCGCCAAGCCAAAAAAGCGCTTGAATACAGAAGCACAACCTGAGGTTGGCGCGCGCTCAGGTAGGCTCCTCTCGATGAAAGGAGTGCGATTGGTCAGACCAAAAGATGCATGCGGTCACCGCGCGATACGGTTTGTGTCGCCACAACCGGTTTGCCGTCGCTGGTCATGTTTCCGATGGTCATTGCCACCACCGGTTGCGTGGGCGAGATTGCCAAGACAGCCGTCTCATGCGCGTTGGGGCGGCGCGCCACGATGCGGGTTGCCGTACGTCGATAATCCCGCACGCCGAACTCTCTCAGCGCCAAGCGTACACTCCCGGTACGGTTCAGCACTTCCAGGATGCCGTCAAACCGAACCTTGTCAAAGAAATGGCGGACAAGCTGGACTTCTTGCCCGTTCAAACGCACAAGCCGTTCGCCCACCAGAATTTGGCCGAGGTTTGAGGCTCTCAGCAAACTGCGCACCTCGGGTGGCATCCGACGCAGGGACCCCCCCACGGGCTCAATCGACATCTCATAGCCCTGGGCTGCGGCATCAACCCGCAACTGTGGCCGTTCGTTGATCTGATGCTCAATGGGCTTTGTATCGACAAATGTGCCTTTGCCTTGCCAGCTGGCGACAAGACCTTCTTTTTGAAGCGCCTCAAGCGCGCGCCGGACCGCATGGCGGCTGCTCTGAAAACAATCGGACAATTCACCTTGGGTGGGCAAGGCTTCGCCTTGCGCCCGGACGCCCAATTCAATCTCTGATTTCAAGCAGTTATAGATTTCTCGCCAAGACACACGGAACCTCCGTCGCTGTTGTCTTTGCGATTCTCAGTCTAGACAAAAAGTGTATTAACGAGATGACAAACGGTGCGTGGCGTGGGGAACATTCGCGAACCCTACAGGGTCATTGTCGCTTTGGGGCGCGTTCGACGCCGAACGGCCTGACAGGACATCTCAGCCCGTGGCAGCCGCGTTGATCTGTTGTGCCAGCGCCCAAGCACGCTCCACGGACGGGCGCAGGCTGTCCCAAAAGCGCTCTTTGATCTCCAGCACCAGCACCGTGCCCGGGCGTACGGTCGCCAGATGCGGCGCCAAGGCCTCCCAGTCTATGTCGCCCCAGCCCAGCGGCAAATGCAGATCGCCGTGGCCGTAGACGATGCGCTCGCTTTCCGACGCACGGTAGCTTGCGGTGCCCGGCATCTGAAAACTGTCATGCAGATGCACGTGGCCGGTGATGGGCGCAAAACTCTGTACGGCCTTGGTCAGATCGCCCTGGATGACGGTCATGGCTTGGGCGACATGGCTGATGTCGAGCATACCGCAGACCGCATCCAATCCAACCGCTTCGATCTCGCCACGTAGCACGACCGGGTCGATAGCGCGCAGGTCTTCTTGCCCTTTGCCGAGGGCCATGGCCATCGGAGGCAGGGGCTCCACCGCGATCTGTAGCCCCAGTTCGGCCGCGTGTTGCCCCAGACGCTGCAGCGCGGCGCGCTGTTGGTCGCTGGGGGTCTTGGGCTCGGGTCCCAGATCATAGCCCGCGTGCAGCACCACTGACGAAGCGCCAAGCGCCGCGGCCAAGTCCAGGCTGGCCCGGGCGGCAGCCTCATGGGCCTCAAACTCGTCGCGGTCCAAGAGGTTCACCCGCTGGATGCCGTGCAGGGTGCATTTCAGGCCACTGTCCTGAAAAATCTCGACAACCTGCGCCACGCGCTCGGGGATCAGCCGCCCGCCGACGATGGCATCCAGGCCCACAGCGGTGATCTCGGCATGGCTGCAGCCCACGTCTTTGGCCACCTGAAGCGCCTCGCGAAAGCGGCTGAGCGAGCCGCCTAAGTCTCCGGTGCGCAAGGCCACGCCTACGATGGGGGTGTCGATCATGAAGGTCTCCGTTATAGCACCCGCACGCGGATCGCCGCGGGCGGTGGGTTCCACCGAGGTGACCATGTCTCCTGTTGGGCAAAGAGATCAGCGGGCGAGGCCCAGCTTGGCCAAGTGTTCAGCGGAGCGCATAACGTCAGCCTTGTTGCGGATCTCGATGATCAGGCGCGGGTTGGACGAGATCATCGCCAGTTCTTCAAACACCGCGGCCCAAGGCACCGTCCCGTCGCCGATGGCCCAGTGGCGGTCGGCAAAGCCATCGGCGTCTTGCAGGTGCAGGTGGTGCAGATCGTCGCCAGCGGCACGCACAAACATATCCACCATGGGGGCGCCGCCCATGTAATGGGCGTAATAGGCGTGGCCTGTGTCGATCGACAGTTTTAGCGAGGCGCTGTTGAAATGGGTGACAATGTCACGGCGGATCGCCGGGTCGCGGTCCTCGATGTTCTCGATCACAAACTGAACCCCCAGGCTCTCGGCGCGGGCGACCAAGGGCTCCATTGTGGCGATGAAGTCGGCCAGTTTCTCGGCGCGGCGATGCGGGTAGCGGTAGAGGTTTTCCTGATCCCAATGGATGTAGGGGCTGTGGATCACCACCTGGGTCAGGCCGATCTCGGCGGCGACATCCAGGTTGTGGTTCAGCCGCTCCTGCGCCAGCGCGCGCACGCCTGGATCGTTCGAGGCCAGCGGCACAGAGGCTGTGCCGTGCATGCCCTGACGCCCTTTGTGATTGGCCAAAAGCGCCTTGACCTTGGCCGCTTCGGCTTTCCAGTCGAGCTCCAGCACAGCAGGCGCGTGAAACCCTTGGATCTCGAGGTCGCGGGCATCTTGCACCAACCAGTCCAGGTAAGTTTCTAGCTCATAGATGCGTAGGGCAGCGCCCAGCAAGGGAAGATCAGTCATTTTGCGTCCACAAAGAGTTGGTGTCAGTGACGGTGTCCCAAGTTTGGGCAACACTTGTGCAACGCACAGCGCGTTGATAGGGCTTTGTCATCAAAGCTTGCCGCCAAACTTACGATTTGGTGTGACCAACCCAGACGTTTGTCACACGAGGCGCGATGTCCATTTTGTAAGCGCGCCTCCACCAATTACGCCGCTTGGTTTTACGGTTTTGTAATCTCCGACAAACCCGCATCGGGTGTCGCACCATCGTTAACTTCGCACGCGACATAACCCCATAGACACTTCGTCTGGGGGATACTGATGCTCGATGCCTTTTCCAATCCCGGCAGCTTTCACAAAGGCAATCTGCACTGTCATTCCACGCGGTCTGATGCGGATCTCAGCCCCGAAGCGGTGTGCCGGTTTTACCGCGAGCACGGGTATGGATTTATCTGTCTCAGCGATCACTTCATCGAAAAATACGACTTTCCCGTCACCGACACGCGGGCGTTTCGCACCGAAGGCTTCACCACGCTGATTGGCGCTGAAATCCACGCACCCAAGGTGATGAGCGGGGTCGATTGGCACATCTTGGCCGCAGGCCTGCCGCTGGATTTCGCGCCAACGCTGCCAGAAGAGACCGGTCCAGAACTCTGCGCACGCGCCGCAGCCGCCGGTGCCTTTATCGAGATCCCGCACCCCTCAGCCTACCACCTCTTTCTGGAAGACGCGCAGACGCTGGAAACAGTGCACGCCGTGGAGGTCTACAACACCATCTGCGACCGTATCTTGGGGCGCGGGGGCGGTGAGTACCTGCTGGACCAGATGCTTTGGGCGGGCCGCCGTGTGGGCGCGGTGGCGGTGGACGATGCGCACCGCTATCGCACCGATGTGCTGGGCGGCTGGACCATGGTCAAGGCGACAGAGCTGACACCGGAGTCGATCCTCGCGGCCCTCAAAGCCGGGGCCTACTACGCCAGCACCGGGCCAGAGATCCACCATATCGAGCGCATCGACGACGGGGTGTCGATCGAATGCTCGCCTTGCGTGGGCGCTTACCTCGTGGGTCCGTCCTTTGCCTGCGAGACAGTCTGGGGCTCCGAGCCCTTCACCCGCGTGCGCCTGCCTTTGGAGAAATTCGCAGGCCAATGGGCGCGCCTGATCCTGCGCGATGCCCAAGGCCGCAGCGCCTACACCAATCCGCTTTTCCTCGACAGCTAACCGGAAGACTCTCATGACCAAGCTGTTTACAACCACTGCTCTGGCCGCTAGCCTTGCGGTGTCGTCGGCCGCTGCCGTCGCCAAGGAAATCACCATCGGCGTGCCCTCGCATCGCCAACAGTTCGACCCGTCCATCGATGCGTCGAACGCCGGCGGTCAGTTCTCCTACTCGATCTTCGACACGCTGATCGAGCGTGACCCATACAACCCGGGTGTCTTCCTCCCCGGTCTCGCCACGGAATGGGAGATGGTGGAGCCCACAGTGATGGAACTGAAGCTCCGCGAGGGCGTGCTGTTCCATAATGGCGACACCTTTGACGCTGAGGACGTGGCCGCCACGTTGAACCCGGTTTTTCAGCAGACCTGGGCGCGCACCGGCACCGTCTATGGCCGGTTCATGTACAACTTCAAGGAAGTTGAGATCGTCGATCCAATGACGGTCCGCGTCCACACGCACCGTCCCGATCCGCTGATCGAGACGCTGCTCTCGGCCCGCAACGCCGGCATGAAATCCAAGACCCGCATGGACGAAGTGGGCCTTGAGGATTACGGCAT
The DNA here is from genome assembly GCA_042088665.1 of Sagittula sp. Lineage (GTDB taxonomy): Bacteria > Pseudomonadota > Alphaproteobacteria > Rhodobacterales > Rhodobacteraceae > JBELMB01. Next base: position 8,844 of record JBELMB010000051.1, read on the forward strand.
TCTGCCCATCGGCGCGGGCCCCTACAAAGTGACCGGCTTCGAGCCGAACCAGGAGCTCGTGCTGGAGCGCTTTGAAGAGTACTGGGGCGAGCCCGCGCCGCTCGACAAGGTTACCTTCATCCGCATCCCCGAAGTGTCCAACCGCATCACCGCCCTGGTGACCGGCGAGGTGGACATGGTCTCCGAGTTGCCCCCCGACCAGATGCCGCTGATCGACAACGAGGAGAGCCTCAAGCGCGTGGACGTGACCTGGAACATGTTCCACGTCCTCGTCTTCAACCAGTCGAACCCGGTGATGGCCGATCAGAAACTGCGCCAGGCGCTGAAGCTCGCCATCGACCTCGATACGATCACCGAGGGTCTGTGGCGCGGGCGCGGGATTTCCGGCTCTGCCGGCCACCAATTCCCGGCCTATGGGAGCATGTATATCGACGGTCTGGAGGTCTCGCCCTTCGATCCCGAGAAGGCGAAGGAACTGCTCGCCCAATCGAGCTATGACGGCACCCCGATCGAGCTGCCGCTCTACCCTTACTACTACCTCTACGGCCCCCTCGCCGGTCAGGCCATCGCCGAATACTGGCAAGAGATCGGCGTGAATGTCGACCTCAAGATGGTCGACGTGGGCTCGCTCACGGTCGACATGGACCCTGAGGTGATGGTGCGCCAGTGGTCCAACCCGATGTATTACAACGACATTATGGGCGGCATGGACACCTCGTGGTCCGACACGTCCTGGACCACGACCCGCGGCTACTTCAACCCTGAGCTCGACCCGCGCTGGTCGGAGCTCTACGAGGCCGCGCGCTTCGGTCTCGACCAAGCGGAGCGCAAGGCGGCTTATGAGGAGTTGGTCAAAGTCGGCGAGGAGATGGCCGGCTGGATCCTGCTCTATCAGCCGGCCGACAGCTACGCGATGCAGGGCTGCATCGAGTACACCGTGCCCTCGGCGCTGCGCCCCTTCATGCTCGCCCTGCGTGCCGGTCAGATCAACGTCGACGCCTGCGAATAATCACAAACTGCGGGGCCTTCGGGCCCCGCATTGACCTTAGGGAGACCACCACATGAAAATGCTCACCATCTCGGCCCTGGCTCTTGCCGTTGCGCTGCCCGCAGCCGCACCGGTCAGCGCTCAGGAAATCACAATTGGCGTTGCCTCGCACCGCAAGGCGCTGGACGTGCGCCGCGACACCTCGAACGCCGCCACCGGTATGTTCTACGCGATTTACGAGTCGCTCATTGAGCGGGACCCGTGGAACCCGGGCAAATTCATCCCCGGTCTGGCGACCGAATGGGAGATGATCGACGACACCACCATGGAGCTGAAGCTGCGCGAAGGCGTGACGTTCCACAACGGCGACACCATGGATGCCTATGACGTCGCGGCCTCGCTGAACCCGATTTTCAAGCTGGAAAACCCGCGCTACCGCAACCCGCACGGCAAGCTCTTCTACAACTTCGAAGGCGTCGAAGTGGTGGACGACATGACCGTGCGCGTGCACGTCAAGCGCCCCGACGCGCTGATCGAGACACTGCTGTCCTCGCGCAATGCCGGCATCCGCTCGCTGGACCAGATCAACGACGGCAACGAAGACCAGCACGGCCTGAACCCCATCGGCGCCGGCCCCTACAAAGTAACCAGCTTCGAGCCCAATGCCTCGCTGGTGGTTGAGCGCTTTGACGACTACTGGGGCGAGCCTGCGCCTTTTGAAAAGGTCACCTTCCTGCGCATCCCCGAGGTTTCGGCCCGCGTCACCGCGCTGGTGAACGGCGAAGTGGACATCGTGTCGGAAATCCCTCCCGATCAGAACCCGCTGATCGACAACGAGCCCAGCCTCAAGCGGATCGAAGTGCAGTACCCCATGTACCACGTGTGGCTGTTCAACAATTCGCACCCGATCACCTCGGACGTCAAACTGCGTCAGGCGCTGGCCATGGCCATCGACTACGACGGGTTGGCGCAGGGTCTGTGGCGCGGCAAGGGCGTGGCCTCGGCCTCCTGGCAGTTCCCCCAGGTGGGTGAGACCTATGTCGACGGTCTGGATATCTTTGACTACAACCCCGAGCGCGCGCGTGAGTTGATCGCCGAGTCCGACTACAACGGCGAGCCGATCGAGGTCTCGATCTACCCCAACTACTATCTCTACGGCACCCTGGCGGCCCAGGCGATCCAGGAGATGTGGGCGGATGTGGGCGTCAACATGGAAATCAAGATGGTTGAGGTCGGCGGTCTGACGCTGGACACTGACCCCGAGACCATGGTGCGCAATTGGTCAATCCCGATGTACTACTCCGACATCATGGGCGTGATGGACACCTCGCTGTCGGAAAGCTCCTGGTCGGTGTCGCGCGGCTACTTTGACCCCTACGCCGATCCGCGTTGGCTCGAGTACTACGAAGGCGCGCGCTTTGGTCAGACGGTCGAAGAGCGCCAGGAGGCCTTTGCCAAGCTGCACGAGGTCTTCACCGATATCGCGCCGGTGGTGCCGCTCTATCAGCCTGCCGACAGCTACGGCGTGCGCGCGGATATCGACTTTGAGATCCCCGCTTCTCTGCGCCCCTTCACCGTGCCGCTGCGCGCGGGTCAGATCACGTTTGACAAGTAGCGAAACAGAACCGGGCGCGGCACGTGCGCCCGGTTCTATCCATACGCGAGAGGCCGCATGGCAAACTTCATCCTCGGTCGCACGCTGAATGCGCTGATCACGGTGTTTCTGATCCTGGTGCTGGTGTTTGTGGGGGCGCGCATCGGCGGGGATCCGATTTCGGTGATGTTCCCCGATGGCATTGACGCCGTCACCCAAGCGGCCATCGAGGCGGAACTGGGCCTGAACCGATCGATCCCGGTGCAATTCTGGATCTATCTGGGCGATCTGCTGCAGGGCGAGTTTGGCAATTCGATCCATTCACGGCGTTCGGTGATCGAGATGTACCGCGACAGGCTGCCCGCGACGCTGACGCTGGCGACGCTGGCCTTTGCTTTGTCGATTTTTTTGGGCATTGGCCTGGGCCTGATTGGCGCGCTGCGCCGCGATGCGCCCTCGGGGCGCCTGGCGATGACCGTGGCCTTTCTGGGATACTCGGTGCCGCATTTTGTGCTGGCGATCCTGCTCATTTTTCTCTTTGGCTATGTGCTGCGCGCGCTGCCGACGGTGGGCAATTCCACGCCTTGGCATTACGTTTTGCCGTCTGTGGTGCTGGCCGCTGGTCTGACGGCCGCGATTGCGCGCTACACCCGCTCTGTCCTGTTGGACGTTCTGAGCGAAGACTACGTGCGCACCGCCCGCGCCAAAGGGCTGCGCGACCGGCTGGTGAACATCAAACACGCGTTGCCCAACGCGCTGATCCCGGTGGTGACGGTGCTGGGGCTGCAACTCACCGGCTTGGTTTCGGGCTCGCTGATCGTCGAAGAAGTCTTTGCCTTCCGCGGCGTGGGCCAACTGCTGGTGGGATCGGTGCGCGAGGCCGATTACCCTGTGCTGCAGTGCGGCGTGATCTTTTTCGGCGTCGCTGTGGTGCTGATCAACCTGATGGTCGACGTGCTGTATGCGGTGCTTGATCCACGCGTGCGGGTGGGAGGCTGACCTTGACCGACACTTTGAACGCCCAGGACAGCGCCGCCCAAGCACCCACGTCGGAGCGCGTGCGCTTTCTCAACACGCTGCGGGCCGCGCCCTTCAGTGTGAAACTGTGTTTGCTGGGGATGTTGGCGATTTTTGCTCTGGCGATTTTTGCGCCTTGGATCGCGCCTTACGATCCCAACAAAACCAGCATCTTGAACTCGCTCAAAGCACCGAGTTGGATCCCCGGCGGTGACCCGGACCACCTGCTAGGGACTGACAAGCTGGGGCGCGACATGTTCTCGCGGCTGATTCACGGGCTGCGCGTCAGCGTTGGGCTTTCGGTTCTGGGCGTGGTGATCGGCGGCATCCTTGGCACGGCCTTGGGCATGCTGGCGGGCTTTGTCGGCGGATTTTGGGACCGGGTCGTGTCCACCATGGTCGATGTCCAGATCGCCATTCCGTTCCTCTTGATGACCTTGGTGGCCATCGCGGCCCTGGGCACCGAGATTTGGGTGTTGATCGCGCTTTTGGGCATTGCGGGGTGGGAGACTTACGCCCGCGTGGTGCGCGCGCAAGTGATTGCCATCCGTGCCCGCCCCTTTGTCGAGGCGGCCTATGCCGCAGGTGCCAGCCACTGGCGCGTAGCCGTGCGCGAAGTGCTGCCCAACTTGGTGGCCATCCTGACGGTGCTGTTCACGCTGAACTTTCCTGGCATCTTGCTGCTGGAGGCCTCGCTGTCCTTCCTGGGCCTCGGCGTGCAGCCGCCCACGGCCTCGCTGGGCCGGATGGTCGGGGACAACCGCAACGATCTAGCGCTGGCCTGGTGGACGGCGCTCAGCCCGGTGATCTTGATCTTGATCGTGACGCTGATGATCCAGTTGATTGGCGACTGGCTGCGCGACGTCTTTGATGTGCGTCTCAGAGAAGGGCGGCGCAAATGACCTTGCTGTCCGTTGAAAACCTGCGCGTGGGCTTTGGCCGCGGCTCTGAGCCCAGCATCGCCGTGCGCGACATGAGCTTTGAGATCGCGCCGGGCGAAGTGGTGGCCTTGGTCGGCGAAAGTGGTTCGGGCAAATCAGTGACCGCGCTCAGCGTCATGCGTTTGGTGGAATATGGCGGCGGGCGCATCCTGGGCGGTCGGCTGATGTTTGACGGTGGCGATGGTCCTGTGGACCTGGCGGAACTGGACAATGCCGCCACGGCCAAACTGCGCGGCAATGCCATGGCGATGATCTTCCAAGAGCCCATGACCTCGCTCAACCCCATCTACACGGTGGGCGAACAGATCATGGAGCCGCTGCGCCTGCACCGCGGCGCCAGCGGGTCTGAGGCGCGGGAGCGCGCCGTTGCGCTGCTCGACCGCATGCGCTTGCCCGATCCCGCACAGCAGATGCAGCGCTATCCGCATGAGCTCTCTGGCGGCCAACGCCAACGGGTCATGCTTGCCATGGCGCTGGCCTGCGGGCCCAAGCTGCTTATCGCTGACGAACCCACCACCGCGCTGGATGTGACCATCCAAGCGCAGATCTTGGATCTCTTGCGCGACGTGCAGCAAGAGACGGGCGCGGCGCTCTTGTTCATCACCCATGATATGGCCGTGGTGGCCGAGATCGCCGACCGCGTTGTGGTGATGAAATCCGGCGAACGGGTCGAAGACGCGCCGGTCGAGGCCATCTTCGAGGCTCCTAGACATCCTTACAGCCAAGCGCTGTTGGCCGCAGCCCCCCGGCTGGGTGCATTGGCTGGCACAGATGGCCCGCGGCCCTTTGGGACGCGCGCGCAAGTGCCTGCCCCCAGCAGTGCTGCCAAACCTTTGATTGAAGTGCGCGATCTGGTCACGCGCTTCCCTGTGCGTACCGGCGTGTTGCGCCGCAAAACGGCCGAAGTGCACGCGGTGGACATGGCGTCCTTTGACATCCTGCCCGGCCAAACCCTGGCGCTGGTGGGCGAAAGCGGCTCTGGAAAATCGACGCTGGCGCGCTCGGTCCTGCGGCTGGAGGAGCCCGCCTCGGGCAGCGTCACACTTGATGGCACCGAGCTGACCACGCTGGATCCGGTGGCGATGCAAAAGATGCGCGCCAAGATGCAGGTGGTGTTCCAAGACCCCTATGCCTCGATGAACCCCCGGCGGCGGATCTTTGACCAGTTGGCCGATCCGGTGCGCATTCACGAGACGCCCGATGAGGACGCGTTGCGCAGCCGTCTTGAGCGGCTCATCCGCGAGGTCGACCTGCCCGCGGACAGCCTGGAGCGGTTTCCCCACGAATTTTCCGGCGGCCAGCGTCAGCGCTTGTGCATCGCCCGCGCGCTGTCGCTTACGCCGGCGCTGATTGTGGCAGATGAGCCGGTTTCGGCGCTGGACGTGTCCGTGCAGGCGCAGGTGGTAGATCTGCTCATTGACCTGCAGGCGCGGCAGGGCGTGGCCTTCTTGTTTATCTCCCATGACATGGCGATCGTAGAGCGCATCGCGCACCGCATTGCCGTTATGCGGCAAGGGCGCATCGTCGAGATTGGCCCGCGGCGCGCGGTGATTGAGGCGCCACAGCATCCCTACACGCGTCAGCTTTTGGATGCAGTGCCCTTGGCCGATCCAAAGCGACGTTCCGACCGGTCGGAGCGGGTTCTGACACCGCCGATGAAAAGCCCGGTCCACCCGGTGGGCGCGCCGGCGCAGGCGGTCACCTATGCCGAAGTCAGCCCGGGTCATTTCGTCGAGCAATCCATGGCCGCAGAGTGACGTCTGCCCGGGCAGATACGCCTTGGTGATTTACGCCCGTCAAAGGCGTGCCAACTCCCCATCCCTTTTCTCGAGCCCTCATCGCGGGTCAGTCGCTTCTGTTTGCACGGGGCGCCCAAAACCGTTTGGCCGCGTTTTGCGCGACACCCCACACTATCGGCCACTTCGCGCGAAGCTTTTGCGACGTTCACGGCCTTGTTGTTTTTTCGCCATTGGAATCGGTTATGGCTTTTGATGACGCTGCGAGGGGTAAATCCATGCGCATTTTGCACATCACAGACACACATCTCAGCGGGACACACCCTGTGTTTCAACTCAACTGGCGCTTTTTTGCCCAGCGGGTCAAAGAACTGGCACCGGATTTGGTGATCCACACAGGTGACGCTGCGATCTCTGATCCGGACCGCCCCCAAGACATTGCCTTTGCGCGCGATGAGATGGAGCGCCTGGGGCTTCGCTATTTGATTGTGCCGGGCAACCACGATGTGGGGGACAATCCGCTCAAGGCCGACTGGCTGCCGCGTCAGCCCAAGATCTGCACCGATGAACGGCGCGTGGCCTGGCTGGAAAGCTTTGGCCCCGATTTCTGGATCGAAGAGATCGGCGGCTACCGCTTCCTGGGCCTCAATGCGCAACTGTTCGGCACCGGCCTGGACGCCGAGACCGTACAGTGGACACTGCTGCAAGACACGCTGAGCACCCAAGGCGCGCCCATCGTTATGGTCAGCCACAAGCCTCTTTATTCACAGGTCGACGGCTCTGACCTCCCGTTGAACGCCATCCCCGAAGACACCAGCCGCGAGATCGAAGCCAAGGCCGCCGACGGCGGGGTGATCCTGCACATCTCGGGCCATCTGCATCGCCACAAAATCGTCGAGCGGGCAGGGTTCCCCCGGATGTGGGGCGCCTCGACCGCCTTTGTTTGCTCGCACGATCGCATGTCGCGCCGCAATGGACGGATCGAAGTGGGCATGCAGTCGGTGACCTTGGACGGCTCCAGCGCCACGCTGGAGTTTGTGCCCGTGCTGGACGCGATCAACATGGACATTCGAAACTGGCTGGAACCGGGGAGCGGAGGACTGAAGGACCTGCTGGCAGGGCCCTCTCCAATCACCGTTTCGGCCACGGACTGATCACCACAAGGGCGCGCAGGCGCCGCACCGACGCAACCCTCTTCCAACAGGAGCTTCCTATGTTTTCCAAACTCAAGACCACTGTCGCGGTCCTCGCCACTTTGGTGGCGCTGCCGGCCACGGCGCAGGACATTGAACTGCGTTTCATCCATTACCAATCCGGCAATCAGCCCGCGCTGCGCGCCATCCTGGACGACTTCGAAGCGATGAACCCAGGGATCAAAGTGACCGACCTGCCCAGCGGCGGCGCGCAGACCGTGGTCTCGGAAATCCAGGCGGCCTCTGCGGCCAAGCGTCCGTTTGACGTCGGTCAGGTCCTGGCGCGCACCGCGTTGGGCGTGATCAACATCGGCGCGGCGCAGCCTTTCTCGAAATGCGACGACGGCGGCGCCTTCATGGACCAGATCGCCCCGAACCTTGTGGATGTGGCCAACGTCTCCGACGAGCGGTACATGATGCCCCACTCGTTCGGCACGCCGCTCATGTACATCAACACCGATCTGATGGCGCAAGCGGGCTATGACAAGGACTTTGTCCCGGCCACAATGCAGGAGACCATCGAAGTCGGCCGCAAGATCTTTGCCGAGACCGGCTTCCCGGGTCTGCACTGGATCGACGGCGGTCTGGACTATGGCCACCAAGCCTTTATGCGCGCCAACGGCTCTCCGTATCTGGTGGACGAGCGCGCGGCCTTCAACACGCCCGAAGCCATCGAAGTCATGACGATGTGGAAAGACCTGACCATCGAAGGTGTGATGGTGCCCGGCTCGGTTGCCGGCCCGGCCTTCAACGCCGGTCGCCTGGGCATCATGGTCACCTCGTCGGCGGCCCTGCGCTCGAACATGCGCGCCTCGGACGGCCGCTTTGAACTGGCGGTGCACCCCTTCCCGGCGTTCGAAGGCAAGCCGGTGCAGGTGCCGAACTCGGGCTCTGGCCTGATGGTGCTGGCGCAAGAGCCGGACAAGATCGCCGCCGCGTGCCAGTTGATGGCCTTCCTGTCACAGCCCGAAAACACCAACCGCTGGAGCCGCGAGTCTGGCTACATGCCAGTGGCTGTGGATCCGCTGGCTGATGTGGCCACGCAGGCCTATCTGGAGGAAAACCCCTTCTACGCCGCTGTGGTTGCACAGATGTCCAACACCGTGCCCACCGTGTTGTGGCCCGGTGACCGCGTGGTTGAGGCCCAGACCGTGATGGCCAACCTGTTGCAGGACCTCTGGGCCGACAAGGGCACCGCCGAAGAGCTGGTGCCGCTGGCGCAGGACGCCGTGAACGAAATCCTGGAAGAAGCCACCAAGTAATTGGTCAGGCATCAATGGGAGCGCCGCGGGTCGCGGCGCTCTTCGACATTTGTTTGGAGTGCCGCGTCGCGGTCCCCGAAATGAGGAGGCGCCACGCCATGGCCATCGCAGACCCGTCCGGCACCAGCGATCCCCGACCGGTGGCGTCGCTTTGGGGCCGCATTCGCGCCATCCGCGAAGAGCAGGTCCTTCCTTACGTCTATTTGACGCCTGCGCTGTTTTTATTGGGTGTGTTTGTCTACTGGCCGCTGATCTACACGATCTATCTCAGCTTTGTGGATTGGAACTTTGTCGAAGAGACCAAGACCTGGGTGGGTCTGAACAACTATATCGGGATCTACAACTCGACCCTGTTCAACGATGCCGCCTACAATAGCGTCATTTACGTTGCGGCCTCGATCCCGCTGAAGGTGCTGCTGCCCATCCCGATTGCGGTCTTCATCTGGACAATGGCGAACCGGATGGGAGACATTTACAAGACGATCGTATTCCTGCCAACGATGCTAAGCTTTGTCGTCGTTGCTTTGTCCTTTTCCTGGCTCCTGAATCCCTTTATGGGATTCTTCGCCGAGGTCGGGCGCCCCTATGGCATTCGCATCCCGCAGATCTTCACCAATGCGGATCTGGCCATTTGGGGCGTACTTGGGCTTTCGACCTGGAAAGTGATCGGGTTCAACACGCTGCTGTATTTAGCGGGGCTTGCCTCGATCAACCGTGACTACATCGAAGCGATGGAGATTGACGGAGCCGGAGATTGGTCGATCTTTCGCCATCTCGTCTGGCCTTTGCTGACACCGACCACCTTCTTTGTCGCCATCGCCACGGTTATTCTGTCGCTGAACCAGGTGTTTACGCCGGTGGATGTGCTGACCCAAGGTGGCCCGTCAAACAGCACGACCAACCTCTTTTACATGGTCTACCAATTCGCCTTTGTGACCTTCAACGTGGGCTTTGGCTCTGCGGGTACGGTCATGTTGTTTATCCTTCTCGTCGCGGTGGCCTTTCTCAAAGCCAAAGCGGTCGAGAAGGGCGTGCACTATCAGTGAGGGTTGTGAGATGAGACTTTCCCGCTCTTGGCAAGTCGTGGCGCATATCCTGTGCCTGGCCATTTGCCTCGCTATTCTTGGGCCCATGCTGCTGGTCCTTGGAACTTCCTTCAAACCCTATAATGAAATTTTTTCCCCCTATCCCTGGCCACAAAACCCGACATTCGGAAACTACATAGCCATTCTCACCAACGCGGATTTTCTGACTTATTTGTGGAATTCTGTTGGGACTACTTTCTTTCGGGTCATTGGCCAGATCGGGTTCAGCGTGATCACGGCCTATGCTTTTGCACGCTACGAGTTCCGATTTCGAGACCCGCTGTTTTTTGCGGTTCTGGGCGCCATGATGATCCCGCCGCAATTGACCATGATCCCCAACTACATCCTGATCGCCAATCTGGGCTGGTTTGACACCTGGACCGGGATCATTGTGCCCAACTTGGTCATGCCTTTGGGCATCTTTCTTTTGCGCCAGCACATGCTGGCCTTTCCCAAAGAGCTGTTTGATGCGGCTGAGGTGGACGGCGCCAACTCGCTCAAGCAGCTTTGGCTGATCTTGTTGCCGAACCTGCGCCCGGCGATCGGCGCCTTGACGATCATTGTCTTCATCGAGGCCTGGAACGAGTATTTCTGGCCGCTATTGATCTCGGAAAGCCCGGCCTCTGAGACGCTACAGATCGGTCTGCGCAAATTCCTGAACGAGGAAACCGGCGACGACTTCGGTCGCCTCATGGCTGGAGTGGTTTTGGTCAGCCTGCCGTCCTTGGCCATCTTCTTTGCGTTCCAGAGGCAGGTGCTGGAAACATTCGTGTCCTCTGGTCTGAAAGGATAACCCATGGGCGACGTGTCTTTTCGGCAGGTTGAAAAGCAATTCGGTGATGTCACCGCCGTGTCCGCCTTTGATCTGGATGTACAGGATGGCGAGTTCGTCGCCCTTGTCGGCCCGTCCGGTTGTGGCAAGACAACGACGCTGCGCATGCTGGCAGGGCTCGAACGGGTCACGTCGGGCGAGATCTGGGTGGATGGGGCCAACGTGACTGCGCAACGCGCGCGAGAACGCGACATTGCCATGGTGTTCCAGAACTACGCGCTCTATCCACATATGACGGTACGCGAGAACGTGGGCTTTGCCTTGCGCATGCAGGGCGCCTCTCAGGCAGACCAAGAGGCCAAGATCCAGAACGCCGCGGAAATCATGGGGCTGGAGAAGCTCTTGGACCGGTTGCCGCGCGCCTTGTCCGGTGGGCAACGCCAGCGAGTGGCCGTCTGCCGGGCCATTGTGCGCGACCCGGCCGTATTTCTGTTTGACGAGCCCCTGTCGAATTTGGACGCGCAACTGCGCGTGTCAGCACGCTCTGAGATCCGCAGCCTGCAGAGCAAGTTGGGGGTCACCACCGTCTATGTGACCCATGATCAGGTAGAAGCGATGTCCATGGCAGACCGCATTGTGGTGATGCACCAGGGCAGCGTGCAGCAGGTGGCCGATCCGATCACGCTGTATGATTTTCCTGCCAATACGTTTGTGGCCAGTTTCATTGGCAGCCCGGCAATGAATCTGAAACCTGCCGAGATGAAGTCACAGGGCTACCAGATTGGCGCGGCGCTGCTCTCGTCTGCCCCGTCAGGCACCGCAACCATTGGTGTTCGGCCAGAGCACTTCACCCCCGCCTCCGGCGCGGGGGCTTTGGAGATCGCAGGAAAAATCTCGTTGATCGAAACCCTGGGCGGCGAAACCTTACTGCACGTCGATGACGGTCACAGGGTTTGGCAAGTGAAACTCCCCGGCCATCCCACCGTCAAGGTCGGGGAGGCCATGACCGTGAGTGCCCAACAAGAAAATATCCATTTCTTCTCGAAGGATGGTCAGCGCCTTTGAATAAAAAGGCGGCCCCGATTATGTTTTTGACCGTCTCTTGTGTCCATGTACTGAACTGCAAAGCACAACACTGCGCTCGATGCAGATGTCGGTTGGCACCTGTCGCCGGCGTTTTCCGAGGATTGGACGGACCTTCAGTCCGACGCGGCTGAAGATGCCGTCCACCGGCTGCGAGCCGCTTTTGCGAAAGCTTGGGGCGAGGGCGTCGCTGAGGGTGTTCGCGCGTTGCGCCGTATGAGGGCGTCCTCCTATCCCGGGTTCGACGCCGTTGAAGTCCTATTCCAGTTCGAGGAATGCGACCGGCAAAAGAAATCCCAGCTTGCCGTCCTTGGACTAGAGATCGCTTTCTGGATCACCGGCGCGGCACCTGGCCTGCACAAAGTGAACAATATGCGGCGCGAAGACGGAAAAGTCCGCATCGTGATCCTTGAGACAGGGCGCAGCGAATGGCCGAATTTGGCAAATTCCACGCCGCCTACTACTGGCTTTTGGGCAGACGGAATCTGGTCGGTATCGAGATTGCAGCGCGCAGTGAGGGAACGCAGTCATCGGCTTGGAGGGTGGGTGTGATCTTAACGGTAAATAAAATCAATAGGTTAGGGGCAGAGAAGGTTCGACATCAGTCCCGTCCCCTCCGCCATTTGCCCTCGCGAAATCGTTCTCCTGATCCGGTTGCGGCCGAATTTTCTCGTTGTTTTAGAGGGTTATGCAGGTGGGGCTGAGCACTGGCCCCGGCGCTAGGCGGCCCCAAAGCGGTCTCTCAGGGCCGATATTCTCCGCACCTCATGACTGCGTGGGTTTGGTGAATAGGTTGCAAGTCCCTGAAAATAAATGGCTTTGCGGACTCGTCGGCTAAACACTTCGAAGCCAGTGGCGTTCGTGAGAAGGAACCCGCATCGAACACTTAACGCACGCAACATAGCTCTGCAGCGCTCTAACAATCACCCGGAAGGCATGACATTTTCGCCTTCTCTTGTGAGTGACGAGACTTCGTGTTCGCCAAGCTCAAGCGCGTCGGCTTCAGTGCGCAGCCATACTGAAAGTCGGTCGGTGGCTAAAGTAACTTGTTCGGGCTTCCGCAAGGCGCACTCCCAAATCGTCGCCACACGCCAGCCCGCCGCAAGAAGCGCGCCTCGAACGGCGCTGTGCCGCGCGATATTCGCGTCGAACTTCGCCTGCCAGAACGCCGCGCGCGTTGTCTCCATCGCCGACGCGGAGGCCCGTGGGATCGAATCTGTCCGTCAGGACCGGGAAGCCCACGATCTGCCAACCGGGTCACCACGACCATCGTCCTTGTCAAAAGCCGTTGTGTTCGGGGCACCACAGGTGGTGTTGCTGGACCTGCCGCAGCTGACCGAAGATCAGCCTGCGCATCGCCCATTCGCGGCAGCACATGCCGTGCCTTGGCCCGGCGAGATGGCGGTGTTTCGCAGCCCCTCTACCGATGGCTTCGATTTGCTGACGACATTCGGCAGCCGTGCCCGGATCGGAACGCTGGTCTCAGATTTCTACGCGGGCCCGACCTCGCGCTTCGATCTTGGCAATGCGCTGGTGATCGATCTGCTCTCTGGCACACTGGAAAGCGTCACCGACCTGACGCTGTTCGGCGGGGCCAATGCGCTGGCCATCGAGAGCGCACCCGGCACGTGGGAAATCGTGCAGGCCGGCGTGGCAGACCTGATTGCGCCGGGCCGTTATCGAATGATGCGCCTGCTTCGTGGCCAGCGCGGCACGGAAACGGCCATGGCTAGTCCGGCTCTTGCAGGCGCTCAGGTGGTAGTACTCGACGAGGCCCTTGCGTCCCTCCCGATCGCCGAGGCCGATCTCGGGTTGCCGTGGAACTGGCGCATCGGTCCTGCAAGCCGGTCTGTCAGCGACGAGACATATGTCGCGGCCTCCTTCAACCCGGTTGGCGTGGGTCTGCGGCCGTTCTCCGTCGCCCATGTCGTGCAGCCGTGGCGCAGGCCGCGCACTTCCGGGGACCTGGCCCAATTTCTCGCCCGCCGAAATCGCCTGCCGCGGCACCGGCAAGCTGCTGATCAATGAACCCGCGCTGGACAAGCTGCAGGCGCTGCGGGACCTTCTGGGCAAGCCGCTGATCGTGCGTTCCGCCTATCGCAGCCCCGAGTTGGCTCAAAATATTCCTGCCAACTCGGGGCTTATACATCGTCGTGTTTTTCAGTCGTACGGCTCTTACTGGCCGGACATTTGCCGCATTGCAGTCGCCCAGTCTTCGATGTGCCAGAGGTTTACAAGCTTGCCGTCCTTCAATTCGTGGATGTCGATGTTCATGATGTCAAAGTTGCGGCCTTTGGGATCTACGCCCATGAATTCGCCTGCTGGCGTTGCGATTGCACGGCTTCTGACGATCACGAAGTTGCCGTCCTGATGAATGGCCTCAATTGTAAATTCAAGATCCGGCATAAACGCTACGATGCCTGCCGACCGGGGCAACAGATCTTCACGGACTTCGTAATTGCCGGAATAATCGGCGTAGCTTTTCCAATCCTCGGACGTCGCAGCAAGGAATGCTGCGTTGCTTTCAGGACCTGGATTGGTGAAAATATCGTAGAAGGCATGCACGGCGGCCAAGTCATCGGCTGCGGCAGTGGTTGCGATTGCGCTCAGGCCAAGAGTGGCGGCCGCGAGTGTTTTCTGGAATGCGTTCATTGTCGTGTCTCCTGATGTTTTGATCATGCCAACGCGCTGGTTCGCCGCTGGTACGACAAGATCTATCATCTCCTTTGAGGCAAACAATGCAGGCAAAATGAAGGCAGAATTAACTTAGGAGAAAGAATGAAATCGGCCAGCTCATCTACAATGCGCCAGAGCACCGATCCAAATTCTCCCATCGAGACAAGAGCCAAGAATTGGTGTTTTCTCCTGCGTACTCGGAAATCGCACCCTGTGCGCTGGCGGATGTCGGTCTCGACGGTGACGAGGTCGCGCTCGACATCCGCGATCTGCGCTCCCTCTCCCTGGTGGATCGCACCCGGCTGGTGCCTCCCCCCGCCATGCAAACCGCCGTCCGAATGATCACCACAGGCGTCATGCTGGCGCTGCTGGCGGGTATCGCCATCGAGCTCAAGATCTTCGGCGGCAGCCCGTAGCCGCTCGACACCCCAAACCATCAGTTCACCCGCACCCACCCTCGTGGCGGGGTGCGTCGTGGTCTGCTTGGCAGACAGACGGGAAGTTCCAGTGGACCTTCCCGAGCGGCGAAGGCACCGAGCCCCTGCAAGATGCAGGAAACTCGTTTTCAGAGGATCTCCAATGACCACGACCTTCTACGTCCATTGGCGCGATGTGCCGAAGAAATCCTGGCGCTGGCCGAATTTCAGCCCAGCCGAGATTGCGTGCCGCGGCACCGGCAAGTTGCTTATCAACGAACCCGCACTCGACAAGCTGCAGGCGTTGCGGGATCGGCTGGGCAAGCCGCTGATCGTCCGGTCCGCCTATCGCAGCCCAGAGCACAACCGCGCCGTTGGGGGCGCAACCCGCTCGAAGCACCTCGACGGCGCCGCCTTCGACATCGCCATGGCGAATCACGATCCGGTGGCGTTCGAAGCGGCGGCGCGCGAGGTCGGGTTCCTCGGGTTCGGCTTCTATCCGCGCTCAGGATTCATGCATGTCGACCTTGGGCCCGCGCGGCAGTGGGGCGAGCGCTTCCCGGTCCGCGCGACAGCTTTTGCTGCGGAAACCCAGCCAGCGCGCGAGGTGCTTTCGCAAAGCCGGACCATGAAAGGCGGCGGGGCCGCAGGTGTTGCAACATTGGTCGCGACCGGGGTCGAGGTTGCGCAGAGCGTCCTCGCCGAGACCCAGTCCGCCATCCTGCCACTCGTGCCGTATCTCGACACGTTGCGCTGGGTGTTCATCGCAGTGGCGATTTGCGGCATCGCGGTCACGATCTATGCGCGCCTCCACGATTGGAAGCGGGGGCAGCGATGATCACCACCATTCTCGGCGGGATCACCGCCAGCCCATGGGCGCGGGCCATTTTGCGCTACGGTGCCATCGCCGTCGCCATTGTCCTGTTCCTGCTGTTGATCCGCCGTTCAGGCGAGCACGTCGGGCGGATCGCTGAACGTCTCGAAACCACGGAGAAGACCAATGAAACTCAACGCCGGATGCTGGAGGCAGCGGCTCGCCGTCCTCGTGATCGGGACGAGCTTGTTGACCGGTTGCGCGACGGCGGGTTTTGAAGCGAACGGCTTGTCGGCCTGTCCGCCGGTCGTTGAATATAGCAGGGAGCCTCAGGCGCAGGCGGCCGAGGAATTGGCGAAGCTGCCGAACGGATCGCCTGTCATCGAGATGATGGGCGACTATGTGGTGATGCGGGAGCAGGCGCGGTTGTGCTTTAAATAGAATTCAGAGGCTTAAACCTTGGGCGAACAGAGCCGGTGCCTTGTGACGAGAGATGGATCGTACGTTCGAGCACACTACGGCTAAGGTGCCAGAAGAACCCATGTTGATCGATGCTGCGGCACCTACGATTGGCGGCGATCTGTGGGAAGCACACACCGGCAGTGCAGTGACATCCCCAAGTGACGACTACACAAGCAGACAATGAGACCGAATTTCCGCGCCATCCGTGGATCCGCGACGTTCAGGCTGTCTTATGCCACGACGGGCCGTGGCCGCAGATACCAGTACCAGACACGGTAGGCCTCAAGCGCGATCAGGGGGCCAAAGTGGACAAGAGCGGGTGCTGCTCCGTTCCAGTCATGTAGTGCCGCCCAATGCACCAATGTCAGCACCGCAGCTGCGTAAGTCCAGCGTTGCAACCACTTCCACCACGTGCCCATCTTGCGCACGAAGTAATCCATTGATGTCAGCGCCAGCGGTACGAAGATGATAAACGCGATCCAGCCAGTCCAGATGTAAAGACGCGGCAGTTCATCAACAACAGTGGTCAGTGACGCCTTGTCCAGCAGGTAGAAAATTGTGTGTAGCAGTGCATAGCCAAAAGATGCCACGCCGAGATAACGGCGGTTTCGCTTTAGCCATTGTGGCCCGCGCCATCCTTTCAGCAGCATCGCCAGAGGGGTCGCCATCATCGTCACAATCAACAGCCTTGCAGAGGTTTCGCCGGATGGGTGCACAAGTTGATTGAATATCTTCGGGTCCGTTGATGTCAGTGCAGTGTAGGTCATCATGATCCCGAGGGAGGCCAGCACTGCCCATGCGAAGTAAGGTGAGGTTGCGGCAAAGAAACGTTGCATATCAGGGTCCAAGCTAATCTGGCTAGTGGGGTGATACGCCCGAGCCACGGGGCTCCATTGCGGCTCGGGCGATATTTTCACTTTTTAAGGACAGGGATCATGCGCGCCAACGTGCCGTCCTTGCGCACGAACTGGTTGAAAATGGCGGCGGCGGCATGGGCGGTGATCAGGCCAAAGAGCACAATATTCAAAAACCAATGCACATAGCCCAAATCAGCGACACCGTTCCATGTCATTCCGCCCGTGATCACCATGGCAATCAGCGTGCCGTAAAGCGACCAGTGCACGACTGTGGCAATCTTGGCTTGCGTCGGGGATGTGCCAGGGGCGTGACCGGGCGCGCCGTGACGGTAGCGCAGATAAAGCCGGGCGAGCACTGCCAGCAGGATTGTCGATCCAAAGCCCACATGAACCCACGCCATTGTCATATCGTTGCCAGCAGGCGTGGTGCCTGTTTGCATGGCCTCGATGGTGCGTTTCATCGGCTCGTTGAAAAGCCATTGTACCCAGATGGCGGCGAAGACGACCCAGTGCAAAGTGATCTGCGCAGAGCGGTAGGATGTCGGGGTGTTTGTCATTGTGCTCTCCTATTTGGCAGTACGAAGCGTAACTGCGACGCCTGCAGGATCAGTTCCGCGCAAGACATCGCCGTCTTGGTGCAGATGTGGTGAGGCGACGTCTTCACCATGTGTGAACAATTCGTAGTGCACCAACCCAGCCATGTTTTTCGGCATGGGCGGGTGGTTGGGACCGGCCCAGATGTTCATGGCCAACCGGTGCGTGTTGGGCGCGCCCGCGCCCATATCGGCAAAGCCCCATGCGTTCAGCGTCAGGTGACGCTCAAATCCAAGGGTTTCGAACCAGTCCAGGGCAGGCTTAAGTGCTGGCACTTTGAAGTGCAGATGCGCGAGGTAACTGTCGTCCGCCAAGGGTGCCAACGGGTCTGCGCCCGTCGCATGGGCCAGCTCGGCCCTCACATCCAGCGGTCCGCGTCCTGAATGGGCGTTGCCGTTAACATCGTGCAAAGTCAGACCCTTGGACATATCTCCAAAATGGCTGAATCGATCTGGTGTCTCATAGGTAATCTCAATCTCCAGACCGTCGGGATCATGGAAGTATAGCGATTTCGCCATCAGGTGATCCGTTGGCCCGACCTGAATGTTCAGGTGGAGCAAGCGGGCAAGCATGCGGGAAAATTCGGCCTGACTGCGCACGCCGATTGCGACGTGATACATGCCAGAAAAAGGCGCTTTGACAGGGGTTTGCGCTCCGGGATGAAGCACGATCAGCGTGCGATCCCTTGTTCCAAGTGCGATCCCCGGCGCTGTGTGATCGCGTTGGATCAGCCCCAAGGCCGAGGTCCAGAATGCAATCGCGCGATCAAGGTCGGTCACCCGAAGTTCGACCTGCCCCCAAGACAGGCGGTCAGTTTGCGGGGAAAGCTTCGTGTCGGCGACAGGCACGGTATTGAGCATGGGAAAGCAACCTATTGCAAAAGAATGAGCGCCCCGGCGGGAGAAACCGAGGCGCGTCAGGGTGGATCAGGCGCGCGGTGCGATCGGTGCCTTGTTCGTACGGCCCCAGATCACAAAAGCGGCCAGCGCAAACAGGATCACGTTGACCGGCACCACTTCGAACTCACCGCGAACGATGTGCAGGCCAGCGGCCAGAACCATGATCACGGCAAGACCGGCCGCAGCCAGTTTCGTCAGATTTGGCATGATGCGTGTGGCGGCTGGCAGGATCAGACCCAGACCGCCCGCAACTTCGGCGAGACCAATAAACTTGATCAGCAAGAAGGGCGCGTTTTCGGCCCAGCCCATGTCCATCGCGACCAATTCGGCCGATCCGGACATTAGCTTAGTCGCGCCGGCCATCAGAAACATCGCAGCCAAAAGGGCTTGGGCGACCCACAGGCCAATATTCCAGCCTTTGCTGGTCTGTACGGGGTTTGTGTCAATCGTTGTCATGTTGTTCTCTTTCTCAATGATCGCTTCTGCAGCGTGTTGTGATGAGAACAGGAATAACGGTTTCCATTTGCGACATCATTAGGATATCCATTGAAGCAACATTCACCGTGAGTTGATAATGGACACACTTCTAAGCCTGCGCGTGTTTGCCGAGGTCGCGGAACACAAGAGCTTCTCTGCCGTGGCTGAGCGGCTTGGCCTCTCGCCCGCGATGACCAGCAAACACGTCAAACATGTCGAGGCGCGCGTCGGCGCCCGGCTGCTCAATCGCAATAGCCGGAACGTGAGCCTGACCGAGGCTGGTGCGCAGTATTTGCAGACGATCCGCCCTTTGCTTGATGGCTTGGCCGAAGCTGAGGCGCAATTAACCTCCGACAGCCTGTCACCGCGCGGTACGCTCAGAATGTCGATGCCTGTTTGGATGTCCAATCCGGCCTTTGCGCAAATCCTGACGGCCTATCATCAGCAAAACCCGCATGTGACTTTTGATGTCGACCTGAGCGGCCGCAAAATCAACATGGTCGAAGAGGGTATCGATCTTGCGCTGCGCGTTGCTTTCAAGCTGGACGAAGGGCTCATTGCTCGTAAATTGGGAGAGGTGACCTTTCAATTGGTCGCTGCCCCAGCCTTTTTGGATAGTTTTGGGCGCCCTCAATCGCCGGGCGATCTGAATGACGCGCCGATGCTTGCCTACTCTCAAGTTGCCGGTGACGGGAGGATCAAATTTGGTGGGGCGAATGGGTTAGATGTCAAACTCAGGCCCGTATTGGTCAGCAGCAACGAAAGCATTCTTCATCAGGCAGCAATGGCTGGAATGGGCTTTGCCATGCTTCCAAACTGGTCGGCCCAGAATGACGTGAAAGACGGTCGACTTGAAACCGTATTGCCCAAGATTGTATGGCCGAAATTGCATATTCAGGCCATTTATGCTGATCGTAGCTATCTACCTTCAAAGGTAAGAAGCTTTCTGGACTTTTTGGCTGGGCCAGATGGGTTCTCCGCCGCTTTGAAGTAATGTACCAATGACTAGGTGTATGACTTGGTCGCACAAGACCAATGAACCGCCCCCAGTTTGCCGGAGGCTGACTACTTCATGTCATGCGACCATATCTAATGTGTCGAACTGCGCATAGTACCTCTCTTCTGCTTCTGCTGGTGGGATGTATCCGATTGGGGCAAGCAGACGGCGATTGTTGAACCAATCGACCCATTTGAGCGTTTCCAACTCGATCGCTGCCATGGTTTTCCAGGGCCCGAGCCGGTGTATGACTTCGGCTTTGTAGAGGCCGTTTATCGTTTCGGCCAAGGCGTTATCGTAGGAGTCGCCCACGCTGCCAACCGAGGGTTCGATCCCCGCCATGGCCAATCGCTCGGTATAGCGAATAGACAAATATTGCCCCCCACGATCGGAGTGGTGAATGAGACCGCCTTTGTGAACTGGGCTGCGATCATGCAGCGCTTGTTCCAAAGCATCCAACACAAAGTCTGTTTTAGGCGAACTTGAAACGCGCCAGCCAACGATTTTGTCCGCGAAGGTCTCGATGATGAAAGCGACATACACGAAGCCCTGCCACGTTGAAACGTAGTTGAAATCGCTAACTCTAAGCGTATTTGGCGCGGGGGCTCGGAACTTGCGGTTCACCTTGTCTTTTGGGCATGGCTGGCTCTTATCCGGTACGGTTGTCTTCTTCACCCTTCCGCGAATAACACCATGAATATCAAGGTGTTTCATCAGCCTGGCCACAGTGCAGCGAGCGATCGTGAATTGCTCACGCTGCAATTGGTGCCAGACCTTTCGGATGCCATAGACTTCATTGTTTTCCTCCCAGACTCGCTTGATTTCAGGGCTGAGAGCAGCATCTCGTTTGGCACGATCCGACGCCAAATCAGGCGCCCTGGCAATGGCGGCATGTGCGTAAAATGTTGACTGGGCGATTGGCAAAACCTTGCAAATCGGCTCGACTCCCAAGTCTTCGCGATGCTCAGCAATGAAAGAAATCATCGTTTGAACGGGCGGGCGAGCTCCGCCTGCGCAAAATACGCTGATGCTTTTCTCAGTATCTCATTGGCTTGGCGCAGTTCCCGGATCTCGCGTTCCATCGCCTTGATTTGGGCGCGCTCATCGGAGGTCTGCCCCTCTTTGCGGCCGCTATCAATAGCGGACTGTTTCACCCACCGCCGCAGCGTGTCTCGACCACACCCGATCTTCGGAGCAATCGCCATAATCGCCACGGATTGATTGGCATATTCAACGCATTGAACCGCCCCGGTTTTGCCGGAGACTGTGGATTTCGTATTTCAAGCTGCGACT
>JBELMB010000052.1:0-29650 GCA_042088665.1 Sagittula sp.
CGGGGGGCGTCTCAGGCAAAACTGCCATGGCAGAACCAGCCCGACGAAAGCGCCCCGCCATGGGCGTAGAACAGCCACAGGCGGTCGCCATGGTCCGTTTCCACCCGCCAGTAGTCGCGCGGGCCAGAGCGCCAGGCCGGGTCGTCAAACCACCATTCCGGTGCGATGCGTTCCGGCCCCGTGGCGCCAGCGGCCTGCCAGTCGCGCCCCCGCCAGCGAAAGCGCTCTGGCAGGCGCGGGGCATCGGGGGCGGTGACCGGTTCCGGCGGCCAAAGCAGGAGCGGCCGCGGTAGCGGTGAGCGGGGCCAGTCCAGCACTGGCTCTGACCATGCGGCGGCCAGCGTCTGGGCGGCCTTTTCGGGGATGTGGCTGTCGGCAGGGTTCCGGCGGGTGATCGATTCCATCCCGAGACGTGCGCCCAGTCGCCCGATCAGATCCTCCATCACGGCACCCTGATCGCGCCTGCGGGCCCCAAGGGCGGCGGCTTCGGCGTGGCCGGCGTTGCTGCGGGCATGCAGCGGTTCGGTCTGCACCGCCTCCAGCCGCAGCATGTCGATGCCGGGGCCTGCGTCGATGTCGGGGATCTTCAGCCGGACCAGGGGCATGATTCGATGCGCCTGATCACTGGCGCGGGCCAGCGTGACCTGCTGCCATTGCATGCCGTGATCGCAAAGATATGCCTCCAGCCGCAGGATCCGAACGCCTTGCCCACGGGCCTTCAGCCGCTTGCAGAGCTGTTCGGACATGCGCAGGGCGGCTTCGGCGACGTCGTCCTCCAGCCCGATGGGATCGGGAAA
Organism: Sagittula sp.; assembly: GCA_042088665.1. Taxonomy (GTDB): domain Bacteria; phylum Pseudomonadota; class Alphaproteobacteria; order Rhodobacterales; family Rhodobacteraceae; genus JBELMB01. The sequence continues at coordinate 798 of JBELMB010000052.1, forward strand.
GGACATGCGCACGGCAAACCGGTCCGGCGGCGAGGTGGGAGAGATCGGTTCCGGCGCGCTGCCAGTCGCCTGATCGAGCCGATCCACAAGACCGCGGCCAAAGCGGCGGGCGAGGGGGGCGCGGGGCTGGCCCAGCAGATCCTCGATCCGGCGCAGGCCGAGGCGGGTCAGCTCCTCCACCGTGTGCTGCGGCAGGCGCAGGGCCGCCACAGGCAAGGGCGCCAGCGCGCGCCAGGCGGTGCCGGGCGGCGCGATTCGGGCCTGTGCGGCGGCCCCGGCCCTTTGCGCAGGCGCCGCGCCGCCGCGTTCCCAATGTCGCCACTTGCCAGCCTTGGCGCGGGTTGCGGGGGCCTCCTGGTCGATGGCATCGCCAGAGCGGTGCGTCACCCTGTCCTGCCGCGTGTAGCGGGCCAGAGCCCAGGCCGCGCCCAGCGTATCGGCAAGGCCGGGCCGCGCGGTCAGCCCGAGATCGGCACAGTCGAGGGTGATCTGCGTGCACAGCGCGACCTCCCCGCCAAAGAGATGCGCGCAGCCGGTCAGGTCGATCACCAGCGAATCGCTTGGCTCTACCGCGACCCAAGGGGAAAACTTTCCCGCCCAGCGGTGCAGGGTGTTCAGGAAGGCGCGCTCTCGGTGTGGTTGGGCGGGCCGGGTCACCAGATCGGCGCAGACCGCATGGGCATCGCGCAGGGGCTGACCGGCATACAGCCCGGCCTCGGATCCCTTTTCCGACAGCGCGCCAAGCACTTGGGCAGGGCCTTCCTGTGCGACGGTGGCAAAGGGCAGGGCCGCAAGATGTGGTTCGGCCCGAAGCCAGCGTTCGGCGCCGAGGCGGGGAAACCAGAGCGAGAGGATACGGCGGTTGGGCATGGGGGACACGGGGATTGGAGGCGGCGACTGGACGTAATGAGGGACACGGGCGAACTACATGTTCTTCTTTTGTTCTAATGATCAGAGATCGGGGAGTCGAGTCCATGCAAACCGTTGTGGGACTGGCGGAAGCCTTGATGGCAACACCTGCAGCCCCACCCCATTTCAAACCAAACGCACCAGCGGCGCCCGGCAAAACCGGGCCCTCTGGCGCAGGTTCCAAAGGGTCAGATTCCAAAATTATATTATGAAAATATTGCCTTAGAACCCAGATGCCGCTGCCCGATGTTCTGCAGCGCGGCGCGTCTGCGCCTCCATCATAGTCGACAGATCTGCCATCTGCTCGTTCAACCGCCGGGACCAGCCGTCCAATGTATAGGCCATAGCGGTGTTGTAGGCCTTGCTCATGCCTGTTTCCCCGCGGGCATGCATGCGGAACATGTCCCGGGCCGACAGGACCGCCTCTTGCGCCTCCGTCAATTTCTGCATCTCGAAGGCAGAGGGGGACAAGGCCACACGGCTGCGGTCGAACCCATTGCGCAGAACATCAGTGGTGGGGGCGCCCGGTCCTTTCAGCGCCTGTTGCAAGGTGACCGACATGCTGAGCGTCCCTCTTGCCACGGCCCGTTCGACCAAGGCAGCGCGGGTCACCGGGCCATCCTCCATCACGCGGGAGAGCAGCGCGGCAGGCGCGCCACGCCCCTCTTCCAGCAGATCCTGCGCAAGCGCGTGATCAAAACGGCCATCGCTGCCAAACAGCGCCTCCAGCCGCGACACCCCCGGAGGCGCGCCCGACAACAGGAGATCCGCCGCCAGTTCCGCCACGCGCACCCGCACCGATTCGTTTTCCTGGGGCCGGGCGGTGGTCTGCAAGACCGGGGTCAAACCGCCATCAGATTGGGTCAATTGCTTGCGCTGCAGGGGGGTAAGGTCGCGGGGCTGCGCCATCGCTTGCGCAGAAGGTGTCACGGTCAGCATTCTGCCTCCAATAGATCGTTACGCCGCGCAGCATGCGGTCGCGCCTTTAAAATCCCATTAAGCCAGATCGGTGGTACGCAGTCTTGCAGCGCGACACGGTTTGACGCAGTGTCACGCTCAGGACAGGACATCGATGACGCGCCCCAACATCAAAGGGGCGCACTACGGGAGGAAAAGTGACATGCGGACACGTGCGGCGGTTGCGCTGGAGGCGGGCAAGCCTCTGGAGGTCATGGAAGTGAACCTTGACGGCCCCAAGGCCGGAGAGGTTCTGGTCGAGATCAAGGCGACCGGCATTTGCCACACCGACGAATTCACGCTTTCGGGTGCCGATCCGGAGGGCATGTTCCCGGCGATCCTCGGCCACGAAGGCGCGGGTGTCGTGATGGAGGTGGGCGAAGGCGTGACCTCGCTGAAGCCGGGTGATCACGTGATCCCCCTCTACACCCCCGAATGCCGGGAGTGTGAATACTGCCTGCACCCCAAGACAAACCTGTGTCAGGCGATCCGTTCGACACAGGGGGCGGGCGTGATGCCTGATGGCACCTCGCGCTTTTCCATGCTCGATGGGACGCCGATCCTGCATTACATGGGCTGCTCGACCTTCGCGAACCACACGGTTCTGCCCGAAATCGCGCTGGCCAAGATCAACCCCGACGCCCCGTTCGACAAGGTTTGCTATATCGGCTGTGGCGTGACCACCGGCATCGGTGCCGTGATCAACACCGCCAAGGTGGAGATCGGCTCGCGCGCGATTGTCTTTGGTCTTGGCGGCATCGGTCTGAACGTGATCCAGGGCCTGCGGATGGCCGGTGCGGACCAGATCGTCGGCGTTGACCTGAACAACGACAAGAAACCCATGGCCGAACATTTCGGCATGACGGATTTCGTGAACCCCTCCGAGGTCGAAGGCGATCTGGTGCCCTACCTCGTGGATCTGACGAAGGGCGGCGCGGACTACACCTTTGACGCCACTGGCAACGTGGGCGTGATGCGTGCGGCGCTGGAAGCAGCGCATAAGGGCTGGGGTGAATCGATCATCATCGGCGTGGCTCCGGCGGGGGCAGAGATTGCGACCCGGCCGTTCCAGCTGGTGACGGGCCGCACGTGGAAAGGCACGGCCTTTGGTGGCGCGCGCGGGCGCACCGACGTGCCGAAGATCGTGGACTGGTACATGGAAGGCAAGATCGAGATCGACCCGATGATCACGCATACACTGTCTCTGGACGACATCAACAAGGGCTTTGACCTGATGCATTCCGGTGAATCGATCCGCTCTGTCGTGGTCTACTGATATCGCGCCACTCGCTTTGCCGACATGACACCACCGCGCCGTCGCCTTTCCCGGGCGGCGGCGTTTTCTTGTCGTTCACTTGCCGGATGCTCGCCTAGAACGGCAGGTCGCCGAAGTCGCCGAAGGGCGGCTCGTCCATGACAAAGATATGCAGGTCGCCGGTGGTCAGCGTGGTGTCCGAAAAGCGGATCGTTTCGACGTCGGACATGCTGATCGTGCCGGTATCGGTGAGCATGACAAGTCCGTCGTCCATATGCATGAAGGACACCTGTTCAAGGCTGTAGTCGACGCTGATCGTGTCATCCCCACTGCCGCCGAACACACGGTCCTCGCCACCAAGCAAGACAAATTCGTCCTCGCCCGCGCCGCCATGCAGGGTGTCATTGCCCAGCCCGTCGACAAGGTAGTCGTCGCCTCCGTCGCCGATCAGGAAATCCTCGCCATGCCCACCCTTGAGCGTGTCGTTGGCCTCACCGCCGCGCAGGGTGTCATTGCCCTGTTTGCCGATCAGGGCATCCGCCCCGACACCGCCCTTGAGCACGTCATTGCTGGCGGTGCCCTGCTGGCTGGCGCTGCGCTCGACCACCACTTCGACAAAGTCATAGGGCAGCAGATCAACGGTCACGAGGCCGGTGTCCAGATAGTTGCCGTTAAACTGCGTCGCCAGCGCATCGACGTCAATCTCCGTGGCAAAGTAATAGTCGTCGATGCTGGTGGGATTGGCCGTCAGCGCGATGATGCTATGGAACGTCGGAATGTAAGTCTGAAAGACGCCGTTGCCCTTGTCCTTCAGATGATTGGCGTTGTCGGGGTCAAAGAAGGCCAGTGTGGCCAGCAGGTCGGCCTCTTCCTGATCGATGATCCGTCGGCCGATGCGGTTTTTGCCGTCTGCGTCCGCCATGTCTGACAATCCGTCGGACGTGCTTTGGTCGATGGAGACATGTGTGACCTGCACGTCCAATGCGTCGGTCAGGAAAGGCGAGATGTGCAGCGTCACGTCAGCCCGGTTCAGATCGCGGAGCGTCAGGTAAAAGACGTCGTGATAGGCGCTGGAATAGAGGTTCACCTCGACGTTGTTGTTGCTGCCGGTGCTGTTGGACGAGATGCTCTCGTAGCGCTCTGCGACACCGGTGATGCTGCTGTTGGGACGCAGCTGATCGGCCATCATCTGAAAGGCTGTGCCGCCAAGGGTCAGGTCGACCTCATCCACTTGCCGGTTGCCGGCAATGTTCGATCCGGTGCGGTGCTGCAACGGCCAGACAAAGGCGTCCTGCACCCCCGCCTGCACCATGAATTCCATCTGCTCCAGCAGGATCCCGGCACTTGCGGCGCCGAGCTGGTTGTAGTTGCTGGCCAGCACGTTCCATTCGGTGACGTAAAGCTCCACGTCGTGGCCGAGATGGTCGCTGAAACTGGCGATCCGGGTGTCAAGGCTGCGGCCTTCCTGGTGATCGTGCTCAAAGGCCTGATCGTCATCATGCGCCTTGTTGTAATAGTAATGCGCCACCCCGCCGTCGACCGCAGCCTTGGCGCGCCCGTTCAGCCAGGACACGATCGCCTCGTTGGCCTGATCAAAGGACCCGTTGCCCTTGTATGTGGAGGCCGCGCCCTGGATCTCGCCGATCTGCAAGAGGATCTTGGGCTCCGGCCCGGTCATGCCACCGCTGGCTTGCAGATCCTCCATGGCATCGAGGGTTGCGTTGATCACCCGGTTTGCCACGATGCCGTAATCCGTCTCGTTCATCGAAGAGACAAAATCGCCGTCCGGGTTTTCCTCTGGATGGGTGTCGCGGTTATGGTTCGGATCATAGGTTCCGATGGAGTATTCGTTGCCGATCTCGAAGGCCTCGACCACATCGCCATATTCGCTGAGCAGCAGCCGCACAAAGGTCTCCATATCGGCGGCGGGAATGTCGGTCTTGGTGGGCAGGACCACGGTGACCTTGCCTTGTCCTCCTTCGGTCGCGCTGTCGCGGACCCAGTCAAAGAACCGCGTGACCTCATCGCGCAATTGGCCGTTCTGCAGCTTGGTGATGTTGATGACGTTCTCTGTGCCTCCGCCGGGATAGCGAAAGTGGTTCAGACCCAGCGTCGTCGCGGCAGAGGCAAAGCCATCGGTGGGGCCGTCATGACCATGGGCGTCGATGTTGACGCTTTGCAGCGCGTTGGCTCCAAAATGATCCGACTGCACGAACCGTCCGCTGGCGCTGAGATCCGTAAGAGAAACGTTGTAATGGGGCATGGGCGGCAATCCTTGAACTGCCCCCTCTTTCCCGGGAAATCGGCGAGGCCCTGCGGTTAAAAAATGGTAATCCCGTGGAGAAAGAATTTGATTTTAGTGAAGTTGGACAGACCCGCGCGTCCAGGCATCGCGACGACAAGCGGCGGCGGGTTGAGCCGCACGGGACGTGGGGGCGCCATCTGTGTGGGGGCTGTGACGGCAAGACGCTGATAATATGGACATATTTCGCCTGTAAAGCGCTGTGCGGAACAGTCCGGGCGCGCGGCCTTGTCATGGGCGGCGGGTCACCGACCCCCGACACCATTCCGCCGGCGGGGGCGCGCGTTTGTGCCTTTGCCCTGAACGCAGCCCGTGACCGAGGGTCTCAGCCGTGTTTGTGTCACGTGGGGTCTGGGGTTCTGCCCGTGCGGGGCGTATCAAGACAGGAAAAGGAGGGTCGCATGACCAAATCCAACTTGCTGGCAGTGTTGATCGACGGCGACAATACCTCGCCGAAATATGCCAAGGCGCTCTTTGACGAGATCGCCACGCTGGGCGAGGCCTCCGTCCGGCGGGTCTATGGTGACTTTTCCTCTTCGCAGATGAACGGATGGTCAAAGGTGCAGGCGGATTTCGGCATCGTGCCGCATCACCAGCCCGCCAATACGGTGGGCAAGAACGCCTCGGACATTGCTTTGGTGATCGATGCGATGGACCTGATGCATTCGGGACGGTTCGACGGCTTTGTTCTGGTGTCGTCGGACAGTGATTTCACCCGGTTGGCCAGCCGCGTGCGCGAACAGGGTGTCGATGTCTTTGGCATGGGTATGAAAAAGACCCCGGATGCCTTTCGCAAGGCCTGCAAGCGGTTCATCTATCTTGAGAACATCGATCAGGCGCCAGAGCGCGAAGCCCCCGCCGACAAGCGCAACACGACCGAGGCACGAGACCTGATCTTCAAGGCGATGGACCAGATCGATCAGGACGACGACTGGTATCGGCTGGGCGACATCGGTCAGGTCATCACCGCCGCCAACCCGGATTTTGACACGCGCAGCTATGGCAAGCGCAAGCTGTCGGATCTGGTCAAGGCGTTGAAAGTCTTTGAGACGCGGACATCCAGCAGCAACCAGCTTTTGGTGCGGCGACAGGACTGATGCCGGATCACTGCGGTGCGACGGTGGCGATCACGAGGCTGACGGTGACGATGCTGACCGCGGTCGACACAAGGATCGCGGCAGAGACGCGCTGGGGCGCGATACCATAGTGCTGCGCAAGGATAAAGACATTGCCCGCCACGGGCAGCGCCGCGGCAGAGACGGCGACCGCGGCGACATAGGGGCTGGTCGGGAAAAAGACATAGACCCCAAGGCCAACAAACAACGGATGCAGCACCAGCTTTGCAAAGGAAAGCCAGACCGCGATCTGCAATCGCTCGGCTGACTTGGACGCCAGCGAGGCGCCAATGGCAAAGAGCGCGCCGGGGGTGGCCGCGGCCCCCAGCGTCGAAAAAAAGCTGTCCGCCACTGCAGGCAACCCCAACCCCGAGGCAGAGATCACAAGCCCGAGACCGATGGACCCGATCATCGGGTTCTTGAGCAAGCCGATGGCCAGCGTCTTGACGATGGCGAGCGACATCTGACCTTCGCGCGCGGCGGTCACGATCAACGTCAGCACAGAGGAAAACACGATCAGGTCGATGGAGAGAATCAGGATGATCGGTCCGACCGCCTCTTGCCCCATCAACAGCGCCAGCATGGGCACGCCCAGAAACCCGGTGTTGCCGATGGCTGCACATTGCGCCTCGATCGATGCGGTGGGCGTGTCCTGCGCGCGGGCAAAGGCCACCAGCAGACCAATCGCCCATGTGACCGCAGTGCCCCAGAGGTAGGCCGAGGCCAGCCGTGGATCAAAGATCTCGGTCCAGCTCAGGTTCGCACTGAACCGGAACAGCATCGCTGGCAGCGCAAAATAGAACACGAAGCGTGTCAGGTGGGCGGTGGCGTCAGCGGAGAAAAACTGACTGCGCGCGGCGCCGAATCCCAAACCGATCAGCGCAAAAAACGGCAGCGTTTTGAGGAAGATCTCCAGCATGTTCCGGGGATAACACGGCGCTGTTGGGCGTCAAGTCAGTCGCGACCCCGGAGGAACCGTCTTGGAGGTGCGGATGGCCCAGGGCGGCACGGTTTCGGCCACAGGATTCAGCAGAACGCCAGCCATGATGTAGGTCAGACGGCCCAACTCATTGGCCAGCGGCACGAAAAGTTCCGTCGTGGTGTCGTATTCCTGTGCCGGACCTTCGTAGGGCAGGTTCACCCGGTGCGGCAGGCCGGTCCGGCAGATGGCGGCATAGGCGCGCCAGATATCGGTGCCCGGCCCCTTGCCGGGTTCTTCGCTGAAGCGCATGCCGGTGAAGTCATGCGACATCTTGGATCGCAAGGCGGCACTCAGGTAAATCAGCCGGAAATCGCAGGGCCGCCCATGTGTGTCATGCAGGATTTCGGTCAGCGCCACCCGGTTGAGAGACCCGGTCAGATCCTGAAAGAGACCCGCGGACAGGCGCGGAAACCCGGCCTCGGCGCGGTTGTCCCATTCGATATACAAGTTGCGCAGCGCAGCGGGCAGCTGGGCCGGCGAAAAATCGGGCGTGTGCATGTCATCTCTCAGTGCCGTCATGCGGAACCTGCGGAACCTCTGACGGAAGGTCGGTGAGTGGTGCCTTGAGAAAAGCTGAGATACGTATCTCAAGACAAGCATTTAAATGTGACGCCGTGATACAGGTTTGATCAGGCGGTGTACAAAACGGGAAATCTTTGAGGCTTGCGGCAAAAAATTGCTGAGCGCTTTGCTGAACGGCTGATTTTTTGGGCAAATCTCGTGCCGCTCCTCTGAGAGCGGCGCGAGGTTTTCCTCAGACTGCGGAGTCTGGTGCGGCATGGGCAGTAGCCCGGTTTGCGAAACGGGGCCGTTGACAGGGGCGCGGCAGCCTTTGATCATGGCGGTATGATCTGCTTTCCGGCACATGGCGGGCGCGCCCGGCCTATGGCGCGCGTATGAAATATGCGGCACACGCGGCGTTGACCGTGCCTGCGCGCGACTCGAACGAATTATGGCGGCTGGTGCTTGGGCTTTTCCTTGCCTTGGCCGTGATGTTCGGCCTGGCGCGCGGCGTGCTGTCCATGGTGCGCAGTTTTGTCGAGCCCGACGCCTATCTTGAATTCTCCCGGTCGATGGACAGCGGTGACACGCCGGGAGGGTTGCTGGCGCTTTTGGTGCTGATGGGCACCATGGGGCTGGGCACGGTTGTGGTGTCAGAGCTGATCCATGGGCGGAGTTCGGGCAGCCTGTTTGGCGCCCGGGGGCGATTCTGGCAACAGTTCTGGCAGGCATGCTTTTTCTTGCTGCTGGTACAGGTCATGATTGCGGGCCTGCCGCCCTGGCCCTTCCGGATGGGGACGGTGCCGGGTGTGCCCGCGGGCACCTGGTTGATGCTCTTGCCGGTCACGCTGGTGGCGGTGCTGATCCAGACTGCCTCGGAAGAGGTCTTCTTTCGGGGGTATTTCCAAAGCCAGTTGGCGGCCCGTTTGGCGCATCCTCTGATCTGGCTCTGTCTGCCGTCAGCGGTCTTCGCCCTCGCACATTACGCGCCGGACACCTACGGCAGCAATGCCCTGCCGGTGGCGGTCTGGGCCTTTGCCTTTGGCGTGGCGGCGGCGGATCTGACGGCCCGTTCCGGCACGCTCGCCCCGGCGATTGCGCTGCACTTCGTGAATAACTTCATTGCGCTGGGCGTGATGTCGCTGTCCGGTGAGATGTCTGGCCTTGCCCTGTCAAAGCTGCCCTTTGGGCCCGAGGACGAAGGCGCGCTCGGGCTGCTTTTGCCAGTGGATCTGGCGATGATCGGGATCAACTGGCTGACCGTTCGAGTGGCCCTGCGGGTCTAGCGCTGCGTGGCGGCGCGCGGGGTCAACCCCGCGCTACGGCAGAAGCGCGCCTTGGGGGTGGTCTTGTCGCCCGCCGGATGCAGGCTCTGAATTGCAATTTGTTGCGGCGGGCCCTAAGTCAGGCCGAACCGCACGCCGCCGCTTGTCCATGAAAGCAGGTCACATGAACTGGATCACCAACTACGTCCGTCCGCGCATCAACTCGATCTTTTCGCGCCGCGAAGTGCCGGAGAACCTTTGGTCGAAATGCGACAACTGCGGCACGATGCTGTTCCACCGCGAGATCAGCGACAATCTCAATGTCTGCAGCAATTGTGGCCACCACATGCACATCACGCCCCGCGACCGGTTCCTGTCGCTGTTTGATGGGGGCGTTTTCAACGAGATTGCCGTGCCGGAACCTGTGGCCGATCCGCTGCAATTCCGCGATTCGAAACGCTATCCCGACCGTATGAAAGCCGCGCAGAAGCACACGGCCGAAAAGGAAGCCATGCTGGTCGCCGCGGGTGAGATCGGGCGCACGCCCATCGTTGCTGCGGCGCAGGACTTCTCTTTCATGGGGGGGTCGATGGGCATGTACGTGGGCAATGCCATCGTGACCGCCGCCGAAGAGGCGGTGCGGCTGGGCCGGCCTCTGGTCCTGTTTGCGGCTGCCGGTGGCGCGCGCATGCAGGAGGGGATCCTCAGCCTGATGCAGATGCCGCGCAGCACTGTCGCGGTGCAGATGCTCAAGGAAGCGGGCCTGCCCTATATCGTCGTGCTGACCCACCCCACAACCGGTGGCGTGACAGCCTCGTATGCCATGCTGGGCGACATCCAGATCGCCGAGCCCAATGCGCTGATCTGTTTTGCCGGGCCGCGTGTGATCGAGCAGACCATCCGTGAAAAGCTGCCGGAGGGTTTCCAGCGGGCCGAGTACCTGCTGGAGCATGGTATGCTTGACCGGGTGATCGACCGGCGCAAGATGCGCGCCGAACTGATCGTCACCTGCCGATTGCTGATGCGCATGACACCGCCGACCTGGGGCGATCTGCCACCGCCGGGACCCGACGAGCGGTCCTTCCCCATCGACGACAACCCGGCCCTGGAAGACAGCGCCTCGGGCGCCTGACGTCTTTCGGTTTGAAGGATACCAGCCATGGCAGAGGCAAACGGGGCCGTGGGCTCTGACGTTGTTCTTGAGCGGTTGATGGCGCTGCACCCAAAGGTGATCGACCTCGTCCTGGATCGGGTCTGGAGCCTGTTGGAGGCGCTGGACCATCCCGAACGGCGTTTGCCGCCGGTGATTCACCTCGCGGGGACAAACGGCAAGGGATCTACCCAGGCGATGATGCGCGCCGGATTGGAGGCGGCGGGCTACAGCTGCCACGCCTATACCTCGCCGCATCTGGCGCGGTTTCACGAACGCATTCGCCTCGCCGGGGACCTGATCCCCGAAGCGGATCTGGCCGCGCTGCTGGAGGTCTGCGAAGCGGCGAATGGCGGCGCGCCGATCACCTATTTCGAGATCACGACCTGTGCCGCGCTTTTGGCGATGGCACAGACGCCTGCGGATTTCACTTTGCTTGAAACCGGGCTGGGTGGGCGGCTGGATGCAACGAATGTGGTGGCGGCGCCGCGGCTGACGATCATCACTCCGATCTCCATGGATCACGAGGCCTTCCTCGGGGACACATTGGACAAGATCGCGGCAGAGAAGGCCGGGATCCTGAAACGCGGCGTGCCCTGCGTCGTTGGCCCGCAACCCGAAGAGGTTCTGGACGTGATCGAAGCGCGCGCCATGGCCGTCGGGGCGCCGCTGTTGGTGCATGGGCAGCATTGGCATGTCTGGGAGGAGCATGGGCGCCTCGCCTTTCAGGACGAAAACGGGCTTCTGGATGTGCCGCTGCCCGCCTTGCCCGGTGCGCATCAGGTTCAGAATGCGGGGGCTGCGCTCATGGGGCTTCGGTATCTTGGGATGCCAGAGGTGGCGTTTGACGGGGCCGTCACGCAGGCGGTCTGGCCCGCGCGGATGCAACGCCTGACCCATGGACCGCTGGTGAAAGCTGCGGGGGAGGCTCCGCTCTGGCTTGACGGTGGGCACAACCCGGCGGCAGGTGCGGCCATGGCAGACATGTTGTCCCGCGCGCCGCACCCCACGCACCTGATTTGCGGGATGTTGAACACCAAGGATGCACGTGGCTACCTCGCCCCTACTGCGGCACAGGTCCGTAGCCTGACCGCGGTCAGCATCCCCGGTGAGGCCAACTCTCTCCCGGCGGAGGTATTGGCGGCACAAGCCCGGGATGCTGGGCACATTGCGCATGTGGCGCCGGATGTTGCCACGGCTCTGGCGCGTATCGTTGCGGAGGATCCCGGGGCGCGCGTGGTGATTTGCGGGTCGCTCTACCTCGCCGGGCGCGTGTTGCGCGAAAACGGCTGACGGGACCGACATCGCGCGTCATCCGGGTGCAGAACCCGGCCAAAAAACAGGGCAAAGGGCGGCCTGTCCCGGCGCCTGACGGGCAGAGCGTCAAACAATTGGGCTGCAAAGACCCTTTGCAAGGGCCTTGTGCCTCTCAGCTTATTGACTGATTCGCTGCTGTTGCACTATATCTTGTCCCAATGACAAGAGGTGTGGGCCGCAAACGGCCCCAGAGGACGAGCAGATGTTCAAAGGTCTTTGCATGACCGTTTGTGCCGCCATTTCCGTGGCGCTGCCGGCCCATGCGCAATCGAGCCGCATAACCGAAGACATGGCCGGATTCCAGTTCAGCCTGAACGGGCAAACGGTGATGGTCGACAGGTCGGGCGCTGCATGCCCGCCGAACTGCGTGCAACCGATGCTGGCGGCGCCCGGGGTCGGCACGATCGGCGAGCTGGAGCTGTTCGATTTCCTCGATCTCTTTGTGTCGTCGGGGCAGGGACTCTTGATCGACGCGCGGCTGCCGGAGCGGTTCTCATCGGGCACGCTGCCCGGTGCGGTCAACGTCCCGACCGAGACCCTTGGGCCGGACAATCCATACCGGGACGATCTGCTGAACGCGCTGGGCGTGCGCGGCGGCGATTTCTCGAACGCCTATGATCTGGTGATCTTTGGTGCCGGGCCGGACGATTCACTGGCGGCAGAGGCCGTGCGTTTCCTTGTCGACAGCGGGTACCCGGTGACCAAGCTGAAGTACTACCGCGGCGGGCTGATGACCTGGCGCGCGCTGGGGCTGACGCTGATGAGCGGGGCAAAGTGACGGCATGGTGATGCGTGTGAGTTTTGGCGCGCCAGACCAGTGGGTTTGCAGCGTGGGAGTACAGCGATGATCCGGATGGTTCTCTTCGCTTTGGGGTTCTTGGCGATCACTGTCGCGCTTGTGGTGTTGCAGCCCGGCGCGGATCGCGGTGGTCCCGAAGGACCGCTGCCAGAGCCCGTGACCCGCGCAGAACCGAGATTGCCCAGCGGGCTGGCGCAACCGGAGGGTTCCTCCGGGGCGCTGTTCTCTGACGTGCCTTTTGCCCGGCAGCCGGAACCCGAGCCGGAGCCTTTTGCACATACGGCGCTTGGCCTGCCTCCGACGCCCCTCGCGAAGGGTGGGGATATGGACGATCAGGAAATGCGGCGCATGACATGGGACACGCTGTCCAGCCTGAATCAGGCCACGGGACGCGAAAGCGCGCCGGGCCAGCCGGGCAGCCTGCTGCACACCATCGTGCGCCGGTCGCTGGACGGTGTGCCCGCGGGTGTCGCGCCTGTGGTGAACAACAGCACGGGCACCTACGTTGTGCAGTCGGGTGACAGCCTCGTCAGCATTGCCGAACGGGTCTACGGCGACGTGAACATGACGGGCCCCTTGTTTGCTGCAAACCAGGATCTCTTGTCACGTCCGGACGATCTGCGCCCCGGTCAGACGCTGATTCTGCCCGTTCGATAAGCGCTATCGCTGGCCGATTCGTTTTTATGCCCCACCACAGGTGGACATCGTCTCAATATGTTGACGCGATCAGGGTGATTCGCCTATAGTCGCATTAATCACGCGGACTGCCAAAGATGCGCGTGGTTATTGGGGGATACAGACATGGTTTCGCGTTGTGATTGCGCAGGCTTTGCCGATTGCGCAGGTGTTTTCAGAGGTTTGGCATGATCCGACCTCTTGTCCTGACCGTTGGGTTCGTCGCCAGCACGCTTGTCCTGATCTGGGCGCTTGGCACGCCGCTGAACGAGACGCCGGGTGATCAGGTCAGCCGTACCTCTCCTGATCCACTTGGCCTGCAACCCGCGATGACGGCAGTCGCACCGCCGCAAGCCATTCTGATGCCGGAACCGAAGCCCGCAGCAGTTGCGCCAACGCCCGCCATCCGACCGGCAGCGCGGCCCGTGGCAGCCCCGCAACTGGCAGAGCCGGTGTTGCCGCCAGTGCGGCCCGTGGCGCGCCCCGCAACCATCCAGCCAGTGCCGCTGCCCGCTCCGACACGGGTCCCGGCCCCAGCCCAATCCAACCGGATCCGGGCCTTGGCGAGCGAGCCAGAGACCCTGCGGCCAGCCCCAACCGCGCCCGCAGCGCGCGTCGTCAGCGCGCCGGAGGCCCCGGCGCCAGCCCCGACAGCGCCCGAAGTGGCCGCGCCCAATCCCTTTTCGCGGCTCGGCATTCCCAGTGATCCACAGGACAAGGTGAACAGTGCCGTCCTGACCATGGGCCTTGGCGTGGTGAACGAGCTGAAAAAGCCGAAATCGCAACCCGGCGCGCAGGCATCCACGCAATCCGCAGCGCCTTTGCTGCGCGTGCCCGCGACCTTGGTTCCGCAGGTTCAGCCCAGGCCGGCTCCCCAGATCCTGGCCGCGCGACCAGCGACGCCAGCGCCCACTCCCACGCCCCGGGCCCCGGAGCGGACCTATACGGTGCAGCCGGGCGACAGCCTGCCCGGCATCGCCTTTCGTTACTTTGGATCGACGGTGGCTTACCTGCAGATCCTGGCCGCAAATGGAGACGTGTTAAGCGACCCGGCCCAATTGACCGCAGGCATGGTCCTGCGGATCCCCGATATGTAAATTCTGGCAGAGAACCTGAATACGAGCAGATCTTAAGCAGGGCCTTCGCGGGCCCTGTTTTTTTTGTTGTCGGGGTGTTTGGCAGGTATTCAGAACACTTGGTCCGGACCCTCCGAACGGACGCGTCTGATCGGGTCAGTCCTGTGCCCAATCCGCGGCCTGCATCTCTCTCAGGCGCGAGGCGGTGCGCTCGAACTCGAAACTTCCGGACCCTTCGACATAGAGCATCTCGGGCACTGCCGCCGCCGAAGCGATCAGGCGCACGCGTGCCTCGTAGAGCGAGTCGATCAAGGTCACGAACCGCTTTGCCTCGTTGAAATTGTTGCGCGACAGCTGTGGAATATCCTCAAGGATCAGCACGCGCAGCGCATCGGACAGGGCGAGGTAGTCTGCGGGCCCAAGCGGGCGACCACACAGATCAAAGAACTGCGCCCGCGCCATCGCATTGCGGTAGCGTGGCAATTCCACCTGTCGTCCCTTCACATGCAAGGTCAGGGTTTCCTCGACACCATGGGTCAGCTCTTTCCACAGCGCGTCGATCTGTGCGCGGGCGGTGCCATCCGCGGGGGAGAAATAGACCTGCGACCCGGCCAGCCGGTCCTGACGGTGGTCGCGCTCCGACGCCAGTTCGCGGACCTCCATCCGGTCTTTGAGCAGGGCGATAAAGGGCAGGAACAGCGCGCGGTTCAGCCCGTCCTTGTAAAGATCATCGGGGATGCGGTTCGACGTGGTTACAACCACCGTGCCCGCATCGAACAATTGCTCGAAAAGGCGTCCGACGATCATCGCATCGGTGATATCGGTGATCTGCATCTCGTCGAAGGCCAGCACCCGGGTGGAGTCCGATATGGAGCGGGCGATCGGTTTGATCGGGTCCTCCACGCCATCCCCGCGCAGCCGATGCATCTCTGCGTGGATTTCCTGCATGAAGGCGTGAAAGTGCACGCGGCGCGACGGCACTTCCAGCGTTTCCACAAAGAGATCCATCAGCATGGATTTGCCACGCCCGACACCCCCCCAGAAATACAGGCTCTTGGGGGGGTCCGGGGCGCGCCGGAACAGCCCGCGCTTGACCGGCTCGGCCAAGGCAGCGCGGATGCGTTCGAGCGACGGCAGCGCACTGCGTTGCGCGTCATCCGCCTGCAACTGGCCAGCGGCGACACGGTTTTCATAGAGATCAGCAACGGAGGTCATGCCCCTCGCTTAGCGCGGTTGCGCGGTCTTGTGTAGGGCGCGGCGTGCCGCAAAGCGCAGGATTTCTGGTTGCACGGGCTCTCGTGACGGGGCCTGCTGCCCTTGCGCGCCGGATATGGCATCTCGCAGGTGGTTTCAGACGGACCCGATCGGCCATCCAGATGACGGATCTGGTTGGCAGCCCAATCTGTTCCGGTCTGTTCCAGTCTGTCCCGTGCTGACACCGATGCGTTCAGGCGTCGCGTTCGAAAGCCTTCAGAACGGCATCCGTGTGGGTGTAGAGCACGCCGTGCCCGGCGTCGTCCACGACCACGTGGTCAACGGATCGGTTCCACTGGGTCAATTGCCCCAGCGCCCGCAGCGGTATGATGGCATCGCCCCGCCCCCAGATCGCCGTGACCGGCAGGCCCGCCGTGGCCAGCGCGCGGTGTTGTCTTTCCATCGGGCGGCGCAAGGTGCCCCGCAGCGAGGACAGCACAGAGCGCAAGTAACCGCGCCGCGTCAACTCCTGCATCTGGAGATCGCCGATCCCGTCAACGCTGCCGGGCAGATCGCGCTCGGCGTTGACGCCTTCTGCCATGCGGCGGGGAAACCGAATGTGAAAGGCCCAGTCGCCCAGCAGGGGCCATTCGGTGTTCCACCGTGCAAGACGGCCAAGGTTGTGCCCCATGCCAGCCGGCGCAATCAGCACAAGGCGCGAGACGCGATCCGCGGAGTGTGCGGCAAAGGCCGTGGCGATGGTGCCGCCCATGGAATAGCCCAGCAGCGTGACCTTTTGGGTGATGTCTTCGTGCGCCAGCAGGTCCTCCAACTGGCGGCAAAACACGCCGGGAGTCTGCAACCCGTATGGGGCAGAGGAATGACCGCGCCCATAGAGATCATAGATCAGAACACGGTACCCCCGTGCTGCGAGGCGTGGCGCAAGACCCAGCCAGACAAAGGAAGGCGTGGTCAGGCCATGCACACAGACCACGACGGGTCCGTTTTCTGGCCCGAACCAGTCAAAATGGGTCCAGCCGCGGGACAGGCGCGCCATGCGACCGGGGGCCGTGGCCCGCGCCTTTGCCGTGCGTTGCATGCGGCGCAGTTCCCGAATGCCGGGCAAACCCGCAAGGATCAGCCCTGCAACGGACCACAGCAGGGTCATGAGCGGCCCGCGTCAGACCGCGGCATCGGCAGGCAACAGGCCATGTGACACAAGGCAATCGGCCCAGCCCTGCGGCGACTGGAACAGATGCGTCTGCCATCCCCGCGCCGCGGCGGCCTCGATGTTTTCGAGGCGGTCATCGGCAAAGAGCAATGTCTCCGGTGGCAGGCCGCAATCCGATTCGACCATCTCGTAGATGCGCGGATCGGGTTTGGTCACGCCCATATGCCCGGACACATGGGCCTTTGTGAATTCGGTCAGAAACGGGTAGACCGGCGTTGCGATGTCCCATGTCCCGATGCCAAAATTCGTGAGCGCAAGGGTCGTGACCCCACGCGCGTTCAGCGCCCGCAACAGGCGCACGGACTGCGGGATCTCCGGTTTTGCCATCTCAAGCCAGTCATCGTGCCAAAGGCGGATTTCGTCTCGCCACTGGGGATATTGATCTGCGCAGGCATAGACGGTGTCGCGGAACGGTGCGCCGCGGTCGACGGCATCGTTCATGGCATGCAGGTCGACTTCGGCAAACATCGCCTTGCGGCGCTCGACCCCGATCTTTGGATCGTAGTACCGTTCGGGTTGCCATTCGATGAGCACATTGCCCACGTCAAAGATCACCGCCTGTATCATCTCGCCTCCTTTGCCGCGGCGCGCAGGCTGCGGTCCAATGCATCAAGGAAACGGCTGCGGTCCGCCTTTGTAAAGCCCTTGCCGCTGCCTTGTCGAAAGGGGTCGGCGGCGCGCAGGTCTGCCATCAGATCGCGTGTGGCCAGCTGCGCGCCGATGTTGGCCTGCGTCAACGCAGAGCCGTCCGGGCGCAACACATGGGCTCCGGTTTCGACACAGCGCGCGGCCAGCGGAATGTCGTTGGTGACAACCACATCGCCGCGGCCTGCGCGCTCTGCGATCCATTTGTCGGCCTCGTCCGCGCCTTCGGAAACGATCACCAGTTGCACCAGTGGGTTGCGCGGCGGGCGCAGGCCACCGTTGGCGACGAGGATCATCTGCACCTTTTGCCGGGTTGCCACGCGCTCTGCCTCGTCCTTGACCGGACAGGCATCGGCATCGATGTAAAGCGTTGTCACCTCCGGGCGCCGCGTGACAGGCCTAGCCTGCCAGCGCCTCTGCATGAAAGCGCATGTGGTCTTCCATGAAGCTCGCCACGAAGAAGTAGCTGTGGTCATAGCCTTTCTGCATACGGAAAACGCCATCCTGACGGCGCGCCATCATGGCCTGTGCCAGTGCTTCGGGCTTCAACAGGTCAAGGAACTGATCGCTCGCGCCCTGGTCGATCAGCACGGACCCGTCAAATCCCTCTGCCGTCATCTGCAGGGTGGCATCATGCGCGGCCCAAAGCGTTTCGTCCGCCCCGATATAGGCGGACAACTGTTTGCGGCCCCAGTCAGATGCGGTCGGGTTGGCAATCGGCGCAAAGGCCGAGACAGAGGCAAAGCGTCCGGGCAGGCCCATGGCGAGCGTCAGCGCGCCGTGCCCGCCCATGGAATGCCCGGTGATCGCCTGCCGGTCCATGTCCAGGGCAAACTCTGCCCCGAGCAGCGCGGGCAGCTCTTCGGCGATGTAGTCCCACATGCGGAAATGCGGTGCCCATGGATCCTGGGTGGCATTGACGTAGAAACCGGCGCCCTGACCCAGATCATAGGCCTCGTCGTTGGCCACGCCCTCGCCGCGGGGCGATGTGTCGGGAAAGACCACGGCGATGCCTTCTTCGGCGGCCCAGGCCTGTGCCCCGGCCTTTGTCATGGCGTTTTCATGGGTGCAGGTCAGCCCCGAGAGATACCAGAGCAGCGGCACCGGGCCGTTTTCGGCGGCGGGGGGCAAATACAGGCCGAAGGTCATGTCGCAGGCGCAGGTTTCAGAGGTGTGGGTGTGGACGCCCTGCACGCCGCCAAAGCAGGCGTTTTCGGAATTGGTTTGCATGGTCTCTCTCAATACAGGGCCGGGCGCATGGTGCGCGGCGGGATCCCTGTCTGTGTATCGGGGCGGCTGCGCGCTGGCAACGCGTGTGGTCGGGCCGCGATGGATCGCAGACTGCTGATTCGAGACCGTGCAGCGTCAGGACGGCCGCTGCTAGCGCGCGGTCTTTCGGCCGGTGACCGAGCAAGCGCCTCGGACCGCGCGGTGACTGGCGTTTGTGCTCAGGCCTTTGCGCCGTACCGCGCCATGAAGGTTTTCACCGCGCCGTCGACCACGCGGTCTATCTCTGCTCTCGAGAATTCGGATTGCAGGCCAAAGATGGTCTTGGGCCAGAGATCAGCCTTGCACAGTTCGGAAAACTGGTCGGCGGCAAGGCTCATGTCGTCTATGATGACTTCGCCGCGGGCTGCGGCGGTTTCGAGATAGCCGCTCAGTGCCTTGCGCGCGATCATCGGTCCGCTTTGGTAGAATTGGCGGCCAAGTTCCGGAAATCGGTCCGCTTCGGCAACGCAAATGCGAAAGATCCGCTGACCCATGTCCGACAAGATGAACTCAAGGATCTTGCGCCCGGCATCGCGTAGAACCACGTCGGGGGGTTGGCTGACATCGACGCAGACGAGCGCCTCATCGGCGTGACGACAGCATTGCGCCGAGGCGACCTCAAGGAACAGCAGCCGCTTGTCCGGGAAATAGCTGTACAGCGTCGCCTTGGACACGCCGGCCTGACGGGCGATATCGTCGACAGAGGCGCCTTCGAAGCCGTCCCGCAGAAAGACTTCTTGTGCCCCGGCGACCACCTGATCAAACTTGCGCCCTTTGCGCACGTCCTGGCTTCGCGGTGTGTCGACCATGGTCTGTGCGGGCATGCGGCTTCTCCAAACGTCAGGCCCGTATATAAACAGTTGGGTTCAGTTCGGGCAAGCCATGCTGCCAAGAGCGTCCTGTGCGGGGAACGACAGGGGTCTGCGGCCGCTTGGTCGTAAGTTGGTCCCCGGGCGGAGCGCGCCCCTCGGTGGCCAAGTTTTTATGGTCAGTTGCACGTCGCGGTGGCCGTGGCAACGCAGCCTTGTGTCGTGATGCTGGGCTGTGGCGATGGCGCGGGGAAATTGAAATCAGGCAGGAACGCGGGGCCGACATTGGCAAATGACGGGGCTGCGGCGAGGGACAGGACGAGGACTGCGACGATCCGGGTCATGGGTGGTTCCTTTATTCATGAACTGAACGGAGTAGTTTATTTTGCGGTCTTAACGTTTCGTTAACAAGTTCAAAGTGACGCAACGGCATATGAACTCAAGACGGGCATTCCATACCCGCGCATTATCTTTTACATTAGAACTATTCTAAGGAGGGTGGCATGCGCTATTCACTACACCGCCGACGTTTCAAAGACCTTACCGAACAAGAGGTCCTTGCCCTCGCGATCTCTGCCGAGGAAGATGACGCGCGCATCTATCGCAGCTTTGCGCATAAGCTTCGGGAGGATTTTCCCGACACGGCCAAAATCTTTGACGGGATGGCGCAAGAGGAAGACACGCATCGGCGTAACCTGATCGCCTTGCACCAACGTCGTTTTGGCGACGTGATTCCGCTTATCCGCAGAGAGCACGTGGCGGGATTCTATGCCCGAAAACCTGTGTGGTTGATGGAAGGGCTGACGCTGGACCAGATCCGGCAAGAGGCGGCCTCGATGGAGCAGGACGCTGCGCGGTTCTATTTGCAGGCGGCGCAGATGACCATGGATGCGGACACCCGGACGTTGTTGGGCGATCTCGCAGCCATCGAAGCCGGGCATCAGGACATGGCCCATCAACTGGAGCAGACGCATCTGGATGATGACACTCGCGAAAAGGAAGATGACAACGCGCGGCGTCAGTTCGTTCTGACCTGGGTGCAGCCTGGGCTGGCGGGGTTGATGGATGGGTCCGTCTCGACGCTTGCGCCGATCTTTGCCGTGGCATTTGCCACGCAGGACACATGGACGACGTTCCTCGTGGGGTTGGCGGCCTCTGTCGGGGCCGGCATCTCCATGGGGTTCACGGAGGCCGCGTCGGACGATGGGCAACTGTCGGGACGGGGCTCTCCGGTGAAGCGCGGCGTGGCGTCGGGCGTGATGACCACGGTTGGCGGGCTTGGCCATGCGTTGCCTTACCTGATTCCGGATTTCTGGACCGCCACCGTCATCGCCATTCTGGTGGTCTTTGTGGAGCTATGGGCGATTGCCTGGATCCAGAGCCGCTATATGGACACGCCGTTCTGGCGCGCGACGTTCCAGGTGGTGCTGGGGGGCGCGCTGGTCTTTGGGGCGGGGGCGCTGATCGGATCCGGCTGACCCCAAGGCCCTGTCGTGGGACAACGGGTGACGCTCTGCCCGCCGGTTTCCCGGCGGACACTCGCCCCACGCGCCGTCCCTCCTTCCCCGTTCCACCCTTGTTTCTGGTATACCATTGAGACTTGCCCCGCCGGGGGCCGTTCGATATGCGATGACAAACCTATTTCGGGAGGGAAAAAGCCGTGCTCAAGCGTCCGTTCGACAAAACCAAATTGCCCAGCCGCCATGTCACAGTAGGGCCGGAGCGGGCGCCGCACCGCTCTTTCCTTTATGCGATGGGGTTGACCGAGGATGAGATCAACCAGCCTCTGGTCGGTGTCGCCACCTGCTGGAACGAAGCGGCCCCTTGCAACATCGCGCTGAACCGTCAGGCGCAGGCCGTGAAGCTGGGCGTCAAAGAGGCCTCTGGCACGCCGCGGGAATTCACCACCATCACGGTCACCGACGGTATCGCCATGGGCCACGAGGGGATGCGCGCGTCGCTGGCGTCCCGCGAGGCCATCGCGGACACGGTTGAGCTTACCATGCGCGGTCATTGCTACGACGCCATCGTCGGGCTGGCGGGCTGTGACAAGTCGTTGCCGGGCATGATGATGTCCATGGTGCGTCTGAACGTGCCCTCGGTCTTTATCTACGGCGGATCGATCATGCCGGGCCGGTTCAAGGGCCGTGACGTGACCGTTCAGGATGTGTTTGAAGCGGTGGGCAAGCACCAGGCGGGGGCCAACTCTGACGAGGAGCTGCGCGCGCTTGAAAAGGTGGCCTGTCCCTCTGCCGGCGCCTGTGGCGGCCAGTTCACTGCCAACACCATGGCCTGCGTGTCCGAGGCCATCGGCCTTGCGCTGATGAACTCCGCCGGGGCGCCCGCGCCTTATGAGAGCCGCGACCAGTATGGAACCGCCTCCGGCATTGCCGTGATGCACCTGCTGGAGCAGAACATCCGCGCCCGTGACATCGTCACCCGCAAGTCGCTGGAAAACGCCGCGCGAGTCGTGGCCTGCACCGGTGGGTCGACCAATGCCGGTCTGCACCTGCCTGCGATTGCCCATGAGGCCGGGCTGGAATTCTTCCTCGACGATGTCTGCGAAATCTTCCGCGATACGCCCTATTTCGTCGACCTCAAGCCGGGCGGCAACTACGTGGCCAAGGACCTCTACGAGGTCGGTGGCGTGCCTGTCGTGATGAAGGAGTTGCGCCGCGCCGGTCTGATCCACGAGGAGTGCATGACCGCCTCGGGCCGTCCGATTGGCGAAGAGCTTGACCTGATCGAGCGTGAGGCCGATGGCAAGGTCATCTACCCCGTGGACAAGCCGATCACTGCCACTGGCGGTGTTGTCGGCCTGAAGGGCAACCTTGCCCCGCAAGGCGCCATCGTCAAAGTTGCGGGCATCGCGCCGGAAGACCAGGTCTTTACCGGCCCTGCGCGGGTGTTCGAATGCGAAGAAGACGCCTTCGAGGCCGTGAAGCAGCGGGCCTACAAGGAAGGTGAGGTCATCGTGATCCGCAACGAGGGCCCCGCTGGCGGCCCAGGCATGCGCGAAATGCTGGCCACCACCGCGGCGCTGTCCGGTCAGGGCATGGGCAAGAAGGTCGCGTTGATCACCGATGGTCGCTTCTCTGGTGCGACGCGCGGCTTCTGCGTGGGCCATGTCGGACCCGAAGCGGCGCATTGCGGGCCGATCGCGCTGGTGCAGGACGGTGACCAGATCACGATTGACGCGATCACCGGAGCGCTTTCCGTCGATCTGAGCGAGGAGGAACTGGCAGCCCGCAAGGACGCCTGGGCCGGTCCGCGCGATACGATCTATGCCTCTGGCTCGCTCTGGAAGTATGCGCAGCTTGTGGGCGAGACCTACAAGGGTGCTGTCACGCATCCGGGTGGTCAGGCGGAAAAGCACGTCTACGCGGATCTCTGATCCCATGCGCGCAGGCCTTCTGGCCCTTTCCCTCGTCAGCGCCTGTGCGCTGGCGGGGTGCAGTGTTCTTCCGCAATCCAATCCGGATGCGGACAAAGACGCTGCGGGCGCTGCGCCCGGTGGTCTTTTTGCGCGTCTTCTGCGCGCGCCTGACACGGAAGCGGACACGGGCGCGGACGGTGCGGACCCCACATCTGAGCGCGCGCCGACACCCTTGGCGCGGGTGGATCTGGCCGGGGGGGACATCGTTGTCGCCGGGCCAGAGGGCTATTGCATTGATCCCGAAACCACGCAGACCCGCCGCGGCGCGGGCTTTGCCGTGATCGCCTCCTGCCAGTTGATCTCGCAGGGGCGGACAGGGCCCAGCGTGCCGCCCGCCGTGGTGACCGTGACGGCAGGCCCGCGCGGCGCCGCGACGGATCTGCCTTCCGGTGCGGTTCTGGCCGAGGCGGCGAACGCGGTGCTTCTGGACAGCACCCAGCGGGATGGCCTCGTCACCGTCCATCTCGCCAGCCGCGGAGAGCTGCCGCTGGGCGATGGGGACACGCGCTATTGGCGCGGGGCTTTCTCGGTGAACGGACGTCTGGTGGGGCTGGCGCTATATGTGCCTGAGGGCAGCGCCCTGTCCGGGTCGCGCGGCGAACGCATGCTGAGACAGGTCACGGAGCAGATCCGCGACCTCAGCCCTGACGGGTAGGGACAGGCCAAGGGACGCAATCAAAGATGCCGTCACGGCCATCTGACCCGATCCGGGCAGGGAACCGCGGCGCAATTATCTCATTGTCGTTTATTCAATCCGAAAGGTTTGACATATTAGTTTCCGAACCCGAAACAATTGGTCGTCATCGGGACGAGAAGGCACGTTGGGGCGATGAAGCAGCAGACAGGTGCAGGCCAGGGATGGCTGGACAGGATGGTGTTCGCCGCCGGTCTGCGGCGTTGGGCGCAGGCCGCGGGCAGCGCGGCTGATACGGATCTCGCGATCCTGCGCCGTCAGCGCACCCGCGCGCGCCGTTTGCGGGCGCATCTCGACAAGCTGATCTACATCGCAGAGGAACGGCTTGCCTTGCCGATGGTCGGAAACCAGGCGTTTCCCCGACCGGTTGACGCGGACTGGGCCTGGAGACCGGAACTTTGGTGTGGGCCTCTGCCAGAGTCGGGCATGTCCTCTGTCCAGTCCAAGAGCATGCTTGGAGATCAGGCAACCCTGTTCCATGACTGCGCGCATTCTGAACTGACCCTGCGCCAGATCCGGAACATGCGCGAGGCGGATCTCGCGGCGTATGGCTTGCGTCTCGATGTGTTCAAATTCGATGGCTCTTATCTGTCGCTGGCCATTGATCTGCCGGAAGAGGTCGCACAGGGGTTGAAGCGCAATCACCTGATCCGGATCGAAACGATTGCAGAGATGGAAAAACCGCTGGAGATCTTTGCCCGTCTCAACGTCAAGCATGGTCCAAACACGGAACAGATCGTGCGCGAACTGCCCTTGTTCGAGGAAGAGATCCATGTGGAGTTCGATCTGGCCTACACCAAGCTCAACGAAAAGCGGGTTGAGAAGATGTGGCTCGACCTGATCTTTGAAGGGCCGGAAATGAACCAGGTGATCCTGCGCGATCTGACGTTTAGTCGTCGCCGCAGGGCGGCGCTATGAGACTGACGCAGGGCGGCGCTATGAGGCTGATGCAGAGCAGCGCTATGAGACTGACGCAGGGCGGCGCTGTGACCCGATTGCCGGGCGGTGCCTTGATCCACCGAAGGGCCGGGATATGACATCCGCCGCCACGCGGCTTTGGTCGGCACTGGACGCCGGCCGTTTGACAAGGGGTGAGGCATGAGCGCGTACACGCTGACCAAGACGCGGTTCCGCGAAGGCATCTGGGAAGGGGTGCTCAGCACGTCGAATACGCGGGCCATGACGCCCGAGATCGCCGTCACCCTGCAAGACAAGCCGGTGGGCGGCGTGCTGGTCACCCAAATGGCGACCGAAGGCAAGTCAGACCCACGCTGGCTGGTCGAGATCCCCGTCCCGGTGGAGGCCGTCGGCGACGGGGTTCAGACCTTTCTGATCAGCGATGCAAATGCGGATCAGGTGCTGGACAGCTTTACCTTGATCGCCGGTGAGGTTCTCGGCGACGATGTCCGTGCCGAAGTGGCGCTCTTGCGGGCGGAACTGGACATGCTCAAGCGCGCCTTTCGCCGACATTGCCTTGAGACGATGTAAGGCGGGCCGCAGGAGCGCACCGTCTCATGCGGCGGTGACAGCCCGGCCATGCGTCGACCCCGCGGCCAGAGGCATTGCACCTCTGCGCCGATAGGGCCACTGTGGGCTCATCCCGTAGGAGAACCCATGTCCCCGCTGCGCGCCATCACGCTGAAGCTGACTTCGGTGGTGCTGTTCACCATTATGGCCGCTCTGGTCAAAGCGGGCACCGCCGAGGTGCCACCGGGTGAGGCGGTGTTCTTTCGGTCGTTCTTTGCCATGCCGGTTATCTTGAGCTGGCTGGCCTGGCGCGGGGATCTGGCCACGGGGTTGAAAGTCACCCGACCGATGGGGCACGTCTGGCGCGGTATCATCGGCGTGTCGGCCATGGGCTGCGGGTTTGCTGCGCTGGGTCTCTTGCCGCTGCCCGAAGTGACGGTCCTGGGTTTTGCCGCGCCCCTGATGACGGTGCTGCTGGCGGCGGTGCTTCTTGGCGAACGGCTGCGGGCCTTCCGCCTGTCCGCGGTGGCGCTGGGGTTGGTCGGCGTCTGTATCGTGCTTTGGCCGCGGCTGCAGTTCGACGATCTCACAGATGTGGCCCTTGTCGGCGGCGCACTGGCGCTGACCTCGGCGGCATTGCGGGCAATGAGCCAGATCCACATCCGCCGCCTCGTGGCGACGGAAGAGACATCCGCAATCGTGTTCTACTTTTCCCTGACAGCGACCCTGTTTTCGCTGGTGTCCGTGCCATTCGGATGGGTCTGGCCCAGCCCGCAGGTGTTGATCATGCTGATCGGTTCGGGTGTGATTGGCGGCGTCGCGCAGATCATCATCACGTCGGCCTACCGCTACGCCGGGGCCGCCGTGATTGCGCCCTTCGACTACGCATCCATCCTCTTTGCAGTGCTTTTCGGGTTCCTGTTCTTCGACGAAGTGCCCACAGCACCGGTGCTCATCGGGGCTTCGATCGTGGTTCTGGCGGGGGTGCTGATCATCTGGCGAGAACGCCAACTTGGCCTGCAACGCGGCAAGGCCCGCCCCGGTTTGACGCCGCAAGGGTGAGCTCCGCGTCCACCCACGGCGGTTGGCGCTTTCAGCGGACGCGTCAATCAGAGAGGCAGTGCCTCGACCCGGCCCCAAACCTGACTCCGACAAGGCGGCGAAGCCCCGTCCGTGCCACCGGCGCACCCGGCGTAGCGCGGGGTTGACCCCGCGCGCTCAGAGGTCCAGCCAATCTGCGATCAAATAGGCGGGCCGCAACAACGCGCGCCTGTGCCGACCCAAGGGAAAGCGGTGTGGCGGCGCCGCAAGGAACCCGGGCATGGGCCCCGCCGGTTGCACGCCACGCAGAATATCCGCCAGCAGGCGCCCCGCATAACTGCCCATCGCCACGCCGTTGCCGTGAAATCCCAGCCCGGCGAACAGCCCCGGCGCATCTGGCACTGCGCCCACGAAAGGCGTCCCGGCGCGCATCAGGCACAAAAGCCCTGACCAGCCATGGGTGATCTCCACGTCTTTCCAGGCGGGAAAGGCGCGATGAAAGTCCTGCCGGATCCGGGCTGCAATCGCCGCCTCCTCGGCAGGTCGCGCGGTCAACCCGCCGCGCATGCCGAACAGGAACCGGCCCTCGGGCAGCAGCCGAAAGTAATGCAGCAACCGCCGGCTGTCATAGGCCATGGTGTCCGACCACCATCGCGCGGCGTCTTTTTCCGCATCCGTCAGCACGCGTGTGACGATGACGGCCGATTGCACCGGAAGATAGCGCGCGTGCAGCCATGACGGGATGTTCTCGCTGGAATACCCGTTGGTCGCCAGGATCACGCGGTCGGCGTGTGCCTGCGTCTTTGCCAATTGCACCCGCCAGCCCGCGCCATCACGGACAAGCCCGGTGACAGGGCCATGCGCAAACAGTCGGGCCCCGGCCTTTTGTGCGGCATCTGACAGGCCGTCGTGGTACTTCTGCGGGTTCAGCGCAAAACCCAGTGGCACCTGCATACCGCCATGCCATGGCCCACCCATGCCTTCGGTACCCAGTTCCGCTTGCGAAACAAGGCGCGGCGCGGTGCCGTAGGCCTTTGCCAATATCGGCGCTTCGGCTTGCAGGGCGGACCATGCACGGGCCGAATGGGCAAGCACCATTTCCCCGTTGGACTGCACGTCCGCATCCATACCGTGGCCGGTCAACAGGTCGGCCACATGGGCCACCGCGGCCTTTTCGGCGTCGTGCCACAAGGCAGTCTGCGCTGCGCCAAACTGGCGCTGCATCTGGGCGCTGTCCAACAGGCCGCCACCGATGCAGCAAAACCCGCCGTTGCGTCCTGATGCCCCCCAACCCGGGCGCTCAGCCTCGAAAAGGGCGACGTCCACACCGGCCTCTGCCAGGGCCAGCGCCGCGTTCAGACCGGTGAACCCACCGCCGATGACAGCGACCTCGCAGCGCATATCCTGCTCGGCACGGGGCCACGACCGGCCCGTGGTCGTACCGGCCCAATAGGCGCCGTTCTCTGGTGCATAAGCCGCGGGTTCGTAGAGACGTCTCATCCCTGTTCCGCCGCGCGCTCCTCCCGGCTGCGACGCACCGCGGCGCGTTTCGTGGCCAGCGACGCCGCAATCACCCCCACCGTCACAAAGGCGATCAGGATCGTCGAGAGCGCGTTGATCTCGGGACTGACGCCCAGTCGCACGGCAGAGAACACCTTGATCGGCAGGGTCGTGGCCCCCGGCCCGGTGGTAAAGCTGGCGATCACAAGGTCGTCCAGCGACAGGGTGAAGGCCAGCAGCCAACCCGAGATCACCGCCGGTGCAATGATCGGCAGCGTCACGAGGCGAAAGGCCTCGAATGGCGTGGCGCCAAGATCCAGCGCCGCTTCTTCCAGCGCGGTGTCAAAACTGGCCAGACGCGAGGAGACCACGACAGCCACATAGGCCATGGCAAAGGTTGTATGCGCCAGCACAAGCGTAAAGATCCCGCGGTCCAGCCCGATGCCGATGAACAGCAGCAAAAGCGACAGGCCGGTGATGACTTCGGGCATCACGAGCGGGGCATAGATCATGCCGGAAAACAACGTGCGCCCGCGAAACCGCCTGCCGCGGATCAGCACATGGGCGGCCATCGTCCCCATGACCGTGGCCAATGTCGACGAAAAGAAAGCCACTTTCACAGTGACCCATGCGGCATCTAGAAAGTCCTCGTTGCGGAACAATTCGCCGTACCACTTGGTCGAGAAACCGGCCCAGACGGTCACAAGGCGGCTTTCGTTGAAGGAATAGACCACCAAAAGGACCATGGGCAGGTAGAGAAAGGCAAACCCAAGTGTCAGGGATGTGGCGTTGAACCAGCTGAATCGTCTCATGACCGGCCTCCCGTGGCGATGTGGCGGAACGGGGTCGTCGTCATCTTCCCTCCTCCCGTGCCTTTTCCTCGGAGCGTTGGAACAGCACGATCGGCACGATCAGGATCAGCAGCAGAATGATCGCCACCGCCGAGGCCACCGGCCAGTCGCGGTTGCTGAAGAATTCTTCCCAGAGGATCTTGCCGATCATCAGCGTGTTTGACCCGCCAAGCAGCGAAGGAATGACAAATTCGCCAATGGTTGGAATGAACACGAGGAAACATCCCGCGATGATACCGGCCTTGGACAGCGGCAAGGTCACCAGCCAGAACGCGCTCAGCCGGGAACAGCCAAGATCCTCGGCTGCCTCCAGCAGCGATGTGTCGAGCTTTTCCAACGAGGAATAGATCGGCAGGATCATGAACGGCAGGTAGGTATAGACGATGCCGATATAGACGGCTGTCTGTGTGTTC
>JBELMB010000264.1:0-5989 GCA_042088665.1 Sagittula sp.
GCAGCGCCAGATAGAGCGCCACGACGAAATCCATCTGGTAGAGGAACAGCCCCGGCCCCGGCACCACGTTGTGCACATAGAACACCGACAGCATCATGGCGGTCAGCGCCTCTCCCGGAATGCCAAGCGCCAGCAAGGGGATCATTGCCGCGGCGGGCACCGCATTGTTGGCGGCCTCCGAGGCGATCAGCCCTTCGGACGAGCCGTGACCAAAGGCTTCTGGTGTCTTCGACATCTTCCGGGCCGAAGTATAAGACATGAACTGCGCGGTGAACTCGCCCACGCCGGGGATCATCCCCATGAGCACGCCGAAACTGGCAGACAGCCCCACGACGCGCGGGTGTCTGGCCAACTCGCGGAACCCCTGAAACAGCGATCCGCGCGATTTCGGGGTGCGGACCCGCTCGTCATCCATGGTCAGCAGCAGGAACGCCTGACTGAGCGCGAACAGCCCCAGCACCACCACGATCAGGTCGACGCCAGAGGCCAGCCAGCTTTGTTCAAAGGTAAAGCGGCGGGTGTATTTCACCGGCTCCAGCCCCACGGTCGACAAGAAGATCCCCAGACCGGACAGCGCCGCGGCAATCAGCATCTGCCCGCGGTGTGCCACGATCACGAGGATCACCCCCAGAAGCGCCGCCAGAAAGATCTCGCGCGACCCGAACATCGGCGCGACCTTGGCCAGAACCGGCGACAGCAGGATCAGGCAGGCCACGGAGAAGATCCCGCCAAAGAAGCTGGCCGAATAGGCGAGGCTCAGCGCCCGCCGTCCCTCGCCGCGCAGCGTCATGGGGAAGCCGTCATAGGTGGTCAGCGCGTTCACCGCGGTGCCCGGCGTGTTGATGAGAATGGCCGGAATCGCCCCGCCATACATGGAGGATCCGTAGATCCCCAACAGCACGGTCAGCCCGACGATGGGGTCCATGGAAAAGGTCGCAGGCAGCAGGATGGCGATGGCCACAGCGGGGCCAACACCCGGAATGGCACCGATGGCCACGCCCCCTATGGCGCCGACAAAAAGCGCCAGCGCCACGTCCCAGCGGGCCAGCACCTCGATGGCGGAAAAGATCAGTTCCATGTGTGCCTCCCGGCCCCGGAGGGGACACAGCCCGTCTTTGGCCCCTGCCCGCGCAGCGGTCCTGACCTGTCAGGCTTGGGCGCGATGCCCCGCATCACAGATAGGTCAGCGCGAAACTGCGCACTGCTCCCGGCAGAAAATCATAGAGCGCGGCCCCCGGGATCTTGACCCCGAGAAAGCCCTTGAACAGCACCACCACCACAATCGCAAAACCGGCTGCGAGGATCAGAAACAGCCGGTCGCGGTAGCCAAGCCGCCATGTCAGCGCCACGGCAAAGCCTATGCTGATTGGCAGAAAGCCGATGATCGGCACGATCACGACATAGGCCATGAACCAGCCCGCATATTCGAACGGCTCCAGCCAGCGCCGGGCCTCGACCCAATCCAGCCGGTCGGGCCGCCGCCGCCGCATCTGCCACAAGTGCCCCCCGAACCCCGACACCATCACCAACAGCGCAACGCCCGGCCAGAACCTTGGCTGCGCCGCAAAGGACCGCGCGTCCTCCACCCAGACCGTTTGCCAGCCGATCTGCGACAGCAGAAACAGCGACACGGCAAGCGCCAGCGCGACAAAGACCACCTGGCCTGCCGTGCGCGTCTTGGCTTGCAGATCGCTTTCGCTGTTCATGAAATCATCCCAAATGGCAGGGTTCGGACGGCCCGCGCCGCGTCCACAGACGCCGCGTCACTCAAGGCCGGGCCACCATCCGCGCCAGAAAAGAGAGGGGCGCGGAACGCCCCTCCCCGATTGCGATCACTCGAGCATGCCACCGATGGTGACCAGCGTCGCCTTGTCGGCCTCGATCACTTCGGCAGAGGCCGCGGCGTCCTGCCAATAGACCAATGCACCGGTTTCCGCGGCCACCTTCTGAGCGCGCTCGCTCATGACCGTCTTGGAGGCAACGGCGGCGATCTTTTCGCGCACGTCCGCGGGGGTGTCCTTGTGCACGAACAGACCGTTCCAGAGCGCGATGTCCAGAGCGGCGTTCACTTCGCCAATGGCGGGCGTGTCCGGCACCTTGGAAATGCGCTCGCCGGTGATGGACACCAGCACCTTGACCTGATCGAGGCAGGGCAGGATCAGCTGCAGCGTGGTGTTGATCACATCCGCATCACCCGAGGCCAGCGTGTTGCAATCGAGTGCGTCGAAGGCCGCGTCCGCCGCCCATTCGAAATCCATCGATTTGGCCAGTGCCTTGGTCACCTGTGTCGGTGTCAGCACATCGCCAAAATGGCCCAGCACGACGTCATTCTCCTTGGCATGGGCTGCCAGCTCTTCCATGGAGCTGTAAGGCGCGTTGCCGCCCGCCGCGATGACAAAGGGATAGGTCAGGAAAATGCCCACCGGGTCGAACTTTTCCGGTGCAAGTTCAGGAATGCCGATGGTGTGACCGATCACGGAGACCGCCGGCACAAAGGAGCCGATGACATAGCCATCCGCGGGCGCCGTGGCCACTTCGATGGCGCCCGGGAAGGGGCCGCCGCCGCCGCCGGGCTTGTTCACGACCGCAGCCGCCACGCCATAGGCGGCCTGGAAATCCTCGGCGATCATGCGCGTCAGCACGTCTTCGAGATCGCCCGGAGGCCAGGGCACGATAAAGCTGACCGGCTTTTCCGGGTACTCGGCGACGGCCGCCCCGGCAAAGGCCAGAGTTGCTGCGGCAACCGCTGTGACGAAGGTTTTCATGGGTGTCTCCCTGTCGTTGGATAGGATTATCGGATCATTATTTGAACCAGTTGTTGCATTTATACTCCGCCGAACCTGCTTCACCTGTCAAGCGCCGGCTTTGCGCCGGTCGAGAAAATTACGTTGACAGCCGAGTTTCTGTGCGAGACCCTATTTGCAACCATCGGTTTATATAATGAACCAGCAAAGGTACTGAGGGCAGAATGACCACGACCGCTGATCTGATGGCCCGCAGGGCCCGCCTCTTGGGGCCCAATGTGTCGACCTTCTACGACGACCCCGTGCACCTGACCCGCGGCGAAGGCGTCTGGGTCTGGGATGCCGATGGGCGCAAGTATCTGGATTGTTATAACAATGTGCCACATGTGGGCCATTGCCACCCGCATGTGGTCGAGGCCATCGCGCGGCAGGCGGCGACGCTGAACACCCATACACGCTACCTGCACGAGGGAATCCTCGACTATCTTGACAGGCTCACGGCGACCTTCGGGCACGGTCTCGACGCCGGGGTGCTGACCTGCACCGGATCAGAGGCCAATGACATCGCGCTGCGCATGCTCGAAGCGGTGACAGGCAAACGCGGCGTGATCGCCACCGATCACACCTACCACGGCAACACCACCGCCGTCGCGCAACTGTCGCGCACCAATGCCCCGGCCACCGGCGGTGGCGATCACATCCGCTTTGTCCCGGCGCCGGACAGCTATCGCCCGCTTGGGGGCACCGCGGGCCAACCCCATGCAGAGGCCTTTGCCGCCAGCGTTCAGGAAGCGATCGACGCGCTCGACGCATCGGAACACGGGTTCGCCGGGATTATCCTGTGCCCCTCCTTCGTGAACGAAGGGTTCCCGGATCTGCCTCCGGGCTGGCTCGACCCAGCGCTGGCGCGTGTGAAGGCGGCGGGCGGGCTCTTTATCGCGGACGAGGTGCAACCGGGCTTTGGCCGCTGTGGCACGCATATGTGGGGGCACGAGCGCATGGGCGCGGCCCCTGACATCGTGACGCTGGGCAAACCCATGGGCAATGGCCACCCCGTCGCCGGGTTGGTGACGCGGCCGGAGATCCTGTCCGCCTTCCGCACTTCGTTTCGCTATTTCAACACCTTCGGCGGCAATCCTGTGTCTTGTGCTGCGGCCTCTGCCATGCTGGACGTGCTGGAGAACGAGCACCTTCAGGACAACGCGCGCGACACCGGGGACCATGCCCGGGCCGGGCTGCGCGCGCTGGCGCAGAAATACGACTGGATCGGCGATGTGCGCGGCACCGGGCTGTTCTTTGGCGCGGAACTGGTGACGGATCGCGCCACCAAGGCGCCCGCCACCGCCTATGCGGGCCGTGTCGCCAACGACATGCGCGCACGCGGTGTGCTGATGAACCGGCTGGGGATACATTACAACACGCTCAAGATTCGCCCACCGATGCCGTTTTCTCGCGCTGATGCGGATTTCATGCTGGAACGGCTGGATGCGAGTTTCGCGGCGCTGGGACCTCCGGATGCCTGAGATGCCGACAGACCCAGTGCCCGGTGATGGTGCACCTGACCAGAGGTCAGACACGGAACCAACCCAAGGGACAACCTCCCCCCCGGACCCGCGCGACTTGCTCAAAGCCTGGGGGCTCGAAGACGCACCCTGCACGCTGGTCGCCACGCGTGAGAACAGGGTCTATCGGGTCACCACCCCCGACGGACCCGCCGCCCTGCGCCTGCGCCGACCGGGCCTGCGCAGCGCCGCCGAACTGCAGGCCGAACTGGACTGGACCGCCGCGCTGGCCGCTGGCGGATTGCAGGTCCCCGCCCCGCACAGAACCCGGACCGGGACGCTGAGCGTGCAACTGGCGGACATCACAGCCGACCTCGTGACCTGGATCGAAGGCCAGCCCATGGGCATCGATGGCCAACTCGCAGCCCTGACCGATCCGGAGGCCACCTATCACGCGCTCGGGCGCAGGGCGGCGCAGTTGCATGCGCTTTGTGACGGCTGGACCCCGCCGCAAGGCTTTGACCGTCATGCCTGGGACGCACAGGGTCTTTTGGGCGAGACACCGGTCTGGGGGCGTTTCTGGGAAAATCCGCTGCTCGACGCCTCCGCACGCGCGCTGATCGACGATGCCCGCGCCCGGGCGACCCTTGATCTCGCGGCGCTGGCGCCCGAACTGGACTATGGTCTGATCCATGCCGACCTCACGCCGGAGAACGTCATTCTGACCGTGAACGGGCCCGCGCTGATCGATTTCGACGATGGCGGATGGGGGTTTCGCGCCTTTGAACTGGCCACCACCGCCAACCGCGCCATGCGCCACCCCGCGGGCGAGAGCCTGACCGCCGCCCTTGTCGCAGGGTATCAAACCCACCGCGCCTTTGATCCCGCGGTGCTGCCGCTCTTTGGACTGTTGCGCGCCTTTACCTATCTCGGCTGGATCATCCCGCGGATGGCGGAACCCGGCGCACACGACCGCGCCGCGCGTTTCGCTTCCTTTGCGACCGCCCGCGCGACATCCTATCTGGAGACATGAGAGGGCCAGACATGCCAGACAAGACCATCCTCATCGTGGGGACCTATGACACCAAGGACGATGAGTTGTCTTACCTCGCCAGAGTGATCGCGGCCCAGGGCGGCGGCGTGCTGCGCATGGATGTGAGCGTGCTCGGCGATCCGGCGGTACCGACAGAGATCTCCAAACACGCGGTGGCCGAGGCCGGGGGGCACAGCATCCAGGAGGCCATCGACAGCGGCGACGAGAACATCGCCATGCAGATCATGGCCAAGGGCGCAGCGCTGACCGCCACGCGGCTGGAGCACGCGGGCGAAATCCACGGGGTGATCGTGCTGGGCGGCTCCATGGGCACCGATCTCGCGCTGGACGTCTGCGCCGCTTTGCCGCTGGGGGTGCCGAAATACGTGGTGTCCACGGTCTCTTTCTCGCCAATGATCCCGCCCCATCGGCTGGCAGCGGACATCCAGATGATCCTTTGGGCCGGGGGGCTCTATGGGCTGAACTCTGTCTGCGAGGCCTCGCTCAGTCAGGCTGCGGGCGCGGTGCTTGGGGCCGCCCGCGCGGTCGAGCCGCCACGGCGCGAACGGCCCCTGATCGGCATGACATCCTTCGGCAAGACCGTGCTGCGCTACATGGTGTCGCTGAAACCGGCGCTGGAGGCGCGCGGCTATGAAGTGGCGGTGTTTCACGCAACCGGCATGGGCGGCCGCGCCTTTGAAAGCCTCGCC
>JBELMB010000265.1:0-5905 GCA_042088665.1 Sagittula sp.
AACGGTCAAGCAACCGCTCAAGCGCATCCAACAGGCTGTCCATCTCCGGTTGTCCAAGTTGGGCCTCGAGCTCTGCGGTGATCGCGGCGCTGTCTGACGCCGCCCCGTTCAACAGAGCCGCGCCTGCATCGGTCAAATGCACAACGGTGCGCCTGCGGTCGCCAGAGTCCTTTTGGGCCGTAACATAACCGCGCGATTCCAAGGTCTTGAGGACGCGCGTCAGGGAGGGGGCGAGGATCACGGCTTCTTCTGCCAATTGGGTGGCCTCCAGTCCCGGCTCGGCCCGGAGCACCCTGAGCACCCGCCACTGCGCCTCGGTCAGGTCAAGGCCACGCAGCAGGGGGCGGTAGCGGTCCATCACCGCCTCCCGGGCTCGCAGCAGGGCAATGGGCAACGTCCTGCGGGGCGAAGACAATGGCAAAACGGGTGTGTCGCGCGCGTCGGTCATGGGATCTCCTGTTGACAGGGAGGATAAAACTTAACATGTTAAGTGTCAAAGGGAGGATGTCATGCCGCATCTCAGGCTGGAGTGCGCCCCGGGACTGGAGGGCCGCGTCGATCTGTCGGAACTCTGCGCACGGTTGCATGGCGCAATGGTGCAAAGCGGGATTTTTCCGCTGGGCGGCATCCGGGTCCGGGCGCATGTCTGTGACGCCGCTGCGGTCGGGGATCTGGAAACAGCGAACGGCTTTGTCGCAATGGAACTGTCGGTCGGCGCAGGGCGCGAGACGGTGGCCTTGCAGGCGGCGGGCCAGCTGATCTTTGACGCGGCCAAGGCCGGTTTGGCGGAGGAGCTGGCCGCACCGCATTTCATGCTGTCGCTGGAGATCAGAGAGATCGACCCGCAGCTCAGTTGGAAAGCAAATACAGTGCACGCGCGTTTGCGCGGTGGGCAATAGACGCGTGCGGGAGGGCACAGGATGACGGATTGGGTGCAGAACATGGCGCGGGCCGAGGCGGGACTTGCGCGGTTCCGCGACACAGGCGTGGCGCATCACATTGGCGGGGCAGACGTCCGGAGCGCTGAGCAGTTTGACACTTCGACGCCTGCAGATGGCACCTTGCTGGCGCGGGTGGATCGCGGCGGCGCGGCAGAAATCGACGCCGCCGTGCAGGCCGCCACCGCCGCCTTTGCCGATTGGCGGGCCATGCCGGGCAAGGAGCGCCGCGCGCTGCTGCACCGCGTGGCCGATGGCATCGTGGCCCGCGCCGAAGAGATCGCCGTCATCGAAAGCCTCGACACGGGGCAGGCCATCCGCTTCATGGCGAAGGCCGCGGTGCGCGGGGCTGCGAACTTTCGCTTCTTTGCGGACAAGGCGCCAGAGGCCTGCGATGGCCAGTCGCTTTATGCGCCCGGTCAGATCAACATCACACAGCGTCGGCCCATCGGTCCGGTGGGGGTGATCACGCCTTGGAACACGCCGTTCATGCTGTCCACGTGGAAAATCGCCCCGGCGCTGGCGGCGGGCTGCACGGTGGTGCACAAACCGGCGGAGTTCTCTCCGCTGACGGCCAAACTGTTGATCGAGATCGCCGAAGAGGCGGGTCTGCCGCCGGGGGTCATGAACCTCGTGCATGGCTATGGTGAAGAGGCCGGGCGCGCGCTGACCGAACATCCCGGCATCAAGGCGGTGGCCTTTGTCGGCGAGGGCCGCACCGGCGCCGCGATCATGCGGCAGGGGGCAGAGACGCTCAAGCGCGTGCATTTTGAACTGGGTGGCAAGAACCCGGTCATTGTCTTCGACGATGCCGATATCGAGCGCGCCATCGATGCAGCCATCTTCATGATCTATTCGCTGAACGGCGAGCGCTGTACCTCTTCGTCCCGTCTGCTTGTGCAAGACACGATCTACGAAGAGGTCTGCGAACGGGTCGCCGCCCGTGCAGCCCGGATCAAGGTGGGGCATCCGCTGGATCCCGACACGGTGATCGGTCCGCTGATTCATCCCACGCATGAGGCCAAGGTGCTGTCCTACATGGACAAGGCCCGCGCCGCGGGCGCCCGGATTGCAACCGGTGGCACAAAGCTTGGCGCGGCCGGGGCCACCGCACCCGCCCCGGATGCGGCGGGATGCTACGTTGCGCCGACGCTCTTCACGCAGGCCACCAACGATATGGCCATCGCCCGCGAAGAGATCTTTGGCCCTGTTCTCACCGCGATCCCCTTTGCCACCGAGGCCGAGGCGCTCGCGATGGCGAATGACACCGACTACGGGTTGACCGCCTATCTGTGGACGCGCGACATTCAGCGCGCGCTTCGCATGACGCAGGATCTGGAGGCCGGGATGATGTGGGTGAACTCGGAGAATATCCGCCATTTGCCCACGCCCTTCGGCGGCATGAAAGCCTCTGGCATCGGGCGCGATGGCGGCGACTGGTCATTCGATTTCTACATGGAAACCGTGAACATCAGCCTGTCGACCGCGGACACCCGGATCCCGAAACTGGGGGAGGCGTGATGGGGCAGGTTGGCGAGGCCTTCGAGCTGGCGCTCCGCGCCCATGCGGGCCAGACCGACAAGGCCGGTGCGCCCTACATCGGCCACGTGGCGCGGGTCGCCGCCGGTGTGCACAGCGAGGCCGCGCGCGTCGTCGCATTGCTGCATGACGTGGTCGAGGACACGGATGTGCCCCTGACACAGATCGAGGCGCGCTTTGGCCCGACCATCGCCATCGCCATCGCCGCCGCCGTCGATGCCGTGACCAAGCGCGCGCATGAACCGGCAGCCGCCTATTTCGACCGGATCAAGGCAACACCGCTGGCGCGCGAGGTCAAGCTCGCCGATCTGGCGGACAACAGCGATCCGCAACGCCTGTCGCTTTTGCCACCCGCCGACCGGGACCGCCTGACCGCCAAATACGCCGCCGCGCGTCAATTTCTGATGGAGTGATCCATGCCCTTGCCAGCCCCCACGCTTTACCCGCCCTTCAACATCCTGCGCCTCAGCCATGTGGAGTTTGACGTCACCGACCTGGCCCGGTCGCGCGCCTTTTACGTGGACATACTGGGCCTTCAGGTCACCGAAGAAGAGCCCGACAGGCTCTATCTGCGCGCCATGGAAGAGCGCGGCCACCATTCGGTGATCCTGCACAAATCGGTGGAGCCACGCATCCGCCACCTGTCCTACAAGGTGTTCGCGGAGGAAGATCTGGACAAGGCCTGCGTCTGGTTCGAGGCAAAAGGCCACAAGGTGGAATGGGTCGGACGCGCCTATCAGGGGCGCACGCTGCGCACCCATGACTGCTTTGGCGCGCCGATGGAATTCTACCACGAAATGGACCGGCTGCCGCCGATCCACCAGCAATACAGGTTGTACAACGGGGTCAAACCGCTGCGCATCGATCACTTCAACCTCTTTGTGCCGGATGTGGACAAGGCGGTGTCCTTCTACTCAGAGATGGGATTTCGCGTCACGGAATACACCGAAGACGAAGACAGCCAGCGCCTTTGGGCGGCGTGGATGCACCGCAAGGGTGGCGTGCACGACGTGGCCTTCACCAATGGCACCGGGCCGCGCCTGCATCACACCGCCTTCTGGGTGCCGACGCCGCTGAACATCATCGACCTGCTGGACTTGATGTCCACCACTGGCTGGCTTGACAACATCGAGCGCGGGCCGGGGCGGCACGGCATATCCAACGCCTTTTTCCTCTATGTGCGCGACCCCGATGGCCACCGGATCGAGATCTATTGCTCGGACTACCAGACGGTCGATCCGGACCTTGAGCCGATCAAGTGGGATCTGAAAGACCCGCAGCGACAGACGCTTTGGGGCGCACCCGCACCGCGGTCATGGTTCGAGGAAGGCTCTGTCTTTCAAGGGGTTTCCCCCAAGGCGAGCGACCTGCGGGCGTCTCCGATCATCGCCCCCTGAAGGTGCAGGAAAGGAGCCGAGACATGGATTGGGACAGTTTTGCGCGCTGGGGCGCGCGGATCTCCGAATTTGGCGCAGATTACCACAAGGGTCTGCGTGACCGCCCCGTGCGCCCGGCCGTGCAGCCCGGCGCAATCGCGGCGCAATTGCCCGCAACCCCACCCGAGACCGGTGTGGCCATGGAAGAGATCTGGCAGGACACGCTGGACATCGTGTTGCCGGGGATCACCCATTGGCAGCATCCGCGTTTCTTTGCCTATTTCCCGGCCAATGCGGCACCGCCTTCGATGCTGGCGGAGATGGCCGTGACCATGCTCGCACCGCAATGCATGTTGTGGCAGACTTCGCCCGCCGCGACAGAGATGGAAGAGGTCATGCTGGACTGGTTGCGGCAGGCCATCGGCTTGCCCGAAGGCTTTGCGGGCGTCATTCAGGACAGCGCCTCCTCGGCCACGCTGGCCGCCATGCTGGTGATGCGCGAGCGCGCGCTGGATTGGCGCGGCAACACGGCGGGGTTGTCGGGGCAACCGCGCGTGCGGGTCTATTGCTCTGACCAGGTGCATTCCTCGATTGACCGCGCCGCCTGGGTTAGCGGGATCGGTCAGGACAACCTTGTGAAGCTGCCGGTGCGTGGCGATGATCCCTTGCGGCCCTTGGACCTTGATGCCTTGCGCGCGCGGGTGGCAGAGGATCGCGCCGCCGGGTATTTGCCCGCCGGCGTGATCGGCGCAACCGGGGCGACCGGCATGGGGGCCTGCGATCCGCTTGATGGGCTGGCGGATCTGGCCGCGGCCGAGAACCTCTACTTTCACGTCGATGCGGCATGGGCCGGGGCTGCGATGATCTGCCCGGAGTATCGCGCGCTCTGGTCCGGCGTCGAGCGCGCCGATAGCGTCGTGTTCAACCCGCACAAATGGCTGGGTGCGCAATTCGATTGTTCGGCGCATTTCATCAAGGATCCCAAGGCTCTGCGCCAAACGCTCGCAATCCGTCCAGAGTATCTAAAGACGTTGGGTGCCTCTGACGTGACCGATTTCTCGGAATGGTCGGTCCCGCTGGGCCGACGGTTCCGCGCGCTCAAGCTGTGGTTCCTGATCCGTCACACCGGGCTGGAGGGCCTGCGCGAGATGATCCGCAACCACGTGAACTGGAGCACTGGGCTGTGCGACCGCCTCGCGGCGCACCCTGCGTTCGAGATCGTGACCCGGCCGGTCCTGTCGCTGTTCACATTCGTGCCGACCCGGGTGCCCGCGCTGGACCTTGTCGAGGCGATCAACGCCGACGGCCGGATCTACCTGACGCAAACCAAGGTGGATGGCCAACCGGTGATCCGCTTTCAGGCCGGGGCCTGGAGCATGACAGAAGACGATGCAATCACCGCCTTCGAGGTGATCTGCGAAATCGAGGAGAGATTGAAATGACCGCGCGTTTTGTCAGCTTCCAGCATGAGGGCCAGACCAAATACGGGCTTTGGCGCGAGGAGGGTGTGGTGGACCTGAGCCATCCCTTTGCGCCACGCTTTGCGACCTTGCGTGCGGCGATTGCCGAGGGCGCGCTGATCGAACTGGCGCAAGCGGGCGCGGGTCTGCCCGCGAACATTCCGCATGACAATGCCACGCTGACCATCCCGATCCCCGAGCCGGGCAAGATCATATGCATCGGGGTCAACTATCCCGACCGCAACGCCGAATACAAGGACGGGCAGGCCGCCGCGGGCCGGCCGTCGCTTTTCGTGCGGTTCGCCAATACGTTTGTTGGCGCGGGGCAGAACCTTGTCCGTCCGCCGGAAAGCGAACAACTCGACTACGAGGGCGAAATCGCCATCGTGATCGGCAAGGCCGGGCGTCGCATCCCGCAAGAGACGGCCTATGACCATGTTGCCGGGCTGACCATCTGCAACGAAGGCACGATCCGCGATTGGGTCCGGCATGCAAAGTTCAACGTCACTCAGGGCAAGAATTGGGACAGTTCCGGCGCGATGGGCCCCTGGATGGTGCCTTTCACGCATGCTGCGCAGCTTGACGATGTGAC
>JBELMB010000266.1:0-5871 GCA_042088665.1 Sagittula sp.
ACCATGCATCATCTGGGCAACCGGATGGAGGCCTTTGACGATATCTCGTTCCAATTGCAGGCCGGGGAATTTCTGCTGCTGAAGGGGCGCAACGGGGCGGGCAAGTCCACGCTGCTGCGCACGCTTTACCGGTCGTATCTGCCCGGCGCGGGCGAGATCCTGTTCCACTCCAGCTACGGTGTTGTCGATCTGGCGCGGGCGGCGGATGTGGATGTCAGCCTGCTGCGCAAATCCGAGATCGGCTTTGTCACCCAGTTCCTGACCGCACGGCCCCGTGTCAGCGCCGAGGCGCTGGTGGCCGAACCGCTGCGCCTGTCGGGGATCGAGGCGTC
Organism: Sagittula sp.; assembly: GCA_042088665.1. Taxonomy (GTDB): domain Bacteria; phylum Pseudomonadota; class Alphaproteobacteria; order Rhodobacterales; family Rhodobacteraceae; genus JBELMB01. Next base: position 333 of record JBELMB010000266.1, read on the forward strand.
AGACGCTTTGGAGCAAGCGCGCCACTGGCTGGAGGCCTTTGGCGTCAAACGCGCGCTTTGGGCCGCCTATCCCACGACATTCTCGGGGGGCGAACAGCAAAAGGTCAACCTTGCGCGCGCGCTGATCCTGCCGCAGCGCCTGCTGATGCTGGATGAGCCCACCGCCTCGCTGGATGTGTCGGCGCGCGCCGCGCTGATCGACCGGCTTGCGGACCTCAAGGCAAAGGGCACCGCGATGATCGGTGTCTTTCACCATCCGGGCGACGTGGCGCAGCTGATCGACCGCGAGATCGACCTGACCCCCGATGCCCACCCCCAAGAGGAGCGTGAAGATGTGGCTGTCTGATGTTGCTGTGGTTTTGCCCGACCGTATGATTGCGCGCGGCGCTGTCCTGATCGAAGAAGGCAAGATCGCCGAGATTTCCGAACACCCCGTGGCAGGTGGCGTTGACGCCAGCGGGCACACACTGTTCCCCGGCTTCATCGACATGCACGGCGACATGATCGAACAAGAGCTGGAACCGCGCGTGCGGGTCGATTTCCCCATGGAGGTGGCGCTGAATGCGCTGGACGCGCGGCTTGCGGCCAGTGGCGTGACCACCGCCTATGCCGCCGTGTCCTTTTCGCGGGGCGTGCGCGAAGGCGAACGGCGGTCCTTTGATCACACCAGCGTGGTGATCCGCGAGCTCTATGCCGCCAAGACGCGGGCGCGGGTCGATCACCGCATCCATGCGCGCTTTGACATCACCTTCGACAATGCCGTGGGGGTGCTTGGCGATCTGCTGAAAGCCGGTCAGGTGGATCTGGTCTCGCTCATGGATCATACGCCGGGGCAGGGGCAATATCGCAACCTTGAGATCCACATCAAGAACAAGGCCGCGCATTTTGGCGTGTCCGAAACAAAAGCGCGGCAAATGGTGACCACCGCCATCGCCGAACGCTCGCGTCCGCAAGAGGTCTTGCTGACCAATATGAAATCGGTGTCCGCCATGTGCCGCGATCACGGCGTGGCGCTGGCCAGCCACGATGATGATACGGTTGCCAAGGCAAACCTGATGGCAGAGCTGGGATCGGTCATCGCGGAATTTCCGGTGACCTTCGAGGCTGCCGAAGTGGCGAAAGAGCGGGGTGTCATGACCGCCATGGGCGCGCCGAACGCGATGCGAGGCCAAAGCTATTCCGGCAACCTGTCGGCGCGCGCGGCCCATGCGGCGGGTTTGCTGTCGATCCTCGCGGCGGATTATCACCCCGCCGCCATCCTGCCGGCGATCCGCATCCTTGCGTCGCAGGATCCGGATGGTCTGCCCGGGGCCGCACGTCTGGCCTCCGCCAACCCCGCAAAAGCCTTGGGTCTGACGGATCGCGGCGAAATCGCTGTCGGAAAGAAGGCGGATCTGGTGCTGGTCGATGCTGCGGGTCGCGTGGCCGCCACGCTGCGGGACGGCGGGCCGATCTATGCCAACGGGACGGTTGATCTTGCGTATTCGGCGGAGCGGCCAAATGTGGAAACGGCTGCTTGAACGGGCAGAATTTCGCACGAGCGGTCGAAGTCACGCAAAGTCCGGTCGGAGCCCGTCTTCCCCATTGGGGCGCGCGCGGCGAAGCGCCGGTTCTCAGGCTGCACTCGCCGTCATTGTATGAGAGGCATTTCTGCCGTTCTGCTTCACAATGTACAGACACTGGTCGGCCAGCTTCAGCATGTCGGGCAGTGTCATCTTTGCGCCCACTGGCTTGACGGCGAGACCAATGCTGACTGTGATCTGGCACGCCCCCACGCTAATCCGCCCGACCGCTTCGTGTATGCGCTGACACAGCGCGCCTGCTTCGCCTGCTTCAACATTGTTCAGGAGGCAGACAAATTCGTCTCCACCGAGTCGGGCAACAAGGTCGTTTTCCCGGCAGGTCGATTTCAACGCATCGCCGACCGCACGGATCACCTGATCGCCAACTTCATGACCGTAAGTGTCGTTGACGGGTTTGAAACGATCAATATCCAACATGACAAGGGACACGGGTACGGCACACCTGTCCGCATCCAGAAGCACACGTTTTGCGCAAATTTCGAGGTCTCTGCGGTTTGACAAACCCGTCAATTCATCGGTGCGGGCCAACATCTCGAGTTGTTCGCTCTGGCGCTGGATCGCAACCCGCGCGGCTTCCAACTCCTTGAACAGCCTTGCCCGGTTTTCAGCCGGAAGAAAAACCCAAGCAAGGTTGCCATCCGGTGTTTTTCGAATATTGGCCACCTTCGGGTAGGTCGCGCCATCGGGCGAGGTGAGGGTGACCAGCACTTCGCAACACTGGCCTTCGCGAAACACCATCGGGATCACGTAGCTTTCACAGAACAACTGCGTTGCCTTGTTCAAAACAAGGTTCATGTTCCGGCCGGTCAGCGTTTTCGGGTGCCAATCCAACATCTCAGAAAAGTACTGATTGATGGACAGTATCTTTCGGTCCGGTGAGATGATCATGCACCCACACGGCAGATCATCAACATCCATCATCAGGTGCCCCCAATGCTCATTTGAGGGCAAATTCTATGAGTGATGGTGCGATTTCTTTGGGATGTGTCATGTGCAGGCAATGGCCATTGGCCTCGAAAACCTTGAGCGTTGCGTTTTGCATGTTCGACTGGATGAATTCGCCGACGGACACTGCGGCCAGTGCATCTTCGGTGCTTTGAAAGATCAAGGTCGGCTGCACGGCCTTTGGCAGCAGGTCACGGCAATCTGAAAAGAACGTGGCCTTTGCGAAGGTTTTGGCAAAGAGCGGGTCGGTCGAACAGAAGCTGTCGCTTAACTCTTGGGACATAGCAGCCCCGCTGTGTCCCATGACCAACGGGGCGAGATGATTCGCCCAGCCGATATAGTTCTGATCCATCAATTCGATCAGCCCTTCCAGGTCTTCGCGCTCGAACCCGCCGGAATAGTGCGGCGGATCGTTCAGAAAGCAGGGGGACGGGCAGACCATGGCCAGCTTGGTGATGACATCCGGTGCCTTGAGCGCGGCCATCAGACCCGTCATCGCACTCACCGAATGGCCGACAAGGGTGACGTCGCGCAATTCCAGATCCTCGCAAACGTCAATGATATCCTGCGCATAGCCGTCGAGCGTTTCGTAGCGCTGCATTCTGAATGCCTTGGGGTCCGATTGACCACAGCCGACATAGTCGAACAGAACAATTTTGAACTGATCGAGAAGGTACGGGGTCAGAAGCCGCCACATCGTCTGGTCGCAGCCAAATCCATGGGCCAGAACGAGCGTTTTTGTCCCGTTGCCCACCACTTTGACCGCGTTGCGTGCGCGCGTATCCGTGCCGATCATGTGTCTTGCTCCCTGCTGCGTCTCGCCCCGAACCAAAAATCTGATCGCAGATTCATTAGCCTGTAGTTCGGATTTACTAACCAAGGGTTAACGATGATCAAAATCGCAGAGATGACATTGGCCTGAAGTCGGGTTTGTCCCGCATAGCTGACCCGCAGACTGTCGTATGAGCAATCGGGACGAACGTCAGGCTGAGGGGGCATCTTGCGTCAGGTGCGGAACACTGTGTTCGGGCAAATACGCCCTGGTGACCCGCCAACCGAGGCAAGTCGCAGTGCACGACGAGGTCGGGAAACGCCGCTTAGAAATCCACCGCTATTGCCGCGATGGCCTTGCTCCCGACATGTGGCTCACCGTGGTTGATCACGATCTGCCCGTCCGGCGCGTAAAATCCAGCCACCGCATCCGGGTTTCGGGACGTCCAGGCTTCCGCGTATCGGCGCGCCAGGCCAGAAAATGAAAACTGCATGGTTGTGAGCGGCCGCACTTGAGTGGTCCAAATTGAAAATTGGTGCATGGTTGGCCTTTGATCCATCGGGACGATGGCCTCTGGGGCCGTTAGGCGGTAGCCCAGAGCACTGTGGGGTCGTTTGGTGTTGTGGTGTTTCCTCCAGTTTTCGATAATGATTTGCCCCTTACGCTGCGAGTAGCAGGCCTCGCCGTTTAGCAGTTCGTCCGTTGCCCGGCAGGCGATTTGCAAAGCAAATCTGCCGAGAGGGGGCTTTGATCCAGCCCCTGACAGCCTCCGCAATGAACTCAGGACCGTAACACCTTCGGAATGATGCTGTTTTAGAAGCTATGATTGCCTGCGTAGCCCCCAAATAGCGCAGCGGGTGATCATAGCCGGCTACAGTGGTTTTGCACAAACCACACCGCAAGGGAGACCGACTATGACCGATATCACTATTGCGCAGGCCGAGCCTGTTTTGGTGGCGTCAATCCGGAACATGCCTTGCCCCATCGGAACTTCAACTTCTTGTAACTGCACGGCAATCCCCTCGGTCTGCGGTCTCATTGTGGCCATTTATGGTCCTCCGCTTTCCTGAACATAAGGGCGGACCGCTTCAAAGGGGGAGGCTTGCCGCGAAACAAGGGGGCCGGGTGATTGGCCGGGAAACTGGGCTCAAGGGGCGTGGGTTTTGGCGCGGCGCTGTCCGGTGGGCCTATGATGACCTTTCCCATTGCCGCCGGGTTTGGCGTGGCCTGAGCGGATTTGGATGCCTTGGTCGCCTTCCTGCCCGCCTGCTCTGGGTCAGGGTGAGGAACTGTTGTTCCGGATCTAGCTGGGCAACATGCCATGCGCGGATACAGGCCGTGTCCCGCGCCCCGCAGCGGCAGCACGCTACTGTGCCATATGCCGACCATGACCGGCCTTGCGGGCGACCAGAGCCGTTGTTCAACCGCAACGATCTTGTGCGTTGGGGCGAGCGGATGACCCCGCATGCCCACAACTCATGACGATACCGAGCAGACAACTGGCGGACAAGGTGACCGAGGATCGGGTCGCGCGGATGCGGGCCCCGCGCGACCCAGCCTGATATCAGACGACCAGCCCCAAACCTTCGAGATAGGCAAACCCGGTCGGGATCATGGTTTTGTCGCGCAGCTCCAGCACCAGATGCGGGGTGGAACCACAGGCAGAGAGCGCCCGAAACACACCCGCCCATTCGATCTCGCCCTCGCCCGGCGCCCAGTGACGGTCGGCATGGCCGTCCACGTCCTGCAGATGCACATGGGCCAGCTGATCGCCCGCATCAGCGACGAAATCGGACACGGGCGGGGCGCCGGACATGCGCCGGGCCAGTTGCGCATGACCGGTGTCAATGCTCAGCGCGATGGCGTCCGATCCAAAGCTGTCCACCATGGCGCGGCGCGTCTCTGGGCGGACGTCCTGGATGTTCTCGATCACCAGCGTGACACCCTTGGTTTCAGCGGCTTTCACAACGGGACCCAGCACATCGTGGATGCGGGCCAACTTGGCCTCGACATAGCCGGGAAAGCTGAAGACATTGTTTTGATACCATGCCGTGAAGGGCGAATGCAGGACCATCTGGCGCGCGCCGACTCGATCCGCGGCCTCGAGCGCTTTGAGAAAGCGGGCGGTGATGAAGGGGCGGAGCTCGGCATCCTTGTTGTCGATGTCCAGCCCTTCAAACGGGCCGTGAATCCCGATGCGCCCGGTGTGACCGTCAAGCGCGGCCTGCGCGGCGGCGAT
>JBELMB010000267.1:0-5863 GCA_042088665.1 Sagittula sp.
TCCTTGTGAGATTCGCGCACGCCCCATGCGGCTCCGGCGGCCGCCATCAGCGCCACCACGATCCACATGATGCCGGTCCAGCGCGCCATGGACGCGCGGTATTGCTGTGCCGCAAACAGGACCGTCTGGGTGATCTGGCTGGTCACGACCTGCCCCGCGTCTTTCAGACGCTGTGTCATGTCGGTGAAATCGGCGCGCGCGTTGCTGGCCATCTCATCATCCATGACACCCGCGGCAACCGCATTGTCGAGGCCATCCGCCGTCCGGCGCACTTCGGACATCACCAGCCCGATGCTCGACCCCTCGGCGACCTCGCTTGCGGGGATCGTTGCGGCCACCTGGCTCTGAACGAGCATCGGCTGGATGATCACCCATGCGATCATCACCCCGAAGGCCGGAACAATCGATTTCAGGAACGCGTTCGAGCCATAGTAGGTTGGCAGGGAATGCAATGAGCGGCTGTCGCCGTCGGCTGAGGCAAGCGCTTTGCGGCGGCCAAGCACATAGCCCGCCACCCCAATCGCCAGCACCAGTATCATGAGCCAAAACAGAGGCATGTGCCCTCCCAGAAAACTGTGTCGCGGTCCGGTAAAAAAGTCCTAAAAGGGGTACGGGGCGGCGGAATATGCCGCCCCGAAGGCTTTGGTGCAATCTGTCCCGATGCGGGTCAGATTACATGCCACCGCCCATGGTCTCTTCGGCTTCGATCATCGACTGGGTGTCTGCCAGCTCGGGATCGGACACGAGGCCATATGCTGCCAGAGGGCCGTCGGGGCCTGCAACTTCGTCAGCCACGAAGAACTGAGCATATTCCTTGAGGCCCGGGATCACGCCGATATGCGCCTTCTTGATGTAGAAGTAGAGTGGACGCGACACGGGGTACTCGGCGGACGCGATCGACTCTGTCGAAGGAACAACGCCGGCCATGGTGGCGACCTTCAGCTTGTCGGTGTTGTTCTCGTAGAACGCGAGGCCAAACACGCCGATGGCGTTGGTGTTGGCGTCGATGGAGGCCAGCGTCTCGGTGTAGTCGCCGTCGATGTCCACGGAGCGACCGTCAGTGCGGACCTCGAGGCAGGCGTCTTCGGCGTCGTCTTCGGACATGCCACCAGCGATCATCGCTTCCATGGCGCCGGTCATCTCGCAGCCAACTGCGATAACCTTTTCCTCGAACACTTCGCGGGTGCCGTGCTTGGTGCCCGGGATGAATGCGAGGATGTCGGCCGCCGGCAGATCGGCGTTGAAGTCGGACCACTGGGTGTGCGGGTTGTCGACCAGTGCACCGTCAACCATGACCTTCGGCGCCAGAGCGTTGAAGATGTCGGACTGGGTGAAGGCGGTGTAGGCCGGGCCGTCGATCTGGCTGGCGAACACGATGCCGTCATAGCCGATGCGCACTTCGATGATGTCGGTCACGCCGTTTTCGGCGCAGGCCTTGATCTCTTTTTCGCGGATGGCGCGCGATGCGTTGGCCACGTCGGTGTGCTCGGTGCCGACGCCCTGGCAGAAACGCTTGAGGCCAGCGGAGGAGCCGCCGGATTCCACGACGGGTGTCGGGAAGTCAAAGTTTTCGCCAAAGGCTTCAGCCACGATGGAGGCATAGGGCAGAACGGTGGACGAACCTGCAACCTGAACGTTGTCACGCGCGGCTGCCACGGAGGCCACAGAAGCGATCGCCAGGGTGGAGGCGGTCAGTTTCACGAATTTCATAAGGTAGCTCCCAGAACTTAGGAATCGATCATCCCCTCGATGATCTTGGCGGCACAGCTAGAGGTCGGCTGCGATGCTTTTGTGTATTTTTTGTAACAGTTTTATGAATGTGCGGAATCCAGGCGCGAAACACGCCAAGAAAAGCCATCAAAGGGTCTGCGGATCGCGTCGCAGTTGCTGATCATGTTGATCAACCCCCTGAAAACAGGTTATAATCCGCTCCAGCCCAAGCATTCGGGACATTTACGCGGGGTCAGGCGTCGCGCCCACCACGCCCCGGCAAGGCAATGGCGCGCGCGCTCGACGCGCAGGCGTCGCGAGATAGAGCGCGCGCAATCCGTTCAGATCACGGCAGGGGCTGCGCCGCCTTCATGATCTTGAAAGATGGTTTTGAGCGATCGGTAAAAACACCAATTCGATCAAAGCACCGTTGTCGCGCCCGTGTCGCGCAAGACCAGGCGCGGGCCGGGCATCGCCAAAGGCTTCGGCCACTATGGAAGCGTGAGGCAGCCTTGTGAGCGACAGACGACGCGGTCCAGATCCGCCCCTGCCCAGCCCCCAGTTTTGGAGGCAGGCTATCCGTTTCTTGGGCCTTGAAAGTCCACCAGATGCACCTCAAACAAGTGGCAGAACCACCGTAAAGCACGTGCCCTGCCCCAACTCGCTGTCGATGCGCAACCGGCCGCGATGGCGGTTGACGATATGTTTGACGATGGCCAGCCCCAGCCCGGTGCCGCCCTTGTCGCGAGAGCGGTGACTGTCGACACGGTAAAACCGTTCGGTCAGGCGCGGCAGGTGCAAGGGGTCGATGCCCCTGCCCGTGTCCGTCACCACCAGTTGCACGCCGCGACCGCGCACCCGTATGTCATAGCTTACAGGCTTCAGCGCGATGGTCACCCTGGCCCCGGAACCGGAGTATTTGATGCCGTTCTCGATCAGGTTGGTCAGCACTTGCCGCAACTGGTCCTCGTCTCCGGGCACCTGAGGGCAATCATCCGCCAGATCCATCGCAAGGATCACGTCGGCCTCCTGCGCAAGCGGCGACAGGCGGTTCACCGTTTCGCGCACAAGATCCGCAAGGATCAGCCGGTCGGTGGGGCGCACGCGCTCCTCGGCCTCGACCCGGCTCAACGACAACAGGTCGTCCACAAGCCGGTTCATGCGCAGCGCTTCGGCTTCCATGATGTCGAGAAAGCGGTCCCGGCCCACCGGATCGTCCCGCGCCGGCCCCTTGAGGGTTTCCAGAAACCCGATCAGCGCGGTCAGCGGCGTGCGCAGTTCATGGCTGACATTGGCAACGAAATCGCGCCGCATCTGGCCCACCTGCTCCATCGAGGTCACATCCTCGAAACAGACCAGCACCCCCGGTCCACGCTCCAGCGGGACAGGGCGGATGGACACGCGAAAGGTCAGGTCATGGCGCGCATCGCTGGTCAGGTACTCTGCCTCGCGCGCGGCACCGTCGCGCAGGCATCCTTCGATCGCGTCCAGCAGGCTGGGCTGCCGCAGCGCGGTGATAAAGTGCCGTCCCCTGATCCCCTGCCCCAGCAGCTTGAGGCCCGCATCATTGGCGGCCTCGATGCGTTCGTCGTGCCGGATCAGCAACGCGGGCAGCGGCACCGCCTCGACAAATTGTGCTGCGGTGTCGTGCATCTCACACCTCTGAGGCCGCGGCGAGGCCCGCGTCAAAAGCTGCAAGCAGGGCATCCGGGTCCTCGAGCCCGACGGAGACGCGAAAGAACCCCTCGCTGATGCCGATGGCGGCGCGCGCCTCTGGCGTCAGCGCGCGATGCGAAGAAGAGGCCGGATGCGACAGCGTCGTGCCCACATCGCCCAGCGTCGGGGCAAAGGCAATGCCCTCCGCCCGATGCGCAAAGGCATTGGCCTGTGCGCGCCCGCCCTCGATTTCAAAACTGACCATGTTCCCGCCCTGCCCCTTGAGCAGCGATTGCGCGCGCGCGGCTTCGGGATGATCCGGGCGCGTGGGATACAGCACCCGCTTGACCCCGGGCCGCGCCGCAAGGTGATCCGCCAGCCGCTGCGCCGTGTCCTGCGCACGCGCGTGGCGCAAGGCAAACGTCGCCATCCCGCGCTCTGCCAACCAGCAATCGAAGGGGCTCGCTGTCAGGCCAAGCGTCACAGCAAAGACCTCCATGCGCGCACGCAGCTCCGGGTCGCGCGCGCAGACCCAGCCCAGCGTGGCGTCGGAATGCCCCGACAGCAGCTTGGTCACCGAATGCAGGACGATGTCCGCGCCATGCTCCAGCGGGCGCAGACCCAATGGCGTGGTAAAGGTGTTGTCGACCGCCAGCAGCACCCCGCGGGCCTTGCAAAGCTCTGCGATGGCCTCAAGGTCGGCGATTCGGATCGTCGGGTTGGAGACAATCTCGATCAGCACCAGCCGCGTCTCGGGTCGCAAGACCGCCGCGACCGCCGCCGCATCGGTGGAATCGGCGCGGCTGGTGGCGACACCAAAGCGCGGCAGGTCATCGGCCATCAAACGCAGGGACCGCCCATAAAGCTGGTCCCCGCCAACCACATGGTCGCCGCTGCGGGTCAGTCCCAGCAGCACGGCGCTGACCGCGGCCATGCCCGAGCCCACCATGATCCCGCCTTCCGCGCCTTCGAGCGCGTCGATGCGGCGGGCGACCTGAGTGGCGTTTGGATGGCCTTCGCGCGCGTAGGTATAGCCTTCGACCGTGCCGTCGTATTGCGCATCCAGTTCATCGGGCGACTGCGAAGCATAGACCACGGAGGGCATGATCGGCGAAGCCACGGGGGTCGACGCCGAGGCCGGAAGGGGCACGCTGCGTTGCAAGGTCTCTTTCATGACGATCACTCCGTGTCTGCGGCGGTTTGCACGCCCGGTTTGCCAGCCCAACCCTTGGGCCTTGTGCGCGCATGCAGCGCGCGTGTCCCGAGGCCCGGGTTGCAGTGCCAGCGCAGGGGCGCCTGCGTGCCGGTTACCGGGTCTTGGTAACGGGCTCTTGATACCTGCGCCGTGTTGGCCTGTTTCTTTTGTGGGCCGCGGCGCTGTCGTCTTTGTCGTCTTTGCGTCTGGCCAGACGAGGCCCGTCGCGGGTGGCCTGCTTGCCATCTTCCTGATCCGGTGCCCCGAGGCGATCCGCAGCCGGTGGCCCCCCGGTGGCGGGACGGAACGCGGCCACATCCGGCTGCGTCACGAAACGCGCCCTCTGATCAGGAACACGCACCGCGCATCTGCCCGCCGCTGCTTACGAGGGGCACGCCGGGTTTGTCCACAGACATCGGGAAAATTAGCCGTATGTCGCGCAGCAATGTTCACCCTTTGGGCAGGTCCGGCACCAGCCCGACACAACCCCGGACTTGTCCGCGCGCCCATTGGGCGGCAGTGTCGTGACCAGGACAGAAGAAACCCCGTTTATTGACACGGCGCCGGAACGATGACTGACCAAAGCGATTTTCCTCAGAGCGATTCCACCCGGGGCGATTGCACCTCGACCGGCGCTCGGATCCAGAGCCGGGAAGAGGCTTTGCACTTTGACACTGGAACGGACGCAGGCTCGGACACGGACACCGGGACGGACACGGGCACACCCGACATCGCGACGGACACAGCAACCCTTCATGGCGCGCCCGAGGTGATCTACCAGTCATTTCTGGACGCATTCGGGGCGCTGTTCTGGCAGCGCAAGTGGCCAGAGATGGAGACATTTATCGAACTGCCCGCGCATGTATCAGCCACAGACACATCGCGTGTCTTTGAGGATTTCGACAGTTGGGTCCGCGCGCGCAAGCTGAACCGCGACGTGCTCGACGAGATGGGCGTCTCGGAATACCACCGCATCTGTCGCACAGCGCGGTTCGCGGCACCGGCTGAGGGCGCCAGCGGCAAGCGCCTGCGCGTGCTGGGCGAGCATGAGACATACTTCATGCAAGGCGGGCAGCTGATGATGGACCCGCTGCGCAGCCAGCTGACCCTGGTGCATCTGGACGGCAACTGGCGCTCTGCGGGGATCCACAGCGCATTGCGCGAGGCGGATCTGTCACTGGTCTACCCCGAAAGCCGCTCTGGCCCGCTGTCGCCCTAGGCGGGCAACACGCGCGGCGACGGCATCCGCACAACCGCTTTGCGCGGGACAGGGTCGGTTTGCCGGTCAGACCAGACCTCACC
>JBELMB010000268.1:0-5860 GCA_042088665.1 Sagittula sp.
AGTGTCGTCGCTGTATCGCAAGGGGCGGGCGACCTACCCCTGCCAAGCAGCGCGAGATGCGTCTTGGCGTGACACCAACCTCAGCCGTTGGCGTGACACGATGACCCTCCCGACAGTCAGCCTCCCGTCTTGGACAGGAGACAGCCGCGAAACAGACCCTTTTCAGATGGTCAAAACATCTGCCCAGACAGCCACAAAACGGCTGTGTTCATGATCTCAGCGGCAAACAGGCGCAGCAGTCGAGAAAGGCAGCAAGGCCCTGCTGCGGCTCTCAATGTCTTCAAACCCCGACCTTCGGTCAGGGGCCGCCGACCTTCGGTCAGGGGCCGCCGAACAGACCGCCAATGCTGAACAAGATCCCGATCCAGCACAAGAAACCAAGTGCCACACCAGGCAACAACCACCAGCCGTCAAAAGGCCTGCCCGACATCAGAGGTGAAAAACCATCCCCGTCAAAACCCATTCGGGCCATCGTCTCGTGCCGGTCTGCCGTCCGTGTCTTTCCTTCGCCTGAAAGCAGCGTCATGTCTCTTCACCTCTTAACCACCACATCTTGCCGCCCCCCCAAAACCCAAACCGGACGCGCAATCGTGGTGAGATCGTGTAGCCCCACACCAAGAAGGCATATTGGTCCGGCAAGATTGCCCCAGAAATTGTCAAGAATTTGTTAACATTTCATATTCGCGTTAATTCACTTGTCAATAATAAGGCGGCTTTGTCACCAAGCAAGGCTCAGTTGAGGCCGAAACGCAGGGCTCTCGCTGCCGAGTGCCTGTCGGTCTGCCATATGCCGAAAGCGCAGGGACCCCTTTACCCCGGCGCCGGTATTTCCTATAGTTTCGTTCAGGTTTATCAAGAGGACGACCATGAACGAGCAGAACCCCCCTCTCGAAGGTGCACCGCTCATCGCGCCGTCGAGCACGGAGCACCCGATGTACGATCAGGTGGTAGAGGCTTGCCGCACGGTCTACGATCCCGAAATCCCGGTGAACATCTATGACCTCGGGCTGGTCTACACCATCGACATCTCGGCCGAGAACGCCGTGCGCGTGTTGATGACCCTGACCGCGCCGGGGTGCCCTGTCGCCGGAGAGATGCCGGGATGGTTGGCCGAAGCGATCGAACCGGTGCCCGGGATCAAACAGGTGGACGTGGAAATCACCTGGGAGCCGCCCTGGGGTATGGACATGATGTCGGATGAGGCACGGCTGGAACTGGGCTTCATGTGACGGGCTGGCGACGGTGGCCCCTGCTGCCGACGCTGAAAATACCGGCTGATGTACCCAGCGGCATTGGCTGCGGCGGCAACGCGTCTTGCGGTGGCCCCTTGGGCTGCCTACCTTGTGACGACACAGAATGAGGTTTCCCATGTTTGGCATTCCCGGACAGTCTCCCGTGCAGATGACCCCCGCCGCCGTGGCGCAGATCGCCAAGCTGATGGCCCGCGATGGCCGCTTCGGCCTGAAGATCGGCATCAAGAAGGGCGGATGCGCGGGCATGGAATACACCATGGACTACGTCGACGCGCCCGAACCCCATGACGAAGTTGTGGAACAGGATGGCGCCCGCGTGCTGATCGCACCGATGGCGCAGATGTTCCTGTTTGGCACCGAGATCGACCACGAGGTGTCTTTGCTGGAAAGCGGGTTCAAGTTCCGCAATCCCAATGTCGAGGATGCCTGCGGCTGCGGCGAGTCGATCAAGTTCAAGGATGTCGAAGACCTGCGCGCGGAGCAGGATCAGGCCTGATGGCGCTGTCAGCCGGAGAGGTGGCATTTGCCACCGATCTCTTTGCTGGCCTCGGCGCGCTGACAACGCGCAAGATGATGGGCGGGCTGTGCCTCTATCATGAGGGTGTAATCTTTGCCATCGTGCACCCCGAAGGCGGCATCATGATCAAGGGCAAGGGCCGCTTTGTCGAGGAGCTCGAGGCGCTGGGCTGCACGCGCTGGACCTACCAGCGCCCGGGCCAGAAAGCCACCGCCATGCCCTATTGGTCCCTGCCCCCAGAGTGTGAGGACGACCCCGACGCCGCATGTAGCCTTGCACGCGAGGCCCTGCGCCACCTGTGACCGTGGCTGCCGCGTGACGCTCTTGACCACCCTCGACAGCGGCCAGTCAGACGCCCGCTGCGACGCGCCCACCCCCGCGTCACACCGAAATCGGGCAAGGCCCCGTGTGCAAGGACCGCGCCCGGGCTTGCCAGGTCCGCAAAGGTCACGTTCAGGCCGTTTTCAGATGCACATAGGTCTCATTGAACCGCTTCGAGAGATGGTCGCCGGCAAGAATGGGCGCTGCCCCTTTCGGGGCGACGTTCGTGTCATGCCGCGGGTTCACGAAAAGCGGAACTGACAGCCGCGCCTTCTGGCTGCCGATCACCCGGTGCTGGGTCGCCTTGACCCGGCCCGCGGTCCACATTTCCAGCATCTCACCGAAATTGATCACGAAGGTGCCCGGATCCGCCGCCAGCGGGTGCCAGGCGTCGTCTCGCCCCAGAACCTCCAGCCCCGGTGTCCCGTCGGTGGCCAGCAGCGTCACACAGCCATAGTCTGAATGCGCGGCGATGCCAAAATCCTTTGCCCCCGCCCAATCCGGGCGCGGCGGATAATAATTGCCTCGCAAAAGCGCCATGGGCTGCGCGAACTTGTCGTCGAAATAGGCACGGTCTTCGCCCAAGGCCTCGGCGATGCCGCGCAGGATATCCATGGCCACTTGCAGGGCGTCGTCGAAATAGGCCTCGATGATCGGGCGAAAACTCGCGGGAGACCTGGGCCAGAGGTTGCTTGCGTAGACCGGCAGCCCGGTCTCGGGCGCCTCGAAACCGGAATCGAAGACTTGTTTGAAGTCCGGATTGGCGTCCGGGTCGACCTGCTCCGCGCCCGGCGCCCCCCATCCGCGATTGGCCCCGGTGACGGCCATGTCGATGGCACGTTTGTCGGCATCCGGCAGCGCAAAGACTGCGGCGTAGGCGTCGAGAACTTCGCGCACGCGGCCCTGTGTAAGCGCCGTATGGGTGACGGTGAGAAACCCGATCTCTTCGGCGGCGACGCGCAGGGCCTCAAGGGTGGCGGGATCGCGTGCGGTGATCTGGCGGGCGTCGAGGCAAGGGATCATGGCGGGCTCCTTGGGGATCGGGTGCGTTAGGGATGCCACAGCGCCAGCTTTCCGGCAAGCGGGGTTGACGGCCCGGCGCCAAGCGGGACACTGCGCGAAACGCCAAAATGACGAAGGACACCCGATGCGCACCAAGCTCGCAGCAGGCAATTGGAAGATGAACGGTACCGCCGCCGCCCTTGATGAGCTGGTGGCCATGGCCCCCGCCGCGACCGGCGCCGCGGATGTGCTGATCTGTCCCCCGGCGACGCTGATTGCACCGGCAGTGGCCGCTGTTGCGCCGCTGGCCTCCGGGCAGTTGGGCATTGGCGGACAGGATTGTCACGCCAAGGCGTCGGGCGCGCATACCGGCGATATCTCGGCTGACATGCTGAAAGATGCGGGTGCCGGGGCGGTGATCCTCGGACATTCGGAGCGCCGCACGGACCACGCGGAGCGTGACGAAGAGGTGCGCGCCAAATGCATCGCCGCCTGGGAGGCCGGTCTGATGGCCATCGTTTGCGTGGGCGAAACGCTTGCTCAGCGAGAGGCGCACAACACGCTGGATATCATCGGCGGACAGATGGCCGGATCGATTCCGGATGCGGCGACGGGGCACAACCTCGTGGTGGCCTATGAGCCGGTCTGGGCCATCGGCACGGGTCTGACCCCCACGACAAACCAGATCGGCGATGTGCATGATTTCATCCGCGCGCGGCTTGAGCGCCGCTTTGGCCCCGGTGTGGGCCGCTCTGCCCGGATCCTTTATGGCGGGTCGGTGAAAGCGGGCAATGCGGCGGAGATCTTTGCGGTGTCGAATGTGGACGGGGCGCTGGTGGGGGGCGCGTCGTTGAAGGCCACGGATTTTGTCCCGATCATCGAAGCGCTGAACGCCAGCGCGGGCTGAAAGGGCGGAGGGGGCTTTGCCCCCGCGCCTGTGGCGCCCCCCAGAGTATTCTGGAAACAGAGAAACCCGGGGGGCGGGGTGACGTGGCGTGTCAGGGATGCGGGCGCAGGGCCATGATCAGGTAGACGCCCATGGCGACGAGGCCGGCGGTGCTTTTGTCACTGAGGTGCAGCGCTTCGGCGAAGTAGACGCCGGCCATCACGCCGTAGGTGCAGTGGTGGCAGGTGAGGCGCTCTGTGGCCTGTTGCAGAGTGGTCCCGAGGGCCTGTGCCATTTCGCGCAGCTTTTCCACGAAGTGTGTCATGGTGTTCTCCTTGAAGTGTTGGAGGCTGGCCAGGCCGTTGTTAGGGTGTGTCTCGTGACAGGGCTGTTGTGCCTTGGATCGGGCGGATCCCTGACGTCGGTTCGGGGATGGTTCAGGACGATTGAGGACGAAATGCCGTCATTTGGGGAATTGCTGGGGGCTGAGATCCGCGAAGCGTGGGAGGCGCGCGGCTGGACGCAACTGTTCGTGGCCGAGAAGGCCTTTGCCGAGGAATTCCCCGACACGTGGATGAACTACGTTCGGCGGATTGGCGATTATGAGACCGGCAAGGTCAAAAGCCCGCAGGTCAAGGTCTATCAGCCGTTGTGCGAGGTGCTTGGCATCACCCGCCCACGCATTGGCGCGCTGAAGGCCGAAGCCGCCGACGCCAAGACCGTCACCGATGACGAGTTGCGCGCCTTGCGGGCGGAGAAAGGCTCCCTCCAGCGGGCGTTGGACGATGTGCAGACCCTGTCGCGCGCCAGTCTTGAAACCCTCGCCACGCGGTTTGAGCTGGACCGGCCTTATGAGGCCACTGACGGCGCGCTGATCGAATATCTGACGTATAAGGCGCAGGATTACCGGGCCTTGCGCGCGGAGGTGGAGGGCATCGACGCGGGCGTCAAGGCGCTGTCGAACCTCAAGGCCTCTGCCATGGCGGCCTATGACGCAGGCGATCTGGATGAGGTCGATGTGCTGCTGGACCGGGTGATGGAGATCGCCAAGGACGAGGCGGCCAAAGCGGCGGAGATCAAGGCCGAGGCCGCCCTGCTGCGCAACCGCCCCGCCCGCGCCTATGCGCTGCTGAGCGATGCGGCCGACAGCTTTGCCATCCTCGATCCGCTGGAACCGGCGAGGCGCTCCCTGGCCTACGGCCGCACACTGTTTTTTCACGGAATCCGCTACGGCGGCGCCGCTCTGGATCTGTCGTCAGACCTGTGGCGGGCCTGCGCGGCGCGTGCCGAGGCGCAGGGCGACGCCGTGCTGCGTGGCAAGGCGCTGTCCAATCTCGGCGTGGCATTGCAGGACCTTGGGCAGCGCCGCGGCGGCGCAGAGGGGGCCGCGCTGCTGGCACAGGCCGTCACCGCCTATCGCGCCGTGCTGGAGGTCTATACCCGCGACGCACATCCCGTGGATTGGGCCATGACCCAGAACAACCTCGCCAATGCGCTTCAGACCCAAGGCGAGACCACAGGCGGCGCAGAAGGCGCCGTGCTGCTGGCACAGGGCGTCACCGCCTATCGCGCCGCGCTGGAATTTCGCACCCGCGACGCGCATCCCGTGGATTGGGCCATGACCCAGAACAACCTCGCCGCTGCGCTCAAGACCCAAGGCGAGAGCACAGGCGGCGCAGAAGGGGCCGCGCTGCTGGCACAGGCCGTCACCGCCTATCGCGCCGCGCTGGAGGTCTGTACCCGCGATGCACATCCCGTGGATTGGGCCATGACCCAGAACAACCTCGCCACTGCGCTCCGGGCCCAAGGCGAGACCACAGGCGGCGCGGAGGGGGCCGCGCTGTTGGCACAGGCGGTCGCCGCTTATCGCGCCGCGCTGGA
>JBELMB010000269.1:0-3045 GCA_042088665.1 Sagittula sp.
GAAGTGGGCCGTGTGAGTGGTCCGGGCCGTCGCGAGATCGGCCACGGCAAGCTCGCGTGGCGCGCGCTTCAGGCGGTTCTGCCAGCCTCGACCGATTTCCCCTACACGATCCGCGTCGTGTCGGAGATCACCGAGTCCAACGGATCGTCCTCCATGGCGTCGGTCTGTGGCGGGTCGCTGTCGATGATGGACGCCGGTGTGCCTCTGAAAGCACCGGTTGCCGGTGTGGCCATGGGGCTCGTGCTTGAGGACGATGGCTCTTATGGCATCCTGTCGGACATCCTTGGCGACGAGGATCACCTCGGCGACATGGATTTCAAGGTTGCCGGCACCGAGAACGGCATCACCTCGCTGCAGATGGACATCAAGGTTGCGGGCATCACGCCCGAGATCATGAAGACTGCTCTGGCTCAGGCCAAGGAAGGTCGCCTGCACATCCTGAGCGAGATGTCCAAGGCGATCACGTCCGCAGGTGAGTTCAGCGTGCACGCGCCGCGCATCGAGACCATGCAGATCCCGACCGACAAGATCCGTGAAGTCATCGGATCCGGTGGCAAGGTCATCCGCGAGATCGTGGAAACCTCTGGTGCGAAGGTCGACATCAACGACGACGGCATCATCAAGATCGCCTCGCCCGATGGCGAAAGCATCCAGAAGGCCTATGACATGATCTATTCGATCGTGGCAGAGCCGGAGGAGGGCAAGGTCTACAAAGGCAAGGTCGTGAAGATCGTCGATTTCGGCGCCTTCGTGAACTTCTTTGGCAAGCGCGACGGGCTGGTCCACGTCTCCCAGATCGAGAACCGCCGCCTGAACCATCCTTCGGACGTGTTGAAGGAAGGTCAGGAAGTGTTCGTGAAACTGCTGGGCTTTGATGATCGCGGCAAGGTGCGTCTGGCGATGAAGATGGTTGACCAGACTTCGGGCGAAGAACTCGCCAAGGAACAGGAAGCGCAGGCCGACTGAGGCAGCGCAGGCGCGGGGTCAACCCCGCGCTACATCCTGTTGCACGGGCGTCCCGGGTCGGGTCGCCCGTTTTTTGTTGCGCTGACGGCGTGCGGCGCCGTCTCTGGGCGCGCGCAATGGCCCCGGATGGGGGAATTGTCATAAACCTTGGTCCAAGATGCGGGGATTCAACCCTTTTTCCAATGGGGGCGGGGGCCTGCCGTTGCCATCTGCCGTTCATCGCAACACCGCGATGGATGAAACGCAGGAAAGACTTCCCATGACCAATGACATGTTCAAACTGGCTTCGCTGACCGCTCTGGTTGCTTTTGTTCCGGCACTGGCGCTTGCGCAACTGTCGCTTGGCGACACTGTTGGCACCGACATGGCTGAGATCACGTCGGCGCTGGAGGCCCAGGGGGCCGAGGTGCTGGAGATCGAGAACGAAGACGGGGTTATCGAGGTTGAATACGTGCTGGAAGGCACAGAGTATGAAGCCGAGATCGACTCCGCCAGCGGCGCGGTGGTCGCCGTGGAACTGGAAGAGGCCGACGATGCCGAGGATGACGACGACGAGGACGAAGACGAGGACGACAAGGACGGCGACCGCGACGCTGGCTGACCGTGATGTCGTGACCCCGGTCCTGTTCCGGGCCGGGGAGGGGGGCGCATGAGGCTGCGCTCCCCTGCCTTGCTCTGGACGTTGTTGTCGATGCAGGCGGTCTGCACGTTCTTCTTTGTGGCGGATGCCGCGGCGGACCTCTTGAGCCCCGGTGAGACGGATCCATTCTGGGCGCAGGCCTTTGAGTACCTGATGACACTGACCCTTGTGGGCAGTCTGGTTGCGACGGCCCTCAGTCTTCGGGCGGTCATGGCGCGGCAACGCCATTTGCAGCAACAGCTTGACGCGGCCTCCGGTGCGTTTGAGGCGGTGCTGGACAAGCAATTCGCCGAATGGGGGCTGACGGTCTCTGAGGCGGATGTGGCGCGTCTGGCGATCAAGGGGCTGAGCGTGGCCGAGATGGCGCAGCTGCGCGGCTCGAAGGAGGGGACGATCAAGGCTCAATCCGCCGCGGTCTATCGCAAGGCCGGTGTAAAAGGGCGGCTACAGCTGATCAGCCTCTTTGTGGAGGAAATCATGGCCGAGCCGATGGTGGCGCCCGCCCGTTGACCGGATGTTTACCCTGTTGCGGGTAAGATGAAGGCACCAAAAGGCGGATCATGGTTGCGCTCCCTTTACTCACGGGATGATCCGGGGGGCTCCAGCGGGCAATGCTGGGGCCCTATTTTCTTGGGAATTTCTTGGGAATACTCGCTCTGCCCCGTGTCATCCCGCTGCGCGCTGTCGAATGATCGCTGCGCTGGTCAAAGGGGCGGGCCTTTGCGCCATGCAAAGATCGTGGTTGCGCGCAGGTCAAGACGATCAGGCGGTCGGCCAGACGTCTGTGCGCAGGTCCATGTCGCCCCGAGGGGGCGGAATTGCAGGTGGGCCAGAGACCTGAGCCAACCAGAGACCTGAGCCAACCAGAGACCTGAGCCAACCAGAGACCTGAGCCAACCAGAGACCTCAGCCAACCAGAGACCTAAGCCAGCCAGAGACCCAAACCAGCCAGAACTTTGAGCGGGTCATAATTGCAGGCAGGTCAGGGCGCCGCGGGCTGCCATAGCTCGATCGGGTTGCCCTCCGGGTCCGCAATCCGGGCAAAAGCGCCGAGGCCGTCCATGGTCTGGCGGTGCGAATGGCCGATGCCGGCGTCCTGCAATTGCGTCAGAAGCGCCTCCAGGTCGTCTACCCGGAAGTTCAGCATCACCCTGTGCTCGGCGGGGAAATAGCTGCTGTCCTCCGGGAAAGGCGTGAACACGGTCACCCCGCCTTCGCTGATCCAGGGGGGTGTTTCCATGCTGGTCGGGGCCGGGTTGATGCCCAGATGTGTGGCATACCATTGCGTCAACGCCTCCGGGTTCCTGGCGCGAAAGAACACGCCCCCGATACCAAGTGCCTTTGCCATCTCGTCCCCCATATCTGCCAAGACCAGAGTGGCACAAAAAAAGACCCGGGCAAAGCCCGGGCCAGTCCAACAGGGAGGTGCATATGATAAC
>JBELMB010000269.1:3055-5836 GCA_042088665.1 Sagittula sp.
ATGCGACGGGAACTGATAGGGACCTGTCTAAAGGTGACAGGGCGATGCGACTTTGATCTGAGTCAAAGGCGTCTGCGACAATTGCTTCCAATCTGGATATGTTTGCGCAATCAGGATTGCAAGTGGTCACGACACCAGTCGGTAGCCTCCGGATTCGGTCACAAGCAGCCGCGCGTTCGAGGGGTCGGGCTCGATCTTCTGGCGCAGGCGATAGATGTGGGTTTCCAGCGTGTGGGTGGTGACCCCGGCGTTGTAGCCCCAGACCTCGTGCAGGAGCGTGTCGCGCGGCACCACGCCGTCGGTGGACCGGTAGAGGAACTTCAGGATGTTGGTTTCCTTCTCGGTCAGGCGGATCTTGCGATTGTCGTCGGTCTCCAGCATCTTCATCGCGGGCTTGAAGGTGTAGGGCCCCACGGTGAAAACGGCGTCTTCGCTTTGCTCATGCTGACGCAGCTGGGCGCGGATGCGGGCGAGAAGGACGGGGAACTTGAACGGCTTGGTCACGTAGTCATTGGCGCCGGCATCCAGCCCGAGGATCGTGTCGGCATCGCTGTCGTGGCCTGTGAGCATGATGATCGGGGATTTGACACCCTGCTTGCGCATCAACCGGCACAACTCACGGCCGTCTGTGTCGGGCAGGCCAACGTCGAGAATGACGAGGTCATAGATCTGTTCCTTGACACGGCTCATGGCGCCGGCACCGTTCTCGGCTTCGAAAACTTCGAAATCCTCGGTCATGATGAGTTGCTCTGCCAGTGCCTCGCGCAGGTCGTCGTCGTCGTCGACCAAAAGGATGTTTCTCAGTTGCGCCATGGTGCGTCTCCCGTGTTGCGTTCGTCGGGATTTGGCGACAGGGTGCGGCGCTGACAAGAAGTGTGGCACTACTCTCACGGCCTCGTGTAACAATGCGCGCTTTGTTACAGGTATGAGCCGGAAATGTAACGTGAAACGGGCAACAGGTGGGTGAGATGGGGCCGGATCTGATCGAGGAAATCGCACGGGCGCGGGGGGATCTGCGCATGGGCGTGCCGGTTTTGCTGTACGATTCAGAGGGCGGTTGCGTGCTGGCGGCGGCGGCCGAGACGCTGAGCGAAGCGCGGTTCGACGGTATGCGGGCGTTGGGGGATGTGGTGCTGGCGCTGACCGCACGGCGGGCCGAGACGCTGAAGGCGCGGGCCTATGACGGCGATCTCGTGCGGGTGGCGGTGCCCGGGGATGCGGGACTTGGCTGGGTGCAAGGGCTGGCGGATCCGGCGGAGGATCTGGCGCAACCCATGAAGGGCCCCCTGCGGGAGATGCGCGGAGGCGCGGCCACGGGGCACCGTCTGGCGCTGCAACTGTGCAAGGCGGCGCGTCTGCTGCCCGCGGCGCTGGTCGTACCGGTGGATGGCGCGGCGCATGCGCTGGCCGGGCTGGCGCGACTGGATGTGCAGGCGGTGGCGCCGGTCTTGCTGGCGGAGCCGCAGCTGGCATCGGTGGTCAGCGCCCGTGTGCCGCTGCGCGCCGCCTCGAACGCGCGGCTGCACATCTATCGTCCCGAGGATGGGTCCGAAGAGCACTACGCCATCGAGATCGGTCGCCCGGATCGCGCGCAACCGGTTCTGGCGCGCCTGCATTCTGCCTGTTTCACCGGGGATCTTCTGGGGTCGCTGAAGTGCGACTGCGGTCCTCAGCTGAATGCGGCGCTGGCGCAGATGGGGGCAGAAGGGCAGGGGGTGTTGCTGTACCTGCAACAGGAAGGTCGGGGGATCGGGCTGGCCAACAAGATGCGGGCCTACGCGCTGCAGGACCAGGGCTTTGACACGGTCGAAGCCAACCACCGGCTTGGGTTCGAAGACGATGAACGGGATTTCCGCCTCGGGGCGCAGATGCTCAAGGCGCTGGGGTTTGACGCGGTGCGGTTGATGACGAACAACCCTGCGAAGCTGGCGATGATGGCGGATTGCGGCATCGAGGTGACCGAACGCGTGCCTCTGCGGGTCGGTGAGACCGCGGAGAACGCGCGCTACCTGGCTGTGAAAGCAGAGAAATCAGGGCACCTGTTCTAAGCGGGGACGCGGGGGCGCGGGGTCAACCCCGCGCTACGCCGGGCGCAAGCTCTGGCAAAAGGTCGGGTCCCCGTCAGAGGGGCGCGCGGAAGGGGGAAGAACGCATGTCCGTCGACAGCATGGTACTGACCCGTAAGGGGCTGCGGTTCGCGGGGCGGCACTGGCCCTGCGTTGCGGGGCGCGGTGGCATCACCGGGCGCAAGCGGGAGGGCGACGGCGCGACGCCCGTTGGCACCCATCGCATCACCGGCATGCTCTACCGGCCCGACCGCATCGCGCGTCCCACGGACTGGGCGCTGCCGATCCGGCCCGGTGACCTGTGGTCTGACGACCCGGGGCACGAGGATTACAACCTCATGGTTGCAGCGCCTTACCCTCATAGCCACGAGCGCCTGCGCCGGGGCGATCCCTTGTACGACCTGGTGATCCTGACGGATTGGAACTGGCCCTACCCGGTGCGAGGACATGGGTCCGCGATTTTCCTGCACCGCTGGCGACGGCGCTGTTTTCCGACCGAGGGCTGCCTTGCCTTTGACCCGGCCGATCTTTTGGCGATTGCGCAGCGCATATCATTCGGGACGCGATTGGTCGTGCCGGCCAATTTGACCCGGTCCGTGTCCCGACCCGCCTCAGCGAGGAAAGTTTGACCGATTGGAACGAATTTCCCAGTGGTCTGCATAAATTGCAGGCAACGGCTTGCATGACTTGCGTCTGCACGCTTTAGTCTACTCCC
>JBELMB010000270.1:0-5803 GCA_042088665.1 Sagittula sp.
GGGCTTCTTGCTGGTGTCGACCGGATGGCTTGTGCAACTGACCCGGATCCCCAACCGCTTTCTGGGGATGTGCATTCTGCTGCTCAGCTTTGTCGGCGTCTACTCGATCCGCAACTCCGCGGTGGATTGCATGATCGCGGCGGTCTTTGGGTTGTTTGGCTATGTGCTCAAGCGGCTGAACCTGCCGATCGTGCCCATCGTCCTTGGCATGGTGCTGGGCGGCATCATGGAGGTGAAGCTGCGCGCGGCGATGAACCGGGTCAAGGAACCGATGGATTTCATCGACCGGCCCATCGCCTTTGTCCTGTTCTGCATGATCGTGCTGATCCTTGGCGCGACGCTGTGGCGAGAATGGCGCAACTGGCGCGCGCCGGATCGGCGCAGCCCGGCCAGACGGGCCTCTGCGCGCTTTGCCACGCGCCTTGCGCGCCGCCACACCCGCCATTTCGACGACCGCCTGAAAACCCAACGCCGGAGACGCAGTTATGACCATCTGGGTTCCTGAAGATGATGGCTTTGCCGACCTTGGGGCGCATGACGTCTTTGCCAGCGGCGCGCCCTATAACACCTTTGCCCGGATGCGCCGCGAGGACCCCTGCGCATGGTGCGACTTTGACGGCGGCGCAGGATACTGGGCAATCACCCGGCACGCCGATATCGTGAAGATGATCCGTGACGTCGAGACGTTTTCGTCGAACCGGGGCATCCGGATGGAGGATCAGACCTACGAGGAATACCTCGCCCGCCGGACCTTTCAGGAGACCGACGGAAAGGACCACCGCAAGGTCCGCATGAAAGTGGCAAAGGCGTTTTCGGCGCCGGTGGTGCACGGCTTTGAGGCGCAGATCCGCGCGCTGTGCCACCCGATCCTCGATGCAGCCGTCGAAAAGGGTGAGATCTGCGGCACAAAGGACATCGCACGCGAGCTGCCGATGCGGATGCTGGGGCAGATCCTTGGCACGCCGGATGAGGATCTCGCGTGGCTGGTGGAAAAGGGCGACGCGCTGATTGCCAACACGGATCCGGATTTCACCGCGCATGTGGCCGACAAGCTGGACACCGATGCCTATCGTCTGATGCCGTTCAATTCGCCCGCGGGGGCGGAGCTGTATGACTACGCCCGCGATCTGATGGCGCGCAAGACCGCCGCGGGGGATACCGACGGGATCCTGCACATGATCCTGCAGCCCGATGAAAATGGTGAGACGATTTCCGATACGGAGTTTCGCAACTTCTTTTGCCTGTTGGTGGCGGCGGGCAATGACACCACGCGCTATTCCATCGCGGCGGGATTACAGGCGCTGGCCCGCCAGCCCGGCCTGCTCGAAGAGATGCAGACCGGCGCGGTCTGGGACAGCGCGCCGGATGAGATCGTCCGCTGGGCCTCGCCTGCGACCTATTTCCGCCGCACGGCCACGCGCGATGTCGAGGTGCATGGCAAGCAGATCCGCGAAGGCGACAAGGTGCTGTACTGGTTCGCCTCCGCCAATCGCGACGAGGCGGTGTTTGACGACCCTTACCGCCTGACCCTGTCGCGCAAGCCGAACCGGCAATTGGGCTGGGGTCAGGGCGGGCCGCATGTCTGCCTTGGCCTGCACCTCGCCCGGCTCGAAGTGCGCGTGCTGTTCGAGGAGTTGGCCCGCCGCGTCAAAGCCATTGAGCCGACCGGGCCAGAGGCCTTTGTCCGATCCAATTTTGTCGGCGGGATCAAGCGTTTGCCGCTTCGTCTTATCCCGGCCCAGACCCATTGAGAGAGCCCATGTCCGACCGTCTGCGCGCGCTTTTCATTGACCATCTCTCGATCCCGCGGGGCAAGTATCTGCCCGGCAGCAAGATCGGCGACGATGCGTCCCGCTTTGCCCGGGCGACATTTGCGGTGCATTATGACCGCGATCTGTTGCTGGATGCGCCACACACAAAGGTGCGCGAAGGCGCACCGGACATGGAGCTGCGCTGGCGCGGCGACGAGGTGCGGCAGGGCTGGGAGAGCGGCACGCAGGTCGTTCTGGGCGATCTCTACGACACGGAAGGCGCGCCGCTGTCGCTGTGTCCGCGCGGGGCGCTGAAACGCGCGGTGGCCGACTGGGGGCGGCACGGTCTGACGCCCAAGCTCGGGATCGAGCTGGAAGCCTATGCCTTGCAGGGCGATGAGACCGGGCGCTTGCGGCCTTATGATACGCCGGGTGGCGTGGTTTACGGCACCGGGCCCTTTGCGGATCCGATGCACATCAATGACCTGATCTGGCGCAAGGCCGATGAGCTGGGCTTTCGGCTGGACATGATCACGGCGGAGTTTGACAGCCCGCAGTTCGAATACACGCTGACTTTTGATGACGCTGTGAAAGCCGTTGATGATATTGTGCTTTTCCGTCTGATGGCGCGCGAGATCGCGCTCAATCACGGGGTGGTCCTGACGTTCTTGCCGAAACCTGTGCCAGAGTTGGGCGGATCCGGCATGCACATCAACTTTTCCTTCGCGGATGCGGAAGGCAAGAATGCGCTCAGCGACGGCGATCACGGCGGTCCGGCGCACATGACCGCACTTGCCAAAGGGTGCGCGGGGGGATTAATGCATCATCACAAGGGGTTGGCGGGCCTTCTTGCACCAACCACACCGTCCTACCTGCGCCTGCAGCCTTCGGCCATGTCCGGCTATTGGCAAAACTGGGGGGGCGACCATCGCGGGGTGACCACGCGGGTCTCTGCCGAAGGCGGAAAGAAGGCCCGGCTGGAGCATCGCATGGCTGATGCCTCTGCCAACCCATACACCGCCTGCGCGGCGGTGCTGCAGGCCGCGCGGCTGGGCTATGAGGCCGAGATGGGTCTGCCGCCGATGGAGACCGGGGACGGTTTTGACAAGATCGACGCGCGCACGGCCGTGGCGCCCAACCTGCGCGGCGCCGTGCGCGATCTTGCAGCAGACACCGCCCTCGCCGAGGCTGTAGGCAAAGATCTCGTGGAACATCAGGTGTTTATGAAGGAACGTGAATTCCGGAAAACCCGCGATCTTGAACCCGGCGCATTGCTGGATTTCTATGTTTGGTTCGTCTGAGATGCATCTCGCGATCCTCATAACCAATACGGATTTCAGCCCCTTTGCCGCGGCCCGGCCCGACGATGGCGAGAAGTTTGCAGACCTTGTCGCCTTGGCCCGACCGGCGTGGCATTGTCAGGCGTTCTGGGTCTGTAAGGGTGAATTTCCTCAATATATCAGTATGTTTGACGGCGTTCTTGTAACAGGAAGCCCGGCGTCTGTATTCGAGGAAGCGCCCTGGATGCTGCGGCTTGAGCAGTTGGTGCACGAGATGATCACAACGCAGGTGCCGCTGTTCGGGGCGTGCTTCGGGCACCAGATCATTGCCAAGACACTTGGCGCCCCGCTTGGCCGCAATCCGGAGGGCTGGGGCCACGGCAGGCTGGTGCTGACACGCACTGGGTTGGCTTCGTGGTCCGGGACTGATCCGGAGGTCGCATTGGGCGAGAAGATCGCGCTTTACGGGTCGCATATGGAGCAGGTCACGCAGGCCCCGGACGGGGCGCAGGTCCTGTTCGAGGGACCGGGATTGCCGGTGGCCGGGTTCGCCTTGGGCGAGACCGTCTTTACGGTGCAGCACCATCCCGAGATGACAGCGGAATTCATCGCCGATCTGGTTGAGGAATACGCAGAGGCCCTCGGGCCGGAGGTGACGGAACGGGCGCGCGCTTCGCTCGGCGCCGCTGTTGACAGGGCAGGTTTTGCGCAAGAGATCGCGCGGTTCTTCGAGCATGCGGCACGGCATGGCCATCGCGGGCCAACCACGGGTCAAGTCACATGAGCACCATCGCGAAAGCCCTTGATTTGCTGAACTGTTTCTCGCCTACGCGGGCGGAGATCGGACTTGCCGCCTTTACCCGCATGTCCGGGCGGGACAAGGCCACGGTGCACCGGCACCTGACGGAGCTGCACGGCATGGGCTTTCTGGAACAAGACCCGGAAACCCGGGCCTACCGCCTTGGCCCCGCGCTGCTGCGGCTGTCTGCTGTGCGCGAGGCGGCCTTTCCGGTGCGCCAACTCTTGCGGCCCATCGTGACCGCGCTGGCGGAAGAAGTGGGCGAGTTGGCCCATGCCTCGCTCTTGCAAGGTGCGGCACTGTCGCCGGTGTTTCACGCCGACCCGCAACGCCACGGCACGCAGGTGCATTTCGACCCGTCAGAGATGCTGCCGCTGCATGCGACATCCTCCGGTCTGGCGATCCTGGCCTTTGCGCCGGAGCTTTGCGACGAGGTCCTGTCTCGCCCATTGAAACGCCATACGGCCCATACGGTGGTGGCGCCGGAGACGATCCAGCGCTTGCTGGAGCAAGCGCGGCGGACGGGGCTCAGCCAGTTGGACCGGGCCTTTGACAATGAGGTCAGCAGCCAGGGGGCGCCGCTGTTCGGGCGCCACGGCACGGTTGTGGGCGCGCTCTCTGTGGCGGTGCCGACGGCGCGCGCCACGCCCGAGCGTCTGCAGACCATCGCGCCCGCATTGGCTGCAGCGGCACGGGCGGCCAGCCATTCACTGGGCAGCGCCTTGGACGCTGTGCCAGCCGTTACGTCAATCCAGACAGAACTTCAGCCCTGATCGGAGGCTTCGATGAAAGACGCCAATTTTCTCAAGGAAATGAATGCGCGCCATGTCTGGCACCCCATGGCGCACCCCGCTGACAGCCTGACCACGCCGCCAGACATCATCGTCGAGGGTGAAGGCGTGGAGATCACCGATGTGGATGGCCACCGTGTCGTGGATGCGGTTGGCGGGCTGTGGAACGTGAACCTCGGCTATTCCTGCCAGCCGGTGAAGGATGCGATTGCAGCGCAATTGGACAAGCTGCCGTATTATTCGATTTTCCGCGGCACGACGAACGACGCGGTGATCGAGTTGAGCGTGATGTTGCGGGACTTCTTTGCGCCGGATGGCCTGTCGCGGGCGTTCTTCACCTCTGGCGGGTCAGATTCGGTTGAGATCGCGTTGCGGCTGGCGCGGCAGTACCACAAGATCCGCGGCGAGGCCGGCCGGGTGAAGTATCTGTCGATCAAGAAGGGCTACCACGGCACGCATACTCTGGGCGCGAGCGTGAATGGCAATGCCAATTTCCGCACGCAATACGAGCCGTTGATGTCGGGATGTTTTCATATCCCGTCGCCCTATCCCTATCGCAATCCCTTCAACGAGAGCGACCCGGAGCGGTTGGCGCAGATGTGTCTGTCGGCGCTGGAAGACGAGATCGCCTTTCAGGGCGCGTCAAGCATCGCGGCCTTCATCATGGAACCGGTGCTGGGGGCCGGGGGGGTGATCCCGCCGCATGCCAGCTTTATGCCCGGTGTGCGGGAGATCTGCGACCGGCACGGGATCCTGTTGATCGCGGACGAAGTGATCACGGCTTTTGGGCGCACCGGCGATTGGTCCGGATCGCGCCATTGGGGCGTTCGGCCGGATCTGATGTGCACGGCAAAGGCCATCACCAACGGATATTTTCCTTTCGGCGCGGTGATGGTGTCGGACGCTGTGAGCGCGGTTTTCGAGGAGGACAAGACCGGCAAGGCCGCCATCGGGTCGGGCTATACCTATTCCGGCCATCCCGTCGGCGCGGCGGCGGCCATCGCCTGTCTGAAGGAAACCGAGGCGCTGCAGGTCAAGGACAATGCCCGCGACCGGGGGGCGCAGCTGTTTGCCGGGTTGCAGGCGCTGGGGAAGAAGTACGAGGTCATTGGGGATGTGCGCGGCGGGCACGGGTTGATGTGCGCGCTTGAGCTGGTGTCCGACCGGAAGAAGAAGGCGCCG
>JBELMB010000053.1:0-302 GCA_042088665.1 Sagittula sp.
ATCCCCGATGACGAGATCCGGATGGACATTCACCTCGACGAGGGCCGGGATGCCACGCGTGTCTGCTTTGCGCTGGCCGACCATCCGGGGATTTTCTCCCGTCTGACAGGCGCGCTGGCGCTTTCGGGGGCCAACGTGGTGGACGCGCGCACATTTACCTCGCGCGATGGCTATGCCACGGCGGCCTTCTGGATTCAGGACGCCGATGGCGCGCCCTACGAGGACAGCCGCATCCCGCGCCTGCGTGAGACCATTCGCCGGACGCTGATGGGCGAAGTCGTGGCGCATGAGGCGATCAAGCC
>JBELMB010000053.1:312-28535 GCA_042088665.1 Sagittula sp.
CGTATGCCGAAAGACAAGATGAAGAAGCGCGAGAAGGCGGTCAGGGTCCCAACCCATGTCACCTTTGACAACGAAGGCTCAGAGATCTTCACCATCGTCGAAGTGGACACGCGCGACCGGCCCGGCCTGCTCTTTGACCTTGCGCGGACCATGGCGCATCAGCACATCTACATCGCCTCGGCGGTGATCGCGACCTATGGCGAGCAGGTGGTGGACACCTTTTACGTGAAAGACATGTTCGGGCTGAAGCTGCACTCGAAGGTCAAGCGCGACCTGATCGAGCGCAAGCTGCGGCAAGCCATAGAGGACGGCACGGCCCGCGCACGCCAGCTTTGAGCCCAACGGCGGGGCGCGGGGTCAACCCCGCGCAACCTGGCTGAGGGCAAATGGTGTGGGTCGGGTCCCCGCCTGACGAGTGTGCCTTTGGCGGATCACGCCGGGGGACCGTTGAGGATCGCGGCAAGGCGGCGGGGCGGCAAGGGACAGCAGAAAGCCCGGCCGCCCCTTTGCAAGCGGCGCCCGTGGGCCGCGCAGACCTCATGGCCGAGACATGCCACAGGCGGCACGCGCGCCGCGAGACAGACCGGATGGGGTTACCCCCCGTGATCATTCGCGGTAAAGCGGGACGGACAGCAACCCGGTCCTGCACCACTCATGGCGGCAGACCCCTCGCGGAGCAAGCCCGCGCGCCCTATGCGCCACGGCCCGGCCTCTGCGGACAACACAATGGAACCTGGCCTTCATGAACCCCATCCGCCTGATCTCCGGTGTCATGACGGTGGGGTTCTGGACCCTGATGAGCCGGGTGCTTGGCCTTGCGCGCGACATCCTGCTGGCCACGCTGATCGGCCCCGGCCCCTTGATGGACGCCTTCATCGCCGCGTTCCGGCTGCCGAACCTGTTTCGCCGTTTCTTTGCCGAGGGCGCATTCAACGCGGCCTTTGTGCCCATGTTCACCAAAAAGCACGAGGCCGGAGACGATCCTCTGGGCTTTGCCCGCGATGCACTGTCGGGGCTGACCTTCGTGCTGATCATCCTGAGCGCGCTTGCGATGATCTTCATGCCGGGTCTGGTCTGGCTGACGGCGGGTGGCTTTGCCGGGGACGAACGGTTTGACCTGACCACCGGGTTTGCGCGGATCTGCTTTCCCTATATCCTGCTGATTTCGCTGGCCGCACTGTTTTCCGGCGCGCTGAACGCGACAGGGCGATTTGCCGCCGCCGCAGCAGCACCGGTCTTGTTGAACATCCTCGTGGTGGCGGCCCTGACACTGGGCCCCAGGCTGATGGGCGGAGCCGCGATCACCTGGCTGGTCTGGACGATCCCCGTCGCCGGGGCAGCGCAGCTGGCGCTGGTCTGGATCGCGGCAGAGCGCGCCGGCATCGTGATCCGTCCCGCCCGCCCCCGCATGACACCGGATATGCGCCGCCTGCTGCGCATTGCCCTGCCAGCGGCGCTGGCGGGTGGCGTGGTGCAAGTCAACATGGTCGTCGGGCAGGTTGTGGCCTCGCATTACGACAAGGCGGTGTCCTGGCTGTTCAACGCCGACCGGCTGTACCAACTGCCGCTGGGCGTGGTGGGGATCGCGATCGGCATCGTCCTCTTGCCCGATCTGTCACGACGGCTGAAGGCCGGGGACGACAGTGGTGGACGGCTGGCGCTGTCCCGCGCGGGCGAGCTTTCGCTGGCCCTGACCCTGCCTGCGGCCGTTGCCCTTGTGGTGATCCCCTTGCCGCTGGTCTCTGTCCTGTTCGAGCGCGGCGCAACCGGACCGGAGGACGCAAAGGCCATGGCCCTCGCAGTGGCAATCTACGGGCTGGGGCTGCCCGCTTTTGTCATGCAAAAGGTGCTGCAACCGCTGTATTTTGCACGCGAAGACACCCGGACGCCGTTTCGCTTTGCGCTTTGGTCCATGGCGGTGAATGCCATTGCCGCCTTTGGCCTGTCGCCGGTGATCGGATGGATCGCCCCCGCCATCGCCACCACGCTTGCGGGCTGGACCATGATGGCGCAACTGGCATGGGGCACACGGGCTATGGGCGAGGTCGCGCGGTTTGACCCGCGGTTCCGCCAGCGACTGTTGCGCATCACGGCGGCCTCGGTCGTGATGGGCGGCGTGCTTTACCTCGCCTACCTTGCGCTCGCACCGCTGCTGGCCCTGCCCTATATCCGCGTGGGGGCCCTTGCTGCGTTGATCGCCGTGGGCGTGCTGGCCTACGGTCTGGCCGGACAAGTGATCGGGGCCTTTCACCTTTCCGAGTTCCGCGCCATTCTGCGCCGCAAACGAGACAAGGCATGATACAGATCCTACCGGACCCCGATACACTGGCCCGGCGGCTCGAAACCCGCGTGGCACAGGCCAGCCGTGAACTGCTTGTCGTGGCGCAGGCCTTTGACCCCAAGGCCCCGCTGCGCAGCCCGGACCTCAAGGAACGCGGGCTGGCGGATTGGGGGGACCTGATGGCCTGGGTGTCGCGGCGCGGGGTCGAGATCACCCTGCTATATGCCGATGTCGACCCGGTCTTTCAAGCCGAACGGCACAGGAACACATGGCGTCAGGCCTCGGCCATGGTGCAGCGGCTGGAAGGCCCGGCGCAAGTGATCTGCGCCCTGCATGGGCACCGTGCCGGCGGGCTCTGGCGCTGGCGGCTCCGGCGCATGCAGAACGCCGGACTTGCCTTGCTGGACGGCGGCACGCCGCGCCACCGCACCGTTCTGCAACGCGCCGCCCTGCGAACGCCACCGCCGCTGCGGCCTCACAGGATCAACGCGAGCTTTGCACTGATCGATGGCGAAACCGCGGTCCTCGGACCGCTTTTGCCCCGCCCGCAGGAAACCTCCCAAGGCCCGGATGTGACGCCAACAGGGCTGGATCTGGCGTTGGAGATTGATGACGCCGATTGGTGCGGTGCCCTGAGACCCTTCTTTGCGACGCTCTGGCAAGCTGCGCTGGACCATGGCGGCACCGCGCTGACCGGAACCCCTCTCGCCCTGTCCGTGCAGACACAGCGCCAAAGCCGAGCCTCGCTGCGTCTCTTGCGCACGCTGTCGGCCCCCGGCACCCATCCGCTGCACCTTGCCGGGCAAAGCCTGCGCGCGGACCTGCCGGAGCATCTGCTTCGCCAGATCCCGCAGGCCCGCCAGCAGATCCACATGGAAACCACCTCGCTCCGGGATGATGCAGTGACTGATGCGCTATGCGCCGCGGGCGCTGCAGAGCCTGCGCTGGAACTGGTGATGGTCTTGCACAAGGGCGGTGACCGCCTGCCCTTTGACGCAACCGATGCCGGGTTGCAGCACGAGGCGGACAGGTTGGAAAACAGGCAGATCGCCCGGCTTCAGGCCCGTTTTGGCCCGAGGTTTCGGCTGCTGCATCCCGGGGGAGACAACGCACGACACCTGCCCGGGGGGCTTGGCCACCTCGTGATCATCGATGCGCGCTGGAGCTACGCAGGCTCTGCCGCGATGACCCCCGCCGGGCTAAGCTACAACAGCGAAGCGGGCGTGTTCATCGACGATACGGACGTCACGCGGGACCTTTTGGACACGCGCCGAACCGCTCTGGAAAGTTGCGCCGCGACACCACCCGGACCGCACCCGGCCCCAAAGTCGCAATCTCCGCTCCCGCCAGAGGTCTTTTGACACCTCCGCCGGGATCGGTGGACTGGCCTACAGCCGACAGGCGCCGCCGGGATTTTGCCAGCACCGCAGGCCACAGACCGCAGAACGTGCCAGATCACTCAGGCTGGTAGGTGGGGTGAAAACCGCCCGCGGGCGACAGGGTAAAGATCTCGACCCCGTTTGCCGTCACACCGACCGAATGCTCGAACTGTGCGGACAGGGATTTGTCCCGCGTCACCGCCGTCCATTCATCCGCGAGCACCTTGGTCTCTGGTCGGCCAAGATTGACCATCGGTTCGATGGTAAAGAACATGCCTTCCTCCAGCCGCGCGCCCGTTCCGGCACGGCCATAGTGCAGCACGTTGGGCGGCGCGTGAAAGACACGACCCAGCCCATGCCCGCAGAAATCGCGCACAACGGACATCCTGTTGGCTTCCACATAGCTCTGGATCGCGTGGCCAATATCGCCAAATGTGTTGCCCGGCTTGACCGCCTCGATCCCCTTCATCAGCGAATCATGGGTCACCTGGATCAGACGCTCTGAGCGCCGCGCCAGTTTCCCCGCCACATACATCCGCGAGGTGTCACCGTACCAGCCGTCCACGATCACCGTGACATCGATGTTCAGGATGTCCCCATCCTTCAGCTTCTTGTCGCCGGGAATGCCGTGGCACACCACATGGTTCACGCTGATGCAACTGGCGTGCTGGTAGCCCTTGTACCCGATGGTCGCAGAGATCGCGTTTTCTTCTTCGACCCGGTTGCGGATGAAATCGTCGATGATCCCGGTGGCCTGCCCGACAAAAACCAGATCCGCCACCTCATCGAGGATTTTCGCCGCCACAGCACCCGCGGCATGCATCCCGGCAAAATCCCCCGGGCTATAGAGGCGAATGCCATCTCGGGTCACGCGGCCAGCGTCTACGTCGGTCAAGGTTGGTCTCCTGATGGTTTATTCAAGATTTAAGGGCTTTTGCAGCGGGATGCCAGTGCCGCCACTTGGCAATGCCGGAGGTGTCGCACAAGGGCCAGATCCTGATTGATGTCTGCTCCCTGCGTTGCAAGGCCTTCGAAATCAGCCACTTGCCTGTTTCAGGTGCGACTGCGCGTCGCGCTCGCCATGCGCCACACATCTGGCGCAGATATCCTGAGGCATTTCTGTCCAGACGGCCAGGTGAAGGACGCCCTATCAATCCCCCAAGGGAACCCCAGAGACAACAGATGTCGCGAGAGCACCGGCAACCGGTCCTGTCCAAGGCGCACAGGCACCCCCTCAAGGATCTGAAAAAGGTGGAAAAAATCGACCGTTCGCCTTTGACGTGTGGAGGCACCCCGCCGAAACGAGACTGTACAACCAATAGGCTCTGACCTTACGGTTTGGGCGATCATCGTGTTTCGAACAGAGGATTTGAGAATGAAACCGGGTATGACAGCCGTTGCCATGGCGATGGCCATCAGTCTTGCAACCACTTTGCCTGCCACTGCCGACGCGTGCAAAACGCGCATCAAAGCCATGTTTGATGGCGGTCCACTGGATCCCTTTGCCCGGCCACCGCACCGGCTGACCAACACCCATTTCGATCCCCAGGGCGGCTTTGTCCGGCGCTTCAATACAGTTTGGCAGACCCCGGTGCGCACGGTCTCTGGTGTAGAAGGCGGGGGCCTCTTTGCGTTGGTGATCGGCTCGGAAAGCTGGACCGGCCCGACCCTAGAAGGTCCGTGGACCAAGATGCCCAACTACCTCCCCGACGATCACGAAGCATTTCAACGCGCGCAACAGGCGCAGATGGTGGCGAACCTGAGCGCGACGCAGTGCCCCGGTCTGACGGAAATCGACGGCACCTCTTATGACACCGTGAGCTACGTGACCAAGACCGATCCGATGCCATCGAACAACAATGCCTGGTTCGGCGCGCACAACACGGTCTACATCGATCCCCAGACCCAAAGAGTGATGCGCTGGGAAATGACCAATTTCGTCTCTTCCTTTGCCCCGGACCTGAACAAGGACCGGCAGGTTCAGATCCTGGAGTACGATCCGACACTGGAGATCCCGACACCCGATTGACCAAAGACGGCGCTCTGTGGCATCGCGCTCACAAGCCGTCTTTCCCTTTGGCGCACAGCGGCGTATCAGCCGGACAAAGGGAAAGGACGGGCAATGTCACATGTCACGCTGGTGCGCCATGGTCAGGCCAATTCGGCCGCGCGCGACGAAGAGAGCTATGACAAGCTGAGCGATCTCGGCTGGCAGCAGGCCACGTGGCTGGGGGAATGGTTCACCCAGACGGGTGAGCGGTTTGCGCGCGTCTACACCGGCACCTTGCGCCGGCATGTGGAGACCTGCAAAGGCATCGCCCCGGAGTGTGCGGATGCGCCCGTGCAGGACTCCCGCCTGAACGAAATGGCCTATTTCGACCTCGCCACGCAGGTCGAACGGCAATACGGGCTGCCAATTCCACAGGAGCGCGAAGGATTCGTGCACCACCTGCCGAAAGTCTTCGAGTTGTGGCAGAACGACGAAATCGACGCGCCACCAGAGCGGTTTGCCGCGTTCGAGGCGCGCGTTCAGGAGGCGTTGACAGAAATTGCGGCCGGAGAGGGGCGCGCGCTCGTGGTGACCTCGGGTGGGCTGATCGGAATGGCCATGCGGCTGGTGATGCGGCTCGACGTCGCCGCCATGGCCCATGTCTGCCTGTCGATCGAGAACAGTTCCTTGCACCGGATCCAGCCCATGGCCACGGGTCTGGCGATGACCCAGTTCAACGCCCTGCCCCATTTGAACACGCCAGAACGCCGGTTTGCGCGCAGTCACCTGTGACCGGGCAAATTTCTTTCAAAGAAATTTGCCAAGAATTTTCGAAAAATTCTTGGCACCGTCTCGGCTGAGCGAACCGCCAACGCGTCAAACGATGAACAGGGTGACGTAGCTCGGGAAGGCGAGACCGATGGTCAACCGGAATACCTGAGCCCCGAACAACCCGGCCCTTGCGCAAACCATGGCGACCACGGCCTTCGCCAAGACACCGCTTGGCTCGCCTGGGCATTCATACAAAGCCTCCCGCGACGAAATCGTCTTGGATGCAAATGTCTTGCCCGGACGCAATCAGCCTCGCTTGCACAATTGCACCATGTTCGACCATGCCGACGAGGCGCGGTGTTCAGAGACGCCAAGAAACCAATACATTGGCGTAGTCGCTGGCTAGAGGGCATGGCTCAAGACGGGATCCACGCCACGCAACAGACCCGTTTCGAACCACGCGACCGAGATTTTCGACCGCGCTGTTGGCCGACTGTGCGATGTTTGGCGAAAGCGCGGGGTCAACCCCGCGCAACCCCGGCTGTGGCCAAGGAGACCTGTCAGTCCCCGCCAGACGCCCAAGCCCTTGGCAGGCAGGTCCCGAAGACGGTCACTCCTGCCCTGACTGCCCCAACGCCGGTGCCGGGTTGTCCAGCACCAGATCCGCATCGGAGAACCGGAACGGCGCGCGGACACCGGGCACACCACCCGGCGCGATCTGCATCCCGCGGGCCTGTACCTGGGGATCTGCAAAAACTGCCGCCATATCGTTGATGGGTCCTGCCGGGATGCCCTCGCCCTCGCAGGCCCGCAGCAGCGCCACCATGGAGAGTTGACGCGTGCCCGATTCCAGCCGGTCGGTCATCTCTGTGCGGCGCGCGATACGGGCGGCATTGGTGAAGAACTCCGGTGCTGTGCCCATCTCTTCCATCCCCAAGACACGGCAAAGCCGCTGGAATTGCGCATCATTGCCCGTTGCGATGATGATGTGCCCATCCGCGCAGGCAAAGACCTGATATGGGGTAAGATTGGGATGACAATTGCCCGTCCGCTCCGGCGGCACCCCGGTGGACAGGTAGTTGAGCGCCTGGTTCGCCATCGCCGAGACCGCGCAGTCCATGAGCGCCATGTCGATATGCTGCCCGCGTCCGGTGCGGCCACGCTGGTGCACCGCCGCAAGGATCCCAGAGACGGAGTAGAGCCCGGTCAAGAGATCCGTGATCGCCACCCCGGCGCGCTGCGGCTCTCCCTCCGGGCTGCCCGTGATCGACATGAAGCCGCTCATGCCCTGAATGATGTAATCATAACCGGCACGATGCGCGTAGGGACCATCCTGCCCAAAGCCGGTGATGGAGCAATAGATCAACCCGGGATTGACCTCTGACAGGCTGGCATAATCCAGCCCGTATTTCGCCAGCCCGCCGACCTTGAAATTCTCGATCAGGATGTCTGCCTCTGCCACCAGCGCGCGCACCCGGTCCTGTCCCTCCGGCGTGGTCAGATCCACCACCTCGGAGCGCTTGCCGCGGTTGCACGAATGGAAATAGGCGGCGGTCACATCGTCGTCGCCCCGCTCGATGAACGGCGGGCCCCAGCGCCGGGTGTCATCCCCCGCGGCACTTTCGATCTTGTGCACATCAGCGCCCAGATCGGCCAGCGTCTGACCGGCCCAGGGGCCGGCCAGAATGCGCGCGAGTTCGATGACCTTCAGGCCCTCGAGAGGCCCGCGCGGGGCCGAAGTCATTGCCCCAGCTTTTCGTCGAGGATCTCCGAAAAGCTCGCATAGTTCATGTTGGTATAGCGCTGGCCATCGATGACAAAGGAAGGCGTCGAATCGATGCCATGCTCCTCTGCGTTCTGCTGGAACCAGGTCAGCAAGGCGCGCAGCTTGCCGCTGTCGCTCAGGCAGGCATCAAGCTCTTCGTTGCCCAATCCAGCGAGGCGGCCGATCTTGCGCAGTTCATCCGCCGCGCCAGCCTCATTGCCCTGACGGGCCGGGGCCAGAATATCGCCCTGCGCCTTGTAGATCATGTCGACGATGCCAAAGAACTTGTCCTGACCACCGCAACGCGCCACCATCGAGGCCCACATGCCATATTTGTCGAAATAGACCTCGCGGTAGACAAAGCGGATCTTGCCGGTGTCGATATAGTTCTTTTTCAGCTCGGGGATCAGGGTTTCATGCGCCGAGGCGCAATGCGGACAGGTGAACGACGCGTATTCGATCACTTCGACCGGGGCCTCGGGATCGCCCTGCACCATCTCGACGATGCTGGAGATATCCACTTCGCTCTCTTGCGCATTGGCGGCACCCGGCAGGTCAAAACCGGTACTGCCCGCGGGCGTGCCCTGCGTCATGTACCATGCTCCGCCGCCCACCAAGGTCAGCGCCACAGCGCCTGCCGTCAGGATCTTGTTCATTCGATCGACCTTTCTTGCTTCAGATCGTTGGCCGGGGTCAGCCCCGACCTCCTTTTGATATGACATTCGCGCCCAGACGTTCCAGTGCCGCCCGCAATCCGGGATCGGTCACGCCTTCGGCCGTGGCCCGCGCCTCTGTCACGGCTTCGGGGCGCGGGGTCTTGGGGCGCTCCGGCGCCTTGCGGTGGACGAACTCCACCTGCCCGTCGGCAAAACCGGTCGGCGCGGTCTGGGTCAGGATGATCTTGCGAATGGCGTCATAGCCATACACCGCGTTGATGCGGTCGCGGATCTCTTCCTTGCGCATTTCCAGCATCGGGGCAAAGGCGCCACGGGTCAGCACGACCAGTTTCGCGCCATGGCTGTCGTCGCGCTTGCCACCATAGGTAACGCGGCCATAGCGCACTTCGACCGGGCGGGAGATCTGCGCCAACTCAGCGCCGACGATCTCTTCCCAATGCGTCAACACGCGCGATTTCGCGAATCCACGGCTTTCGGACACCCGGCGGATCTGCTTGTTCAGCAGCGCTTCAGTGCGTTTGAAGCCATAGGTCGTCGGTTTGCGCTGCGCCATGATTGACTCGCCCTCCCGGAGGCTATTCTAAAGCCTCGGCCCCCGGGCACCAGCCCCGATCGAACAAAGGATTTCACCCTTGCGTGACCGTGCCGATCCAAACGCCCTCCTGCAGTGGTACGACCACCATGCACGCAGCCTGCCGTGGCGCATCCCGCCAGCGGCCCGCGCAGCTGGTGTGGTGCCCGATCCCTATCGCATCTGGCTGTCGGAAATCATGCTGCAGCAGACGACCGTGGCCGCGGTCAAGGATTATTTCAACGCCTTTACAACGCGCTGGCCCACGGTCCGTGCGCTTGCCGCTGCCGAGGATGGTGATGTCATGGCGGCATGGGCCGGGCTGGGGTACTATGCCCGGGCACGCAATTTGCTGAAATGTGCGCGCGTGGTCACCGATGTGCACAACGGGCGATTCCCCGCCGATCACGCGACGCTGCTGACCCTGCCGGGCGTGGGGCCTTATACGGCAGCGGCGATTTCCGCCATCGCCTTTGACGCGCCAGAGGTTGTCGTGGACGGCAACGTGGAACGGGTCATGGCGCGGCTTTTCGACGAACACACCCCGCTGCCAACCGCCAAACCGATCCTGACGGACCATGCCGCCAGCCTGACGCCGCAGGCCCGTCCGGGCGATTATGCGCAAGCGGTGATGGATCTTGGCGCCACGATCTGCACCCCGAAACGCCCGGCTTGCGGGCTTTGCCCCTGGCGCACCGCCTGCGCGGCCTGGGCAGAGGGCACGGCTGCAGAGCTGCCCAAGAAACTTCCCAAAAAGCGCAAACCGACGCGCCTCGGCATTGCCTACCTCGTTCGCCGTGTGGATGGGGCATGGTTGCTCGAGCGACGCCCGGACACGGGGTTGCTGGGCGGGATGCTGGGGTGGCCCGGCTCTGACTGGCTGGACGCGGAAGGCCCCGCCCCCGCCGAGGCCCCGCCGATCCGCGCCGAATGGAAGATCATTGACGCCGAAGCCCGGCACACGTTCACCCATTTCCACCTGCGCCTCGTGGTCAAGACGGCGCTGGTGCCCATGGAGCGGCTTCCCGAGCGCGGGGATTTTGTCCCGCTTGACACGTTCAGTCCCGCCGACCTGCCAACGGTCATGCGCAAGGCTTTTGATCTGGTCAGACCGGCAAAGTGACGCCGGAGGTTTCAAGAGATCTTGGGGAATTCGCGCCACAGGCTATATGATGCGGAAAAACGTATCGGAGCAGTGACATGATCCCCGCACGCCAGGTTGCCCGCTTCAGCGCGGCCTTGCCGTTTTTCCTGTCCCTCATCCTGCTGCCGCTGGTCTGGATCGGCGCGCTGGCAGGTGGCTGGTGGATTGTCATTACACCCCTGGTCACATGGTACCTGTTCTCGATCATCGACCATGTTGTGGGGGTGAGCGAGGACAACGCCGATCTGGACACGAGCGAAGCGCAACTCTTTTGGTACAAACTGCTGACGCAGGTCTGGGTCGGGCTGCAGGCGCTGACCCTGTTCGGTCTGATCGCCTATGTCTCGCGGGCCGGGCACCTTGGGCTCTGGGAACGGCTGGGAGTGATGTTCGGGTGCGGCGTGATGAGCGGCACGGTGGGCATCGTCTACGCACATGAACTGCTGCACCAACGCAATCGGCTGGAGCGCTGGCTGGGCGACATCCTCTTGGCCATGGTGCTGTATTCGCATTTCCGTTCAGAGCATCTGCTGGTGCATCATCGCTACGTTGGCACGCCCCGTGACCCGGTGACGGCGCGCTACAACGAGGGGTTTCATCGGTTTTATCCGCGGGTGCTGCGCGAATGCCTGCTGTCGAGCTTTGCCGCAGAGGCAGCACTTCTGGCGCGCAAGAGCCGCCCGTGGTGGGACCGGCGCAATCCGTTCTGGCTCTATTGGGGGCTGCAGGCGGGGATGCTGGTGCTGGCATTCTTGGTTGGTGGCTGGATCGGGGTCGGCCTGTTGCTGGTACAGGCCGGGGTCGCGATCTGGCAGTTGGAAGTGGTGAACTACGTGGAGCACTACGGCCTGACACGGCGGCATCTGGGCGATGGCAAATACGAGCATGTTCTGCCACGCCACTCGTGGAATGCCGCGCACCGGGCCACCAACTGGCTATTGATCAATCTGCAGCGCCATTCCGACCATCACTACAAGCCGGATCGCCGCTTTCCGCTCTTGCAGACCTACGACAAGGAGGAGGCCCCGCAATTGCCCTACGGTTATCCGTTGATGGCGGTTTTTGCCATGGTGCCCCCGCTCTGGCGGCGCGTGATGAACCCAAAGGTCAAGGCCTGGCGCGCGCAGCATTATCCCGACATCGTCGACTGGCAGCCCTACAACAAGGCGCGCACCCCGATGCCGCGCTGAGCAACGCGGGGTGAACCCCGCGCTACATCTGGCGGGGTACCTCCACGGTTCGGGTCACCCGACCGTCGTAGCGCGGGGTTGACCCCGCGTTGCCCCGGGCGCGCCGGTAGGCCCCAAGGTCGCACCCCGCCTGCACGGAGGTGACAAGACGCTGCACCGCAGCTATAGCCGCCGCGAACGCACACCACCCGTGAGGATATTTCCATGACCACCCAGGTTTTCGGCCACAAATCCCCCGACACCGACAGCACCGGCAGCCCGATCCTCTGGGCATGGTATCTCAACGAGGTGAAAGGCGAAGCGGCCAAGCCGGTTCTGCTGGGCGAGCCCAACAGCGAAGCCGCTTTCATGCTGACCCATTGGGGTCTGGACAAGCCTGAGATCATCGCTGACGTCGAGGACGGCGCACCGGTGGTCATCGTGGACACCAACAACCCGGCCGAGTTGCCCGCGAACGTGAACGCAGCGGACATCCGCGCCATCATCGACCACCACAAGCTGGTCGGCGGGCTGGAGACCAAGGGCCCCATCGACATCACCGTGCGGCCGCTGGCCTGCACCGCAACCATCATGGTCGACCTGATGGGCGAGGATGCCGCCAAGATGCCGCGCGAGATCAAGGGCGCGGCGCTGACCTGCATCCTGTCGGACACGCTGGAGTTCCGCTCGCCGACCACGACGCCGCATGACAAGGCCGTGGCTGAAAAGCTCGCGGCTGAGCTGGAAGTTGATCTTTCGGCCTATGCCGCGGAGATGTTTGCCGCGAAATCCGACGTCTCGGCGTTTTCCGATGCGGAATTGATCCGCATGGACAGCAAGGAATACGCCGTCGACGGCACCAAGTTCCGCGTTTCGGTTCTGGAGACCACAGCACCGGAGATCCCCCTGTCGCGCAAGGGCAGCCTGATGGAGACCTTCACCACCGTGCAGACCGAGGACGGCGTGGACCAGGTGCTGCTGTTCGTGGTGGATATTCTCAAGGAAGAAGCCACCCTCCTGGTGCCCAACGACATGGTCAAGACATTGGCGGAAAAGAGCTTTGGTGCGACGGCAGAGGGCGACACGGTTGTTCTGCCCGGTGTAATGAGCCGCAAGAAGCAGATCATTCCGAACCTCAAGGTCTGAGCCAGGCGTCCCGGTCTTCGGACCTCGTGTTGTAACAGAAGCGCTCCTGCCTCGGCAGGGGCGCTTTTCTTTGCCTGCGTTCTTTTGAGTATTTTTGAAACAGAGAAACCATGAAGGCCGCGGCGCTGGACAGTCAGTCTTCCGGCGCTGTGAAGGGCAAAGCCCCTCCAAGAGCGATCCCTTCGGGGGACAGGGTGCACGCAAGTGAGATGACCTCGACCCCGGCCCTGCGCGCCGCGACAAAGGCCCGGGCGTAGGCCGGATCAAGATCTGCGGCCAAAGTGACGTCGCGGGCATCGGTGCGTTGCACCAGATACAGCATCACCGCGCGGTTGCCCTGCGCCACCATGGCCGAGAGCTCAGCAAGGTGTTTCGCCCCCCGCGCGGTCACGCTGTCGGGAAACTCTGCACGGCCGGGTTGGCGCAGCAGGGTGACGGATTTGACTTCCACGTAGCAGTCGGGGCATGCTTCGGCACTCAGCAGGAAATCGATCCGGCTGTTTTCACCGTATTTCACTTCGGGTCGCACAAGCGGATAACCTTCGAGGCCCGGCACTGTGCCGGCCATCAGCGCGGGCTTGAGCAATCGGTTGGGCACCCCGGTGTCGACCCCCACGAAAACCTGCCCGGGCAGCTCCGCAAGACGCCAGGCCCATTTGAGCTTTTTCTTGGGGTCGTCG
Organism: Sagittula sp.; assembly: GCA_042088665.1. GTDB lineage: Bacteria > Pseudomonadota > Alphaproteobacteria > Rhodobacterales > Rhodobacteraceae > JBELMB01. The sequence goes on from JBELMB010000053.1 coordinate 13,886, forward strand.
TTGGGTTCCAGCCAGACACGGGTGCCTTCCTCCGCCAATCCCAGCATCGAACCGGGGTTGGCCACATGGGCGACGATTTCGCGCCCATCCGCAAGGCGGCAATCTGCGAGGAACCGCTTGTAGCGGCGGATCAGGGTGGCTGGGACCAGTTCCGTTTGAAAGCGCATACCCCCGGCCCTATACGTTATCCGACAACAGGTTCAAGGAGCAGACCATGCCCAATCCCACCGCCGCCATGCTGGTGATCGGAGACGAGATCTTGTCGGGCCGCACGCGGGACGCGAACATGCACCATCTCGCGGGTGAATTCACCCGGCATGGCATCGACCTGCGCGAAGTGCGCGTCGTCTCTGATGACCGTCCGGCCATCATCGCGGCGCTGAACGCCCTGCGCGAAGGCCATGATCATGTGGTGACTTCTGGTGGCATCGGACCGACCCATGACGACATCACCGCCCCCTGCGTGGCAGAGGCCTTTGGCGCGTCGATTGGTGTGCGCGACGATGCCCGCGCGATCCTCAAGGCGCATTACGACCGCGCAGGGACGGACCTGAACGAGGCCCGCCTGCGCATGGCACGCATCCCGGACGGCGCACAATTGATCGACAATCCGATCTCTGCCGCGCCCGGCTTTACGCTTGGCAACGTGCATGTCATGGCCGGTGTGCCCTCGATCTTTCAGGCGATGCTGGCCAGCCTCCTGCCGACGCTCACCGGCGGTGCGCCGCTGCTGTCGCAGACCCTGCGCGTGATGCGCGGCGAGGGAGAAGTGGCGCTGCCGCTTGGTGCCCTCGCGGAAGAGTTCGATGACCTGCAGTTCGGCTCTTATCCGTTCCAGAAAGACGGTGTCTTTGGCACCAATCTGGTGGTGCGCGGCACGGAACCCGCACGGGTGGACGCGGCGATGACACGGCTGTCCGATCTCTTTCCGCCACAGGCATGAGCGCGTGATGATCCCGCGCTCCCCCGATCTGCCGGTGCTCTTTGACGTGCTCGACGCGACTTGGCCCCCCGCCGCCCGCGTCAGCGCGGGCCCATGGTGCCTGCGCGAAGGCCGCGGCGGTGGAAAGCGTGTCTCTGCCGCGACGCTGTCCGGCCCCTGGCGCAGCGAGGATCTGGGCGCCGCGGAGAAATCCATGCGGCTCATGGGGCAGGACCCGCTGTTCATGATCCGCCCGGGCGACGATCTGCTCGATACAGAGCTGGAGGCACTGGGCTATCGCCGGGTCGATCCCGTCGATCTTTATCTCGCGCCGGTCGAGGCGCTGACCGATCGCAAGCTGCCGCGGGTGTCGGCCTTTGCCATATGGGAGCCATTGGAAATCATGCGCGAGATCTGGGCCGAAGGGGACATCGGCGATGCCCGTCAGCGTGTCATGGACCGGGCAGAATCGCCAAAGACGGCCCTCTTTGGCCGTGTCAGCGACCGGCCAGCCGGGGCGGGCTTTTGCGCCTGTGCGCATGGCGTCGCCATGGTGCACGCGCTGCATATCCTCGAGGCGCACCGAGGCAAGGCGCTTGGCGGCTGGATGATGCGCTGCGCGGCACTGTGGGCACAGTCCCGGGGCGCCAGCTGGATTGCCGCCGCGGCCACGGCGGACAATGCCGGGGCGCGCGCGCTTTATTCCTCTTTACGCATGGACGTTGTGGGGCACTATCACTACCGCGTTCTCGACACTCACCCCCGCGAGGCACCGTGACCCAAGACCTTTCCGCCACCGATGCGCCCACGGCGCTGGACATCCCCATGGTCGACCCGCTGCCCCCCGAGACGCAGCGCTACTTTGACATCTGCATGGACAAGCTCGGGCTGGTGCCCAACGTCCTGCGCGCCTATGCCAGCGACATTGAAAAGCTGAACGCCTTCGTGGCGACCTACAACGCCACGATGCTCGCGGACAGCGGGCTGACCAAGCTTGAGCGCGAGATGATCGCGGTGGTCGTGTCCTCGATCAACAAGTGTTTCTACTGCCTCGTCGCGCATGGTCAGGCCGTGAGGGACATGTCAGGGGACCCGGTGTTGGGCGAACGGCTGGTGATGAACTGGCGCAGTGCCACGCTGGTGCCCCGCCACGTTGCCATGCTGCTCTTTGCCGAGAAGATGACGAAAGCCAGCGCAGACATCGTCGAGGAAGACCGCAAGGCGCTGCGCGACGCCGGGTTCAGCGATCGGGACATCTGGGACATTGCCAATGTGGCCGGGTTCTTCAACATGACGAACCGCATTGCCTCTGCCAGCGACATGCGTCCCAACGATGACTATCACGCGCTGTCTCGGTGACCCCTCGGCGAGATCATTCAGGGTGATGCGCGCGGCGTCCCCCTTTGCATGGGTGGCCCTTTTCGCGGGCACACTGGCTGGCTGGCTCTGCACGGCCAAGACTGCGCAGGCGGTCGAGCTTGCCCTGCCTGCCGGTGCGACGGAAACCTTTCGCACCGTGCAGGATCCCGGCGCCTATGCCCTGCCTGCTGGCCCGTTGGACGAAGGGCACCTGCCGACGCAACGGCTTGAAGGTCGGATCGAAGTGACCGCGTGGCGCGTCCCCGATGCGCCGCTGACCCCGTTCCAGATGGCCGCTCCGCTGCGCGACAGCCTCTCCGACGCCGGGTACGAGATACTGCTGGACTGTCCGGCGCGGGCCTGCGGCGGCTTTGACTTTCGCTTTGCCACGCTTGTCCTGCCCGCGCCGGAGATGTTCGTGGATCTCACGCAGTTCCATTTTGTCTCTGCCCGCAGTCTCGAAGGCGGCGGCGTCTCGATCCTGACGAGCCGCGACACCGCGCAGGGTTATATCCAGATCATCCGCGCCGGTCAGGCCAGCGAGACAGCACTCTCTGTCAACCGGCAGGCCACGCGGCTTGCCCCCACCTCCGCCCCGACCGGTGACGTGATCCGGGCGCTGGAAACCCTTGGGCACGTCGTGCTGTCCGATCTGGTGTTTCGCCCCGGATCGACCGCGCTGGGTGAGGGGCGCGTCGCCTCGCTGGACAGCATCGCGGCCTATCTCGCGGCGAATCCATCGCGGCAAGTCCTCTTTGTCGGGCACACCGACGCCACCGGATCGCTAGCAGCCAACCGGCGCGTGTCGCTGAAACGGGCCGAAGCCGCGGTGACCTATCTGCGCAGCCGGCACAACACGGCCTCTGCCCAGATCGGTGCCGAGGGCGCGGGCTACCTGTCCCCTGTTGCCAGCAATCTGGTTGACGCCGGGCGTGAAGCCAATCGGCGGGTCGAAGCGGTCCTGATCTCTACCGAGTGACCCGAGGCCTCCACTGAAGGGTCGCCCTCGCCTTGGTCAGCGATAGGGACCCAAGACAGAGCATCAAACCCAAAGCCCCGCGCGTCTGCCGCGCCGACAGTCTCGTGTTCTGCCAGCGGCGGACTGCCCCCCCGGCCTGTACCGCCAAAACGAAAGGGCCCCGCGCCATTGAGGGGCGCGGGGTCAAGGTGGCCTTGTTCAGGCTGGGGAAGGTCGTGTCGGGCCGCGAAAGCCCGTCCCGGGTGTCAGGCTCTGGGAAAGGTCACCACTTCTGTGGCCCCTTCTCGGCAAAAGCCTGCACGAGGAAGTCGATAAAGGCCCGCACCTTGGGCTGCGTGAAGCGGCCCGGCGGATAGACCGCAAAGACACCCTGCGTTTCCATCGGCAGTTCGGGGATCGCATCCTCGACCAGCTTGGCCTCCATGGCCTCGTGGTAGAGGTAAGACGGCAGATAGGCGATCCCGAGCCCGGCGATGCAGGCATTCAAGAGCGACTGGCCGTCGTTCACCGTCAGCCAACCTGCCGTCCGCACCTGGCGCTTTTCGCCCGAAGGGGCGGTCAGCTTCCAGACATTGCCGGAGGACTGGTTGGAATAATGCAGCAGTTTGTGTTCGTTCAGATCGTCGATCCGCGCGGGGCGCCCGTAGCGCTCAAAATAGTCCGGCGACGCAATCATCCGCTTTGTCGTCTCTGTCAGCTTGCGGGCCCGCAGGGTGCTGTCTTCCAGCTCCCCGATCCGCACGGCCATGTCAAAGCCCTCCGAGATCAGTTCCACATAGCGATTATTGAGCACCATGTTCACCGTGATATCCGGGAATTCCGCGAGGAATTCTCCCAACACCGGGCTCAGGTGGTTGACCCCGAAATCTGTCGCCACCGAGATCCGCAAGAGACCCGAAGGCGCCGATTGCATCGAGGTGACAAGGGCATCCGCTTCGCCCGCGTCATTCAGCACCCGCCGCGCCCGGTCGTAGTAGGCAAGGCCGATTTCCGTCGGCGACACACGCCGGGTGGTTCTGTTCAACAAGCGTGCGCCAAGGCGCGCTTCGAGGCTCGAGACGTGCTTTGACACGGCGGATTTGGAAATCCCCATCTTCTTGGCAGCATCGGTGAATCCGCCCTGATCCACCACGGTGGCAAACGCCTCCATTTCCGTCAGACGATCCATTCCCGCCTCCTGGTCCGTGTTCCGTTGTTCGTCGGTTTTGCCCCTGAATCAGGGCGCAACTTGGGCACGCAGGGGACAATTGAGGGGTATTCGCTGGATCGTCGGGCTTATCGAAACGAGTGTTTCGAAGCGGTGCGCAAACCGCGGCGCGCAGGGCAAACTGATCAGAGCGCGCTCAAAAAGACCTGCGCCCATTGGCCAACGCGCTCCGCGTCCTGCCCGCCGATCAGCAGGAACCGGTGGCCCGCATCGCTCCAGCTGGCGGCGGCCATGCCCTGAATTTCACGCCGGGTCAGCGCCGCCTCTGGCCCCTCCTTGCGCAGGATGCACAGCGCATAGGGCGAGCCATCGGCGCTGGCAAAGGCAAGCTGCACCAGCACCTGCCCGTCAAAACCCAGCTCCTGGCCACGTACAAAGATCAGCCCCTCCGGTTCCGGCATGCCGGTGACATCGCGGCCCAAGGCCTGCGACAACTGGGCCAGCCGCACCGCGGCCGCTTCGGGCGAGGCCGGGACCTGCGCCGCAAGGGTCTGCGGCACATAAAGCGCGTGATAGGCCGCCACTTCGCGCTGCCATGGCTCCGCCACGCCGGATGTCGTCACGGCGCCCGGGGCCTGCGCAGGCCGGGGGGCAAGCCAGTTGCCCAGCGCCAGCGCCAGAACCAGCCCCGCGGCCACACCCGTCAGACCCGCCACAAAGGTCGCCGCAAAAGATCGCCGCGGCGATTGTCCGGCGGACAGTGTGTCGGGCTGCGCCGGTGCCTGCGCCATCACCTCGGCAAAGGCCTTGACCGCGACCGATTTGCCGCGTTCCAGCGCGGCCAGCCGTGTCTCCAGCTCAGCGCCCCGCGCCGCGGCCACCCGCGCATGAAGGAGGTCATCCGCCTCGCCGTCCAGCCATGCGGTCAGTTCTGCATCGGTCAGCTCGTCTCGCTGCGGGGATCGCGATGAGGTCATGCATCCTCTCCAGGGCCTGCCAAAGGCGCCAGCTTGCGTCGCGCCGCGGCCAGACGGCTCATGATCGTGCCCACCGGCACATCCAGCATCTCCGCCGCCTCGGCATATTTATAGCCTTCCACATAGACCAGAACGACGGCTGTTCTCTGAACATCAGAGAGCGCCGCTATCTGGTCAAACACTTCACGGGCGAAAATATTCGATTCGGCGCCCTTTGACGTCCGCGGATCGGCGAGCGCATCGCAATCTTCCACGCCACGGCCCAGCCGGACCTTTGTCGCCCGCAGATCATTCAGACGGATCCGCCGCGCCATGGTGAACAACCACCGATCCGCCTGGCTGCCGGGATCGAACAGATGCGCCTTGTCGAGCGCCCGCGCGCAGGTGGCCTGTGCAAGCTCATCCGCCCCGTCACGACTGCCCGACAACGCGAGACAGAACCGCCAGAGCCGTGGATAGACCTCCGGCAGGACGCGGCGCAAATGCCGTTCCGGCGAATTTTCGAAAAAAGACCGAATAAAAACCTCCCCCAGCGTGTCTACTGGCTATCGGAGGCCAAAAGGCCCCGCAACCAACAAGGAGGTTACCATGAACCGCATGACATCCCTGATCGCCGCCAGCGCGCTGGCGCTTTCTGCCGCCATCGGCGGCGCCGCCATGGCCGGAGAGACACCCTCGCCCGAGGGCGCGATGGTCTATTTCATCAATCTTCAGGACGGTGACACGGTGCAGGGGCCTGTCCACGTGCTGTTCGGCCTTCAGGGTATGGGTGTGGCCCCGGCCGGAACCGAAGCCGACAACACCGGCCACCATCACCTCTACATCGACCGCGTGCCCTTCGGCGAAGGCCCCGACGATGCGGATATCTCCGAGAACGGCATTCCGGGCGACGAGATGCACAAGCACTTTGGTGGCGGGCAGACCGAGACCCTGCTGGACCTCGGCCCCGGCACCCATACGCTGCAGCTGGTTCTGGGCGACCTCTTCCACGTGCCGCACAATCCCCCGGTTGTCTCCGAGCAGATCACCATCACCGTTTCGGAGTAACTCTGGCCCAAAAACCAGAGATCCGGCACGGGTCATACATGACTGCGGGAGGCCACTGGCCTCCCGCTTGCGTTTCAAATGTCACAGATCCTTGCCCAGTCGCTTGCCCTGCAAATCTGACGCGACGTGGCATGACCTGCCAGCATCGACCAGTGAGGGTCTATGGGGTTGGTTTCCCCGACCCGCCATTCGGATCCGATTCCTGGTCAGCGGCCGGGCGAGACTCTGGGCGAGCATCCGGGCCAGAGTCATAGCGTGAGTCAGGCGGGCCAGTCCTTTGGCCAGTTTCCAGACCGGTCTCCGCCGCAGATGAGGCCGCAGGATTGCCCAGCCGCCCGGCCCCGCCACCCGTCGGCGCAGCCGTCACGGCAGAAACAGCGCGCTGCAGCATCCCCGGTCCCTGCGAAAGCTGCGCGCCGTACCAATCCTCGTTCCGCGTGGCGATCATGGTCAAGGCCAGCGCAAGGAAGGCCAGCGTCGACCCGGCCAGCAGGGCGTAATCCTCAGACTGCAGGATCAGGTAAAGCACCGCGTACACCACCACCAGCATCGCCCCCAGCACCCAGGCCCGCGCGCCCAGTTTCAGCCCGACGACCCCGAAGAGCGTCAGCAACCCGATCACCGCCGCACTTGAGATGCCATAGGCCAGCGCAAAGCCCAGATGCTCCGCATAAGACACCATCAGCAGCACAAAGACCGTCTGCACCAGCCCTGCAAGAATGTATTGCACCGGGTGTGCGGGTCGCGCCTCGGCGCCCTTTGCGGGCACGCGCTCGATCAACAGGATCGTCAGAAAGGTCAGCGCGATAAAGAGGATCCCGTAGCGCGCCGCGCGATACGCCATGTGATAAAAGTCATTGGGCGTGACGTAGAGGACACCGAAATTCGTGCGGGACCTTGCATGTCCGTCGGGATCTTCCCGGCTGGCCTGCGGCAAGGACCGTGCCAGATGCGGGATCGACCAGGTGGCGACAAAGCCCGCCTCGGTGATCTCCGAGCTGTCCGGGAGGAACGCCCCTTCGAACGAAGGATGCGGCCAGTCCGATGTGACTTCCACCGTGGATTGTCGCCCCACGGGCGCAAGTTTCAACTCCTGCGCGCCGTTCAGCCCAAGCTCAAGCGCGTAGCTCCCGTGCCCTCGCGGGTCGCCAGTCGCCGCCTGCAAACCCGACAGGCCAAGGTTCGGGGCAATCGGCTCCAGCGCCAGATCCGCGTCATCCGCACGCAACCGCGCCACACCACGCAGCGCCTTGTTGGCGCTGACCCGCAGGCGCACCTCTGCCTGCTCCCACAGCAACCGCTCGCCCGACTGCAGCAGGCCGGTGGCGGCCTCGGGGTCAAAGTCAAAGACCGCGTTCAGGCGCGCGGCATAGACCGGCACCCGAAAGATCCCGCGCCGCCGCTCTTCGGTCTGGGTGTCGATCATGACATCAAACCGGTCGGGATACAGAAAGACCGGCTTCGTGCGTTTCAGCCCGGTCTCTTCGAACCGTTCCATGATCTCTTCCCCGGTCTCGGCGTCCACAAGCACCACCCCGGTCTCCGGGTCGGTCTTGGGCCGCCGCGCCAGTCTGGTGAACTCGGTCTCGACAGGAATCACCAATTGCGGGCCTGACACCAACAGCGGCCCGCCCCATTCCAGGCTCACGCGGTGGATCGTGGATTCAGAATAAGATTTGCGGGAGTTGATCACTTCGGCTGCAAAGAACAGCGGGACAAACATCAGCAAAACAAGAAAACTGACGACGAGAAAGCGTCGCCCGGCAGATTTCAACATGAAAGACCTCCATCATTCAGATGGCCCTACCCTCGGTGACGGGGCGTGCAGGATCTTCATGGCAGTTGTGCAGGTCTTGTGCAGGACCCGGCCTCTTGACGCGGATCTCGCTGTTTTTCGCGCCTGCGGCAGGCGGGGCAATCCGACGACGGCTTTCCGGGTATCGCGAGCCCTGCGCGACTCGGCACAAAACGAGGGTTCCGCGCCGCACAGACCCGGGGCAATCCCTCCCATCGAGGTGTTGTCCGATGACGTGAAAGGCCCGACCTATCGAGGACCCCGCGTGCCCGCCCCACTGCGCGCCCGACGCCATCGCCCGAGCGCCCTTTCACAGACCGCGAACGGGCCCTGAACAGGCAGGCCCGCGCCGCCCCCGTCAGAGGGAGGCAGCCAGCCGCACCCCCTGGTCGATCGCGCGCTTGGCGTCCAGTTCCGCGGCCAAATCCGCGCCGCCGATCACGTGGCAAGGCGTGCCCTGCGCCTCCAGCGCATCGGCCAGACCGCGCGCGCTGACCTGCCCGGCACAAAGCACCACCGTATCGCAGGCAATGACCTCCGGGCGGTCCCGCGCGTCACCAAAGGAGATGTGCAGCCCTTCGTCGTCGATACCTTCGTAATTCACGCCGGTCACCGACTGCACGCCCTTCATCTTGAGAGCGGCGCGATGGATCCAGCCCGTGGTCTTGCCCAGCCGCTTGCCCGGCTTTTCGGCCTTGCGCTGCAGCATGACCACCTCGCGCAGGGCGGCCTCGGGCTTGGGTCCTTCCGGCGAAAGCCCCGCGCGGTGCGTTTCGGGGTCGCTCACGCCCCATTCGCGCAACCAGTCCGGCAGGTGTTCCGTCGGGCTGTCCCCCGTCACGAGGAATTCGGACACGTCATATCCAATGCCGCCCGCGCCGATCACCGCCACCTTCTGGCCCACCTCGGCACCATGGCGCAGCACGTCGACATAGCCCTTCACCTTGGGATGGTCCTGTCCCGGGATCTGTGGATCACGGGGGCTGACGCCGGTGGCCACGACCACCTCGTCAAAACCGGTCAGATCCGCCGCGCCGACCTCTTGGCCCAGTCACAGCGTCACCCCGGTTTCCACAAGCATGGTCCCGAACCAGTCGACGAGGCCGTGGAATTCCTCTTTGCCCGGCACCTTCCGCGCCATGTTGAGCTGCCCACCCACCTCCGTGTCACGATCAAACAGAGTCACCGCATGCCCCCGCTGAGCCGCAGTGATCGCCGTCGACAACCCCGCAGGGCCCGCCCCCACAACCGCGACCTGCCGAGGCGTCTGGGTCTTTTCGATGATCAGATCGGTCTCGAAACCGGCGCGCGGGTTCACAAGGCAGCTTGACACCTTGCCGGCAAAGGTATGGTCAAGGCAGGCTTGGTTGCAGGCGATGCAGGGCGCGATGGTATCGGCCCGCCCGGCCTTGGCCTTGGCCACGAAATGCGCATCCGCCAGAAAGGGCCGCGCGAGGCTGACCATATCGGCGCAGCCCTCTGCAAGCACCTGTTCCGCGACCTCGGGCGTGTTGATCCGGTTCGAGGTGATCAGCGGAATGTCCACCTGCCCCATCAGCTTTTGCGTGACCCAGGCAAAGGCGCGCCGCGGCACAGAGGTCGCAATCGTCGGGATCCGCGCCTCGTGCCAGCCGATACCGGTGTTGATGATCGTCGCCCCCGCGGCCTCGACCGCCTTTGCAAGGGTCACAACCTCTTCGAACGAAGAGCCATTGGGCACGAGGTCGATCATGCTCAGCCGATAGATGATGATGAAATCCGCCCCAACGGCCGCGCGCACCCGGCGCACCACCTCGACAGGCAGGCGCATCCGGTTCTCATAGGCACCGCCCCAATCATCCTCGCGCCGGTTGGTATGCGTGACGAGGAACTGGTTGAGGAAATAGCCCTCTGATCCCATCACCTCGACCCCGTCATACCCCGCCTCGCGCGCCCGCACGGCGGCCGTCGCAAAATCGTCGATCTGCTTTTCGATGCCCGCCGCATCCAGCGCGCTCGGCGCAAAAGGCGAGATCGGCGATTTCACAGCGGATGGCGCCACGCAGTCCTTGTTATAGGCATAGCGCCCGGCGTGCAGGATCTGCATCGCGATCTTGCCGCCCGCCGCATGCACCCGGTCGGTCACTGTCCGGTGATTGGCGATGTCCTGCGCCGAAAACAGACCCGCCGCACCGGCAAACACCCCGCCTTCGGCATTGGGGGCGATCCCCCCCGTCACCATCAGCGCCACATCCCCCCGGGCCCGTTCGGCGTAGAACTCCGCCACCCGGTTCCAGTCTCCGCGCTCTTCGAGATTGGTGTGCATGGAGCCCATCAGCACCCGGTTCTTCAGCGTGGTAAAGCCAAGGTCGAGCGGACGCAGCAGGTGCGGATAGGGTGTCATGGTAGCCTCCCGGTTTTTTTCGAACCTGACATCATCGGTTTGACGCTGTCACGGTCAACGTTACGTCACGGCAGAGCAGGGTCAGCCGCAAAGGCGGGCCCAAAGGCGGGTCCAGACATGGCCCCGGTCCGAGGCCCAAGGCAAGGCCCGACACCCGGACCAAGGCACGTCCTGCCAAACACGGGTGCAATCGCCACATCCCGCCGTTATCCTGTCCCCCATGACCTATCACCTTCAAAGCCTCGACAGCGCCCCTGACCGCGCCGAATTCGATGCGCTCCTGACGGAGTACTGGCAACAGATCATCGCGGGCCTCGAAAGCCTTGGCGCGCCGGGCTTTTCGACCGATCTGCCGGTCCGTGACTTCTGGAACACGCTGGACAAGGTCCTGCCCCCACAGGGGGAACTGGTTTTGGCGCGCGACGGCGCGGGCCGCCTCGTCGGATGCGGCTCACTGACCGATATCGGTGCTGGCACGGGGGAGCTCAAACGCCTCTTTGTCCGTCCCGAGGCGCGGGGCACCGGGCTTGGCCGCCGCCTTGTCATGCACCGGATCGCGACGGCACGGCGCATGGGCCTGACCCGGCTCGTGGTCGACACCATCCGCACCACGAAGGCCATGCAATCGATCTATGCGGATCTGGGCTTTACCCCGATGCCGCCGTCGGACCAGAGCGCAAGCGCGCAAGCCTTTCCACAAATGCGTCCCTACATGCTGTTTTTCGAACGCCACCTCGACGAGGCCGAAACCTGAGAGGCCGAAACCTGAAGGCAGGCATGACCCGCGGTCAAAACGCCAGCCACCTGCGCGCCACGGGGCTTACCGGGTGGATCAGACGGCCCGCGCCACCACAAACCGGCTGGGCAGCTTTGGCGGATAGTCCCCGGTTTCCACGATCTCGAACCCGGCAGCGCAGATCTCTCGTTCGATCTGCTCCGGGCGCAGAAAGTTGACGGTCCTGGGTGCTTTGCCAAACAGCGCAAGACCCCAGATCAAGGGCCGGAACCACGGCTTCCCGCCCAGACAGGGCGTCTGGGAGACGAACAGCCCGCCCGGCGCCAGACGCTCCCGAACGGTCCTCAGCACCTGCGCGCGCTCAGGCAGGAGATGCAGCAGGTTGAAGGCGGTCACCATGTCAAACCTCTGGCCCGCCCCCGCCTGTGCCACATCCGCGACCGCAAAGGTGACATGCGGCAGATCCCTGGCCTTGTCATTGGCGATGCGCACCATTTCGCCCGAGATATCCGTGCCCAGCACGGTCGCGGCCGCATCCGACAAGGCGATGGCCGTGCTGCCCGTGCCGCAGCCCAGCTCCAGCATGGCCATGCCGGGCGCAAGCCGGGCCCGCACCCGCTCCAGCGTCTGCTGATAGGCGGCCACATCATCAATGGGCCGGTTTGCGTATTTTTCTGCGATCTTGTTCCAAAACGCCGCGTCCGACATACCCGTTCTCCCAAGAACCAAACAAGCCCGTTCGCCAAACGACAAAGGGAGCGGCCAAGGACCGCTCCCCCGAGATATTCATCCGTCCCGCGCCTTCAAGCGCAGGCCAGCGCCCTATTCCGCCGCGGCGCGCTTGGGCAACACCCAGTCGGCGCGCGGGAAATGGCAGGTATAGCCATGCGGGATGCGCTGGAGATAGTCCTGATGCTCCGGCTCCGCGTCCCAGAAATCGCTCACCGGCTCGACTTCGGTCACCACCTTGCCCGGCCACAGGCCAGAGGCGTCCACATCCGCGATGGTGTCCAGCGCGCATTGCCGCTGCGCCTCATCGACGTAGTAGATGGCAGAGCGGTAGCTCATCCCCACATCATTGCCCTGCCGGTTCACCGTGGTCGGATCGTGGATCTGAAAGAACAGCTCAAGGATCTCGCGATAGCTGATGCGATCAGGGTCGAAATAGATGTCTATCCCTTCGGCATGGGTGCCATGGTTGCGATAGGTCGCGTTGGGCACGTCACCGCCGGTGTATCCCACCCGCGTCCTGATCACACCGGGCTTCTTGCGGATCAGGTCCTGCATGCCCCAAAAGCAACCCCCTGCCAAAACAGCACGTTCGGTCATTCGATGTCCTCCACTTGATCCACGTAAGAGCCGTAGCCCTCATCCTCCATGTCCTCGCGCGCGATGAACCGCAGCGCGGCGGAATTGATGCAGTAGCGCAATCCCCCCCGGTCCATCGGACCGTCCGGAAAGACATGGCCCAGATGGCTGTCCCCATAGCGCGAGCGCACTTCGGTGCGGACCATCCCCAGCGTGGTGTCGCGCAGTTCGATGACGTTGTCCGGCTCGATCGGCTTCACGAAACTCGGCCAGCCACATCCCGATTCGTACTTCGCGGCAGAGGCGAACAGCGGCTCGCCCGACACCACGTCAACATAAATCCCGGCCGACTTGTTGTTTAGGTATTCCCCTGTGCCCGGACGTTCCGTGCCGTTCTCCTGGGTGACGCAGTACTGCTCCTCAGTCAAACTGTGGATAACTTCAGGCTTTCTTTCGTAACTTGCCATTGGGCCCCTCCGTTTCGGTTCCTGACAGAAGATGGGGTCTGTTGCCGATAAGCAAAGCCCCGCCGAAACATGTCACACGCTTACGTGCACGAGGGTTGCGTGAGAAAGGCCCACCTGCCATGTAACACATGGGTGACGACCGCTTTCTCCCAAGAACAGACAGTCGCCTCGGGCGTCGCGATGGCAGCGCGGCGCCCGTTTCTATTTCAAGACATAGACATCCCTCTTGGGCAAGAACCAGCCCTGCGCAGGTATGCTATATCTAGTGGAATCCAAAAGGACCACACCAATTTTCAATGCCGTAGACGTTTTGGCAGCACGTCCCCCATTCGGCGTGATGCATCAACAGCACGCCTGACCCCGTCGTGCAAGCGGGAGTTTGCCGATCAGGCTGAAATGACACGGGCCGCGCGCGGCTTTGTGGCGGCGAAGTCGCGGTTCCCTTGCGTCAGCCCGCACGCCTCGGCAACACAAACGCGCCGCACCACCAAAACGGACCGCCGCCTGCGCACCCACCGGCGCTAACGGCCCTCACGCCAGACGCGCCACGGCCCAGCGCGCCGCGTCCCGGACCGCGGGATCGGGATCCTCGCACAGCCCCTGCGCCACCCCGCGCAGCTCTGCCACCCCCGAATTCCCAATCGCGTAAAGCACGTTGCGCACGAAACGGTCGCGCCCGATCCGCTTGATCGGACTGCCGGAAAACCGCGCCCGAAAGGCGGCATCGTCGAGGCCCGCCAAACCCGCCAGTTCCGGCGCCAGCAGATCCTCACGGGCGTGGTACTTCACCTCTGACGCAGCCTGCGCAAACTTGTTCCACGGACAGACCGCGAGACAATCGTCACACCCGTAAATCCGGTTGCCAAGACCCGCACGCAGATCCACGTCCACCGGTCCCTTGTGCTCAATCGTCAGGTAGGAAATACACCGCCGCGCATCCAGCTGGTAAGGCGCTGGAAAGGCATCGGTCGGACAGACATCCAGACAGGCCCGGCAAGACCCGCAGTGGTCCCGCTCCGGCGCATCTGCGGCCAGATCCAGCGTGGTAAAGATGCAGCCCAGAAAGAACCACGACCCAAGGTCCCGGCTCACGAGGTTGGTGTGCTTGCCCTGCCACCCCAAGCCCGCCGCCTGCCCAAGCGGCTTTTCCATGACCGGCGCCGTGTCCACGAAAACCTTGATCTGCGGCGGCTCTCGCCCGGCTTGCCCGGCCTGAGGATCCTCGCCAGAGGATTGCGCAGACAGGGCCTCGTCCAGCAGCCACCGCCCCAGCCGCTTCAGCCGCTTCTTGACCACATCGTGGTAATCGCGGTTCTGCGCATAGACACTGATCGCACCCCGATCCCGCTGCGCGAGCACCGAGAGGGGATCATGCCCGGGCCCATAATTCTCCGCCAGCATCACGACGGACCGCGCCTCCGGCCACAGCGCCGAGGGATCCCCCCGCCAGGCCACCCGCTCCTTCATCCAGGCCATCTGCCCGTGACGTCCCTCCGCCAGAAAGGCATCAAGCCGCGGCCTCGCCTCCGG
>JBELMB010000054.1:0-28401 GCA_042088665.1 Sagittula sp.
CGTCGGCCCACTGGAAGAGGCGGTTGCGCAGGCACTGCGCGGCTATGCAGGCCCCGTGGCGCTGATGTCATTCAACCCGCATTCGGTCAGGCGCATGGCGGCGCTTTGTCCCGAGATCCCGCGCGGACTGACGACCTGCGCCTATGAACCGGGCAGTTTCGACGGGCTGACAGAGACACGACGGAGCGCACTGGCCGCGATTTCGGCGGCAGACGACATCGACCTTCAATTCCTCAGTCACCATCACACCGATCTTGCCAATCCACGGGTGCAGGCATTGCGTGCGCGGGGGCTATCGCTGCTGTGCTGGACAATCACGTCGCCCGAAGAAGAGGCCGCAGCCCGACAGCTGGCGGATAATGTGACCTTCGAGGGGTATGCCGCTTGAACGCGCGGGCGCTTGGTCCAGATACTTGGGCATGACCGTTCCCGAAGACCCTGGTATGACCGTCACTGTCAACGTGCTTGGCTCTCTGGCGCAGATTGCACCGGAAGACTGGGATGCCTGCGCCTGTCCCGAAGCGGCCAAAGGGCGGCCCATCGACCCCTTTACCACCTACCGTTTTCTCAGAGCGCTGGAAGACAGCCGATCCGTCGGCACGGGATCCGGGTGGGAGCCGCATTACCTCGTGGCAGAAGCAGACGGCAAAACCGTCGCCGTTGCGCCGATGTACGCCAAATCGCATTCGCAGGGCGAGTATATCTTTGACCACAGCTGGGCCCATGCGCTGGAACAGGCGGGGGGGCGGTATTATCCAAAGCTGCAGATGTCCGTGCCTTTCACCCCGGCCACGGGCCGACGTTTCCTCGTGCGGCCCGGGTATGAAACGCTGGGCCAGTCTGCACTGGTTCAGGGGGCCATCCAGTTCGGCGTGAACCACGAACTCAGTTCGCTGCACATCACCTTTTGCACCGAGGCCGAAGCGGAGGCGGGCGAAGAGATGGGCCTCCTGAGGCGGACAACGCAGCAGTTTCACTGGATCAACGACGGCTATGAGAATTTCGACGGCTTCCTTGCCTCGCTGAGTTCGCGCAAGCGCAAGAACATCCGCAAGGAGCGGGCGCGGGCACAGGATTTTGGCGGTGAGATCGAGATGCTGACCGGCGACCAGATCCAGCCGGAACATTGGGATGCCTTCTGGGTGTTCTATCAGGACACCGGCGCGCGCAAATGGGGCGCGCCCTATCTGACGCGCAAGTTTTTCAATCTGGCGCAGGCGCATCTGCGCGATGACATTGCGCTGGTCATGGCAAAGCGTGACGGGCGCTACGTGGCGGGGGCGCTGAACTTTATCGGGCGCGATGTCTTGTTTGGCCGCTATTGGGGCTGCGTCGAGCATCATGCCTGCCTGCATTTCGAAGCCTGCTACTATCAGGCGATCGATTTTGCCATTGCCCACGGGTTGAAGCGGGTCGAGGCTGGCGCCCAGGGGGAGCACAAGCTTGCCCGTGGCTACCTGCCCGCGCCGACGCATTCGCTGCATTGGCTGGCCAATGAAAGCTTTTCGGAAGCGGTCGCGCGGTACCTGGAGGCGGAACGCCGGGCCGTGGACGAAGATATCGAAATCCTGACAGCCTATGGCCCGTTCAGGAAGGATGTGAGAGAGGAACAAGAATGACCGCGAAACTGGCAGATACGGCGCGTGAGACCGAGTTGGCGCCTCTTTTGGCCTCTGGCTGGACCATGGTGGAGGGACGTGACGCGATCCAGAAGACATTCGCGTTCAAGTCCTTTGTCGAGGCATTTGGCTGGATGACGCGTGCCGCGCTCTTTGCGGAGAAATGGAACCACCATCCGGAATGGTTCAATGTCTACAACCGTGTAGAAGTGGTTCTGTCCACACATGACGTCGGCGGATTGTCCGAACTGGACGTCAAGCTGGCGCGCAAGATGGACGCCTTGTCGTGCACTTGATCGACTTGGGTCCATCCTGACAGGGGGCGGAGGGGGCGCTGCCCCCGCCCTTTGGGCCCCCCGGAGTATTTTTGAAACAAAGAAGCCCGGGGCCATGTGCCGCCGGGCCTTTTGTTCTGAGCGGTCAGGCGACGCCGAGCATGGCCTCGCCGCAGGAGGCCTCACAGACGCCGGGATTGTCGTCCAGATGCAGGGCCGTGATCTTGCCGTCTTCGACCACCATGGCGTAGCGCTTGGAGCGGTCATAGAAGCCAACCGGCGGCGCGGTGAAGTTCATGCCCATCGCCTTGGTGAAGGCCGAATCGGGGTCGGCGAGCATATGGATTCCCGCCTTGTCGGCGCCCGTGTGGCGGCTCCATGCGTCCATCGCGAAAGGGTCGTTCACGGCGATGCAGATGATCTCTGCCACGCCTTTTTCGGTGAACTGGTCCTTGGTCTTGATGAAGCTGGGCACATGGGCATTGGTGCATGTGCCTGTAAAGGCGCCCGGCAGAGAAAAGATCACCACCTTGCGTCCGGCAACCATGTCGCCCAGCGCCACCTGTTCGGGCCCGTTTTCGCCGATGCGCAACAAGCTGGCGTCGGGCAGCGTATCTCCTGCGGAAAGTGTCATGGTCGTGTTGCTCCTAGAATTGCGTTTCCTTACCTAGCGGAGATAGGGTTTGCGCACGACGCAAAAAAGGATTGGCGGGCATGAGCAATGTGGTTGTTGTGGGGGGAGGCCAGGCGGCGGCGTCGCTCGTCGCGCGGTTGCGGTCCAAGGGGTTTGACGGCGGGATCACCTTGATCGGGGATGAGCCGGTGCCTCCTTATCAGCGGCCGCCCTTGTCCAAGGCTTATCTGCTGGGGGACATGGCGCTGGATCGGGTGTTCCTGCGACCACAAAGTTTTTACGCGGATCAGGAGATCGACCTGTGGATGTCTGCCCCGGTGGAGCGGATCGATCCTGTTGCACGGGTGGTGACCAGCGGAGGGCAAGCCCTTCGATACGACCATCTCGCGCTGTGCACCGGATCCGTGCCACGGCGGTTGCCGGCGGCCATCGGTGGTGCGCTGGGGGGGATTTGCCTTGTGCGGACGCTGGCCGATGTGGACGCCATGGCGCCGCTGTGCCAGCCGGGCAAGCGCGTGCTGATCGTCGGCGGGGGCTACATCGGGCTTGAGGCCGCGGCAGTCTGCGCCAAGCTGGGGCTCGAAGTGACCCTTGTCGAGGCGTCAGAGCGCATCTTGCAAAGGGTGGCCGCGCCTGAGACGTCGGCCTTCTTCCGGGAGCTGCACAAGGGGAAGGGCGTCGATCTGCGCGAAGGCACCGGGCTGGTGCGGTTGACCGGCGAGGGACATGTGCGTGGCGCAGACCTTTCGGATGGATCCAGCCTGGAGATCGATTTTGCCATCGTCGGAGTGGGCATTGCCCCGGCCACGGCCCTTGCGGAAGAGGCAGGGCTGGTGCTGGACAACGGGATCGCCGTCGATGCGCAGGGGCGCACGTCGGATCCCGCGATCTGGGCCGCGGGCGACTGTGCGTCTTTCCCGCAGGCGGCGGGTCGGATGCGGCTCGAGTCCGTCGGGAATGCCATCGACATGGGGGAACTGGTCGCGGACAACATCCTTGGCGCGGCGCGGGACTACGTGGCCAAGCCATGGTTCTGGTCGGATCAATATGACGTCAAGCTGCAGATTGCCGGGCTGAGCACGGGATATGACCGCATCGTGGTGCGCCGCGATGGCGCCGCCCTATCGCATTGGTACTACGCAGAGGACAGGCTGCTGGCCGTGGACGCCATGAACGACAGCCGCGCCTACATGGTCGGCAAGCGTCTGATCGAGGCCGGCAAGAGCCCCGCGCCAGCGCAGGTCGAGGACGCCTCTGTCGCGCTCATGGCGCTCCTGAAGCCGTGAGAATAATCGCCGGGGACTGGCGGGGGCGTCGCTTGGCGCACCTTGGCAAAGGCGATGCCGGGGCGCACTTGCGGCCGACAACGGACCGGGTCCGGGAAAGCCTGTTCAACCTGCTTGCAGGCGGACGGTTCGGCGATCCTTTCGATGGCACGCGGGTGCTGGACCTCTTTGCGGGCACCGGCGCGCTGGGACTGGAGGCACTGTCGCGCGGCGCCGCGCATGGCACCTTTGTTGAAAACGGCCGCGCGGGGATTCGGCTGATCCGGGAGAACCTGCGCACGCTGGATGCCGCAGACCAGGCTGACCTCATTGTCGCCGACGCGCGGCGCTTGCCCAAAACGGATGCGCCCTGCGACCTGCTGTTCCTCGATCCGCCTTACGGCAAGGGCCTTGGCGCGCAAGCATTGGCAGCAGCGCACCGGGGCGGCTGGCTCGCGGCCAAGGCCCTCGTGGTCTGGGAGGAAAACACCGAACAATCCGCGCCAGAGGGTTTTTCCGTCGAGGACAGCCGCCGGTACGGCGACACCTGGATCACGTTCCTGCGCGCGCCTTGAGACCCTGCACCACGGCCCTTGGCCTGTCGGGGGCTTCGGGCGTATCATCGTGGTCATGAGCAGTCTGTCGCTACCCTTCTTCTTTCTCGGCATGTATGCGGGCAGGCCTGCACAGGCCAGGCCAAGCCCGGCCCCACGCCCCCGGCCAAAAGGGCCGGTTCTGATCACCGACAGCATCGTGCCTTGCGATCATGCGACGCTTTTGCTGCGGCCCTGGCAGGACTGGGAACGAGAGGACGGACCCGGGGGCGAGGGACCACTGGAATAAACTGCGCGGACTGGTATGCTCCCATTCAAATCTATGCATAAGAAATGGGAGAGCTCTTGTGTCCATCCTCAAACCCACCCGTCGCGAGATCCTGTCGATGGCCGCGGCGGCCCCTGCCCTGACGCTGCCGTCCCTTGCCTCGGCACAAAGCCTGTCTGCACCCGCCACAGGCAACCCGGGTCATTTCCGGTTTTCGCTTGGCGATGCCGCACTCACTGTGGTCTCGGATGGCAATCTTTCGATTCCGACTGGCGGCTTGGGCGTGAATGCAGACCCCGAAGAGGTAAAGGCCTTTCTGGCGAGCTACTTCCTGTCGACCGAGATGAACTATGCCCACACCAACCATCTGGTGATCGAGACCGGCGAGGCCACCGTCCTCGTCGATGTCGGTTCAGGCAGCCGTTTCATGCCCTCTGCCGGGGCGCTGGTCAGCAACCTTGAAACAGCAGGCTTTGCGCTGGAGGACATCACGCATGTGGTGATCACCCATGCCCACCCCGATCACATCTGGGGCGTGCGCGATGATTTCGACGAGGCGCTCTTTCCGGAGGCCAGCTATTTCATCGGTGGCGCCGAACACGCCTACTGGATGCAGGATGGGCTGGCCAATTCGGTGCCCACGGAGATGCAGCAATTTGTCGTTGGCGCGGTGAACTCGATCAATGTGGATGGCGCGGAGTGGTCGCTTGTCGCCAATGATCAGGAGATCGCGCCCGGGGTGCGGGTCATCGATTCACCCGGCCACACGCCGGGCCATATGGCGGTGATCGTCGAATCCGCCGGACAGCAATTGATGGCCGTCGGCGATTCCATGAACCATGCCTACATGAACTTTGCCCATCCGGAGTGGTACAACGGGTTCGACATGGACGGTGATCAAACCGTCGCGACACGGATGCGTCTGCTGGACATGGCAGCGACGGACGGGATGTCGGTGCTGGGCTATCACTTCCCCTTCCCCGGCGTGGGTCACGTGCGCAAGGACAGCAACGGCTTTCAATTCGTACCTGCACTCTGGCAGTGGTGACAGCTATTGCCGGGCCGTGGATCCTTTGACGAGGGTCCGCGGTTTGGCTTCGGCAGACCGGGGCCAGTGTCAAAGGTAAGGGTTCATGACTGGTGCTCAAAACCGGCGTTCAAGACCGGGACGTGATGAAGCGCCGGCTGACCCGCCACGGGCCTTGTTGGTCAAATCTTTACCGAATCGCCCAAAGATAAAGGGCGGTAGGGAGGGGGTCACTTTTCACCCGCCTGTCGCAGGGCGACCGGGGCCCGCGGCGTCGCGCTCAGCTTCGCCGCATCTTTTCAAGGATCCGCTTCAGACCTCCGGGCACCAAGAGGACAGCCAGCGCGAATCCCGTCACGAATCCCACCAGATCCGCGATCCACATCATCCCGGCGCCAAACAGCACCGAAAAGACCAGCTGGATGAACAACAACATTCCGATCAGCGAAAAGGCCCGGTACTGCGGCGCGCCGAACTGCCCGAGACGCAGCCAGAGCAGATAGGTGAAGCCACCGATCAATCCGTAAACCGGCGGATAGGCCCCGATCAGCCACGGATCGTCACTGAGCAGGCCAAACCCGATGGCCCCGGTGACCGAGGATACAAAGAAGATCACGAGAAACGCCAGCGTTCCAAGGGCCTCGCCCACCACTTTCCCCATGGCCAGCAGGATCACCATGGCGAAAACCGAATGGTAGAAACTGCCATGCAGGAACGGGTAGGAGACAAAGCGCACGAGGTGCTCGCTGGGCCATTGCCCATTGACCACCATCCAGTCGAAGGCCGCGCCGGAAAATCCGAACTGCGTGATCCAGCCCGTGCGCCAACCCACCGCCTGCGCACCGCCAACCAACCCGGCCTCGCCGAGGGAAAACATCCCCTCCATGCCCAGCAGCACAAGAAACAACCCCACGACCACAGGGGGCAGCGGGTTTACCGGGGCTTCTTCGTGGGGGGGACGATCAGACATGGACGGCCTCTTCCTTGACGGCTCTCACCCCTCTCGGTAAGCCACGCGAGCAACAATATCCAGACAGGGCGACGAGATGTCCGAGACCCCAACTTTTACGCCACGCGTCTTTTCAGGCATCCAGCCTTCTGGCGGCCTGACGCTTGGCAACTACCTTGGCGCGCTAAAGCGCTTTGTGGACAGTCAGGACAACGGTGTGCAATCGATCTACTGCATGGTGGATCTGCACGCGATCACCACCTGGCAGGATCCCGCAAAACTGGCGCATGCCACGCGAGAGCTCTGCGCAGGGTATATTGCGGCGGGCCTCGATCCGGAAAAATCCATCCTCTTCAACCAAAGCCAGGTGGGCGAACATGCGCAACTGGCATGGGTGTTCAACTGTGTCGCCCGCATGGGCTGGATGCAGCGCATGACCCAGTGGAAGGACAAGGCGGGCAAGAACAGCCAGAACGCCTCGCTGGGGCTGTTCGCCTATCCGGCTCTCATGGCTGCGGACATTCTTTTGTACCACGCCACCCATGTCCCGGTGGGCGAAGATCAAAAGCAGCACGTGGAACTGACACGCGACATCGCGATCAAGTTCAACCATGACTTTGGCGAAGATTTCTTTCCGGTGCCCGAACCGGTCATCGAGGGGGCCGCAACGCGGGTCATGAGCCTGCGCGACGGCTCAAAGAAGATGTCGAAGTCCGATCCATCGGACATGTCGCGCATCAACATGACCGACGACGCGGACACCATCGCGACCAAGATCCGCAAGGCCAAGACCGACCCGGACGCGCTGCCGTCCGAGGCCGAAGGGCTGGACGGGCGTGGCGAGGCGCGCAACCTCGTGAATATTTACGCAGCTCTCAGCGGACAGTCGGTTGACGCGGTTCTGCGCGATGTGGGTGGCAAACCCTTCTCGGAGTTCAAGCCGATGCTTTCGGAACTGGCGGTGAGCAAGCTGGCGCCCATCTCCACCGAGATGGCCCGCCTGATGGAAACGCCGGACGAAATCGACGCCATCCTCGCACGGGGCGCCGAACGCGCCGGTGAGATCGCGGCCCCGATCATGGCGCGCACTTACGAGTTGATCGGCATGGTGCGCTGACAGCGCGCCCTCAGGTGGGCACCCCTGCCCGCCTGAAGCTCACCTGAACCCAGCCTGCCTGTGCGACCGTGCCTCGAGACGTAACGGCGCGGTTACTCCGCGTCGCGCACCCACGCGCGGGCGGCCTCCAGCTCTGCGGCGGGGAACACCCGCATCCGGGTCGAGATCAACGCCCCTGCGGCGCGCACCATCGGGCTCATCCAACCGATGTCCGTGACCACGGCGACATGGCTTATGTGCTTGAGGTTGCGAATGTCGAACCGGATCCCCGGCAGCAGGATACCGGGATCAAAGGTTGGGAAATGCTGGACGATTTCGATCATCCGCACCGTCCCATGCGCGTCGATGAAACCTTGCAAAGGCGTGATCACCGCATCGTAATCCTCCCGGCTGATATGGCCGGATACGGAAAACTCCACGACTTTTGAGTCGGCGTCTTCGTGATAGGTCAAGGTCATCTGATTGCGTCCTCCGGTGCACGATCCGTGCCCGAACACCGGTCACCGATCTCCCCCATCATGCAATCATGGCACAATGTGCACCTTGAGCGAGGTCAGATCAGCCGGACGTCAGACGGGCTTGTTTTCCACCCATGCCAATGCCGCATCGCGCTCTTTGAGCGAGAAAGAGCGGATCTCTGACACCACGGATGAGGGCACGTTCGACAGGATCGGACAGAACCAACCGATGTCGGACACAAGCGCCACGCGCTGGATACGGGCCAGCAGCGTCGGGTCCACGGGCAGGTGCGGCACATCCGGGGCTTCGAGGAATCCGGAAAAGTTTTCAACGACTTCTATCACGTTGATCTCGCCGCAGGTTTCGATGAATGCACCCATGGGCACCATGACGGCCAGATAATCAACCTGGCTCAACTGCCCCCGGATGGTCAGTTCCACGGTGCAGATTTCGGGCATTTCTTTGTAGGCCAAAGGCACAGGACAGTTTCCTCGGAAAGAACTCGATACCATGTCCGCGCAACATGCCCGGACATGGTGCTGCTACGTCAGATTTCAGGTTTTTTTGCGGCAAGTCGCGCAAAGAGACGCAAGGCAAAGCTGGAATCCTGCGCCCCTCCCGGAAGCACAGGGTCATAGGCCACGCGGATCAGATCGGCGATATCGGGCCGCAGCAACACCCGCCCGCTTTCGGTTTGCCCCAGTGCGGAACGCTCCCTGAACGCCATGTCGGACCACAAGAGCATGCTCTGCACCACTTGTGACAGCGCAAGAACCTCTGCTGGAACCGCGCTCAACTGCTCGTCCATGCGCAGGAAGACAAAACAGGCCTTGATCGCCCCTCCCGCGTCAAAGCGAAATGTCCGGTACTGGTTGGCATCTGCCCCGTCCAGCCGCGTCACAAGTGGCCCCAGCCCTTCGACCAGCCGATCAAGGTCCGGGACCTCAAGCAGCTCCTGCCAGTCGCGGCAGAAAAAGACGAGGCAGTTGGCCCCAAGTTCGGGGTCCGTCTCTGCCATCTCATGTCCTGCGAGGGCGCAGACCGCCTCGAAGGCGCCCTTGATCACGGACAGCGTATCTTCTTCGACACCAAAGACGATCGGTGACAGTGGCCGCCCCCAACGTGCAAAGTGGAAAGACCCGTCATAGCGGGTGAACAACGCCTCGATCTCATCGGCGCCCGGAACGGTGGCTGCGGTCACATCTGTCTCCGACAGGGGTCTGTCCGGCGGAATTACACCTTGTCCGTCGTTGAGGAAACCCCGCCTGTACTTTCGAGATACCGACCCCATTTGGCGGTCAACGCTGCCGCGGGATCAATCCCCTCCCGCGCTGCAAGGACCAGCAAAAACCCAAGCACGTCAGCCACTTCGTCAGCTAAATCCTGACGTGTGGCAACACCCCTTCCTTCGCCTTGCAACTGAAGCCAGGCCCCCATGAGTTCGCCCTGCTCTTCGGCGAGCTTCATCAACGCAAAGCGCGCGTTCTCCGGTGCCCCGAACCGTGTGGCGTAGATGTCGGCCACGGCGAGGGCCATGGCTTCGGCGTCCTTCAGGGTCATGCTCATGAATGCTGCCTTTCTGGCTGCCGGGAGCCCATAGTTTGTACCGACGAGGCCGCTGAGGGGGCTAGGGAGTCTGATCCGGGTCCTGCGCGGCAAACAGATCCGCCTGGCCCGGCGGCTTGGGCACCGCGAGCCCAAGGTGCGTCCAGGCGGCCTGCGCCAGCATGCGCCCGCGCGGGGTGCGCTGGATCAGCCCTTGTTGCAGAAGATAGGGCTCAACCACTTCCTCGAGGGCATCCCGGCTTTCGCTGAGCGCGGCGGAGAGTGTCTCGATCCCGACCGGACCGCCACCGTAGCTTTCTGCGACCAGCCGCAGGTAGCGCCGGTCGGCACCGTCAAGGCCCAGACGATCCACGCCCAGCCGCGTCAGCGCGGTATCCGCAAGCGTCTGGCTGACCACGCCCCCGCCTTCGACCACGGCGAAATCGACGACCCGGCGCAGCAGACGGCCAGCGATCCGCGGCGTCCCCCGCGCCCGGCGGGCAATCTCGCGGGCGCCATCACCCTCGATCCGGACGCCCAGCTTCACCGAATTGGCGGAGACGATCGTCTCCAGCTCTGGCACGGTGTAAAAGTTCAACCGGGTGGGAATGCCGAACCGATCGCGCAGCGGCGTTGTCAGCAGGCCGAGGCGCGTCGTGGCCCCCACAAGCGTAAAGGGTTGCAGTTCGATGCGCACGGTGCGTGCGGCCGGCCCCTCGCCGATGACGAGGTCCAGTTCGAAATCCTCCATCGCAGGATAGAGCACTTCTTCGACCGCCGGGTTCAGGCGATGGATCTCGTCGATGAAAAGCACATCGCGGTTCTCGAGGTTGGTCAGGATCGCGGCGAGGTCACCGGCCTTGGCCAGAACCGGACCAGAGGTCATGCGAAACCCGACGCCCAACTCGCGCGCCATGATCTGCGCCAGCGTGGTCTTGCCCAGCCCGGGAGGCCCGTGAAACAGCGCATGGTCCATCGCTTCGCCACGGGTGCGCGCGCTCTGGATAAAGATCTTGAGGTTCGCGCGCGCCTCTGCCTGCCCGACGAAATCGTCCAGCATCTGCGGACGCAGCGCGCGGTCCCGGTCCTCGGACTGGTTCTCGGGGCGCATGTTGAGATCGGAACCGCTCATCCCGCGTTACGCTTTCGGTGCCAGCAGCTTCAGCGCGGCGCGGATCAGCGTTGCGGTGTCCGCATCCGGTGCCTCTCCCGCGGCTTCGGCCACTGCGGAGGCCGCCTCGCCCGGCGCATAGCCAAGGTTGCCCAGCGCGGACAGTGCTTCGGCCTGCGCAGAGGCAGTGGGGGCGGGACGGGATGGCACGGGGGCGCTGAGCGTCTCGATCACGTCATCAGACGGGTCCGGTCCGGCCACCACGGGCGTGCTCATCTGGCCCATGGCCATGATCATGGGCGCCTTGTCCTTGAGTTCGTTCACCACCCGCTGCGCGGTCTTGGGGCCAATGCCCTTGGCCGCCTTGATGGCATTCCAATCGCCAAGCGCAATGGCGCGGCTGGCGCCATCCGGGCCCAGCGTGCCGAGGATCGCCAGAGAGGCCTTGGCCCCCACACCTTGCACGCTCATCAGCAGGCGGTGCCATTCCTTCTCCACCAGCGTGGGAAAACCGAACAACTGCAGCAGGTCCTCGCGCACCAGCAGATCCGTGAAAAGCGCCACGGCTTCGCCCGTTCCGGGCAATCCCGCCAGAACCCTGTCAGAGCAATAGACCACGTAGCCAACACCGCGCACGTCGATCAGGGCGTGGTCATCACCCTTGTAAACGACTTGCCCTGCGATTCGCCCGATCACGCGCGCACTTTCATCTGCTGAATACCGCTGTGGTGGGCGTGGCAGATGGCCACCGCCAGCGCATCGGCGGCGTCGGCCCCGGCAAGGATCACGCCCGGCAACTGCATGCGCACCATGTGCTGCACCTGCGTCTTGTCCGCGTGACCCACGCCGACCACCGTCTTCTTGACCGAGTTCGGCGCGTATTCCCCGATGTCCAGCCCGAACTGCGCCGGCACCAACAGGGCGATGCCGCGCGCCTGGCCCAGCTTCAGCGTCCCGGCGCCATCCTTGTTCACGAATGTCTTTTCGACGGCGGCCACCTCCGGTGAGAAACTCTCACAGATTCGGGTGAGCTGGCTGTGCAGCGACAGCAGTCGCTCTGCCAATTCTCCCTTGCCCGAGTCGCAAACGCCGTTGCCGAGGTGCCGCAAGCGGCTGCCGTTCATCTCGATCACGCCCCAGCCAAGATGCCTCAGCCCCGGATCGATGCCCAATACCCGCATGGATGCCTACATTTGTTGTTATTTTGTGACGACTAGCACGAAACGCGAACAAAGGCCAAGGTTAATCCCCCGCCGACCATTCGCGACACCGGTTTCCCCCGCCGCGACACGGGCCATGCAGCGACGTCGTTTTCAGACGCTGCAATGGCGAAAACAGTCTCTTTCGAGATCGAATTTTTACCAATTATTGCAGTTTGTTAACGGTGTTTTCTGCCATGCAGAAAGTGCATGTGACCCATGCAAAAACAGCGCCTTGTTTGGGCATGTTGCACAAACTAAGTGCGGTTTACAGACGAACGCCAACCCCCATGAAGGAGACCAAACATGGCCGCATTCGACATGACCCGCCCCACCGCAGCCTCGGGCTCCGCCGCCCGCATCGGTGC
This sequence comes from Sagittula sp., assembly GCA_042088665.1. Classification (GTDB taxonomy): domain Bacteria; phylum Pseudomonadota; class Alphaproteobacteria; order Rhodobacterales; family Rhodobacteraceae; genus JBELMB01. The sequence goes on from JBELMB010000054.1 coordinate 12,391, forward strand.
AATCTTCACCGCAGCCGTCGGCGCATTTGCCGCCTGGAATGATGCGCGCATGACTCATCGCACGCTGTCCAAACTCACCGACCGTGAGTTGAACGACATCGGCCTGCATCGTGGCGACGTTGACGCTGTTTCGCACCGCTTCTAAGCTGACCTGCGCCCCCGGAAGGTAAACCCGGGGCGCGCAGCAAGCACGTCAGGACTGTGGCGCAGCGCCGGACGTGGCGCGCGCCCGGCCCCCTCCGCGACAAGGCACAAAGACGGCACGACAAAGGCCGCGGTCCTCCAGAGGATCGCGGCCTTTTTGCGTGAGTGGTGGTCAATTACCCAATAAAGCCAGAGGCAATCTCGGCAATCTTTGCAGTGATGGGGTCGATCTGCATGAACCATGCGCCGACCTGCTCGTAGGACGATGCCTGATTGAGCGTATCCACGTGGCCCTGATAGGCCTCGGTGCCCAATCCGGTCAGCAACATGGCCTTGAACCCCATGAAAACAAGGGCACTCAAGAACATCATGCGGAGACCAAAGGCACCGGCTTTCTTGTCGGGGACTTGAACGAACACACCGTTCTTGTCGAGCTTGGTCACATAGCCTTTGGCCATCCTGTCGTGCTTTTTCTGCACGCGGTTCTGGCGTTTGTAAAAGCTGTTCAGCGCGTCTTCCATGGCAGCCTCATTAGATCCGGCCCCCACCGGATATAAAAAGTTTTAGACATGGATTGCGGCGAAAATTGGGCATATGCCGCAGGTTTTCCGCAAATCTGACGCGAACCAAACTTACTTGCGCAAAAGCAGTGTCACCCAGTCGCCAATCGTGGCACGCCGAACCTGATGGATGCCATGGCTGCCGTAGGCCTCGACCACCTCGTCTGCCTGCCGCGACAGGATTCCCGACAGAACGGCATAGCCCCCGGGGGCGAGATGGCTCTTCATGTCGGGGGCAAGGTCGATCAGCGGTTGCTTGAGGATATTGGCAAAGATCAGATCATAGGGCGCGCGGGCGCTGAGGTCGGGATGTCCGAACCCGGCCGCCTCGACACAGGTCACGCGGCTGTCCAGCCCGTTGGCCGCGACATTCACCTGCGCCACTTCGACCGCAACCATGTCGATATCCGAAGCGATCACCGGGTCGGGCCAGATCCGCGCCGCAGCCATGGCCAGAACCGCCGTGCCACAGCCGATGTCCGCCACGCGTCGTCCGACAAACCCTTCGGCGGCGAGGTCGTGCAACGCCTGCAGACAGCCCTGCGTGGTGCCGTGATGCCCCGTGCCAAAGGCCATGGCGGCCTCGATCAGCAGCGGTTCCGCGTTTTCGGGCACCTTGTCCGCATCATGGCTGCCGTAGACAAAAAAGCGCCCGGCCTCGACCGGCGTCAACTCGCGCCGCACCTTGTCGACCCAGTCGGTGTCCGGCACTTCGGACACCACGAAAGGCAAGGCATCGAACCCTGCCGACAGCAGCGCCAGTTCCACATCGTTTGGCTCTTCGGTGAAATAGCCACCCACTTCCCAAGTGCCGGAGCCATCTTCGATCTCGAAGACGCCGATGCCGGTGGGCTCGGGTTCCAACCCCTCCATCGCCTCTCCCAGCGCTTCTGCGGGGGCTTTGGCAGGCAGTTTGGTGAAAGCGGTCCAGGTTGGCATGGGGGGCTCTTTTCTCAGCGACGGCGGTAACGGTTTACGTCCCGGTAGGCGCGCCGTTCAGAGAGGTCAAGCTCCGGTCGCAGATCCTGTCCGATCCGCGCCACATATGCCCAACCCAGCAGCCCCGCGAGCATGCCCATCCCAGCGCCGACAGCGGCCTGCGCATAGATCACCCCGACGGCGCCAAAGCTCGCGCTGAACCAAAGGGCCGCGGGCGCCATCAAGACGCCTTCGCGCAGCCAGCTGAGCAGGGAAGCCCTGCGGGGCCGTCCCAATGTGTTGAACGCAGCGTTCGACACGAAGAGCAACCCGCCAAGCGTGAACGACAACGCGCCGATATGGGTAAAGGCGCGCAGGACCGACGTGCCCTCGGGATCAAGGCCAAAGCCCACAGCGATCTGCCCGGAGGCCGCCATGAGCAACAGCCACATCACCCCGGCGTAACCCAGACAGAACAGCGCCGCATCGCGATAGGTGCTGCGCACCCGGTCAAAGCGTTCGGCACCAAAGTTCTGGCCAAAGATCCCGCCAATCGCCCCCGACAGCGCAAAGAGCCCGCCAAAGGCCACCACGGTCAACCGGTTGACCACGGACCAAGCCGCGACCGCGGTGTCGCCATGGGTGGCGATCACACCGGTCAGCACCGCATTGCCAAAAGGCGTGGCCATCTGCGTCAGGATGGCTGGCACGGCAATCGCTGCAAAAGGCACGAGAAAGGCGCGGACCGTGGCCTTTGTGGGTCGGCCCAGCATGTTGTGCACCCGGATGCAGTAGTACAGCGCCAGAACCGCCATCATCACGCGAAAGATCCAGACGCTGAGCGCCGCACCGTCCAGCCCCCAGCCTGCCACGTAGATCAGCAGGGGATCGATGATCATCATCACCGCGCCACTGAACAGCGTCACGAACATCGCGCGCCGTCCGTCCCCATGCGCACGCAGCACGGCGCTGCCACAAAGCCCGACAGCCATGATCGTCAGCGACGGGATCGACAGCGCGAGGTAGCGCGCGGCATGGCGCATCGTCTCCCCTTCTGCGCCGAGCAGCTCCAGCAGCGGCACACGGAAGAGCACGATCAAGCCCGCGGTGATGCATTGGACCACAAAGGTAACAAGCAGGCCCGCCGCCCCCTGCGCGCGCGCCAGTTCATGTTCGCCCCGACCAATGGAGCGGGCAACCAGCGCCGTGCAGGCGATCATCATGCCCACACCGATGGAAACGGTGAAGAACTGGATCGCAAAGGCAAAGCCGATCGCGGCCATCAGCACCGGCTGTCCCAGCCAGGAGATCCAGAACAGGTTGGCTGCATCCACCAGAAACACAAAGGTGATGCCCGCCGCCCCGGTCAGCGTCATACGCACCACATGGCCCATGGTTGGACCCGTCAGAAACCGTCCCTCTGCCATCGGGATTACTCGGCAGGCGCGGGGGCGAATCGTGAGAACACCGTCTCGTTGCCGGCTTCGGGATGGCGCGGAATCATCAGCGCGAGGCACAGGCTGACTAAGGCCATGCCCGCCGCCAGCACAAAGACCGAATCCGGCGAAACCAGCCAGAGATAGCCCAGCGCCGCGGGCAGGAACACTGCCGCGATGTGGTTGATCGTAAAGGCCACCGCAGCTGTGGGCGCGATGTCCCCGGGATCGGCGATCTTCTGGAAATAGGTCTTTGTCGCGAAGTAGAACCCAAAGAAGATATGGTCGACAACATAGAGCACCGCGGCCAGCGCCACGCCCCAGCTGAACCAGAAGAGACCACCATAGGCCAGAAAGACCAGGATCAGGCCCGCGTATTCGAAGGTCAGCGCATTGCGTTCGCCAAAGACCGACACAGCCTTGCCAAAGATCGGCGTGCTCACCGTGGTCAGCGCATAGGTCACGAGATACAGCGAGGTCAGCTGATGCACGTCGAGGTTAAAGCGCTCCACCATCATGAAGGCAGCAAACACCATGAAGATCTGTCGCCGCGCGCCCGACATGAATTGCAACGCATAATACAGCCAGTAGCGCTGGCGCAGGACGAACTTCTTGGTTTGCGGGTTCGGGCTTTCGAATTGTGGAAAGGCCAGCGCGCAATAGGCGACGATGATCAGCGTCAGGGCCCCGGCAGCGCCGTAGACAAAACTGTACGAGAGATCAAAGGTGCGCCATGTCAGCACGATGCCGCCATAGGCCACAAAGGTTGCGGCAGATCCGGCCGCCACCAGCCAGCCCAGCATCTGGGGTGCGCGATCCTTGGAAATCCATTGCAGTTGCAGACTTTGGTTCACGGTCTCGAAATAGTGAAACCCGATCGAGCTGATCAGTGTCACAAAAAGCAGCCCGCCCATGCTTGGAAACCATGCGGTCATCGCCGTGGCCACACCGAGCAGCGCAAGAGACACCAGCGCGATCACCTGTTCGCGCATCACCACCATGATCAGGATCACCGCGATGGCAAAGAAGCCGGGTATCTCGCGTACGGTGTGCAGCCAGCCGATGTCGGCCCCGTCAAACGAGGCGACCTCGATGACAAAGTTGTTCAACAGCGCCGCCCAGGTGGCAAAGCTCAGCGGCAAGGCGATGGCCATGAGGAACAGCAATGTGATCGGACGCCGCCAGGGCGGGAGGCTGTGCGCCTGCGCGATAGAGATCGGTTTCATACCATGGCTGTACGCCTGCGCCGATGGCTTGGCGAGTCCGTTCTGCGTGCGCAGGCGCACAAACGCTTGGCGGGTCATCTCGCGCTGAAACGGTGGTCAACCCCGCGACGCCCGCCCCGAGGATATCGCCAAAACCCCGCCCCAACCCGTGATTTGTCAGCGACACATGGGTCGCAATCAAGGGACGGCGGGTCATGGGCAAGGCCCCGCGTCCCGGATCGAAGCGCCTTCTGATCTGAATCAAGACAGGTTTCCCTGATCTGGGGCACACCGGCGCGAGAGATCACGAAAGGCCCCCACCCATGGACATTGTCCCGCTCGTCGACCGCATCGGAGAAAGCCCCACCGCAGCCCTTTTTGGCCTGATCACCGGCCTGATCTTTGGAATAGCCGCTCAGAGGTCGCGGTTCTGCCTGCGCGCCGCCACGGTGGAATTCGCCCGGGGCATGATGCAGGACAAGGTCGCCGTCTGGCTTCTGACCTTTTCCACCGCGGTGGTCTGGGTGCAGGGCGCGCAGCTTCTGGGTCTGATCGACACGACCGAGGCACGCATGCTCGCCGTCACCGGAAGCTGGTCGGGCGCGGTGATCGGCGGGCTCTTGTTCGGCGCGGGGATGGTGCTGGCGCGGGGGTGCTCGGGGCGGTTGCTGGTGCTGGCCGCCACGGGCAACCTGCGCTCTGTCGTGTCCGGGCTGGTCTTTGCCGTCGTCGCGCAAATGAGCCTGACCGGTTGGCTGGCACCCCTGCGCGATGAACTGGCGCAGCTTTGGATCACCAAAGGCGGTCGCAACCTTGACCTTTTGAGCGCGCTCTCCCTACCACGGGAGGCCGGTCTGGTGATCGGCCTCGTCATCGCGCTGCTTGCACTTGAACTCAGCCGTCGCAACCGGATCGGGTTTGACCGGCTGGTCTTTGCCTCGGGTGTCGGGTTCGCAGCGGCGGTGGGCTACGGCCTGACCCATGCGCTCAGCCAAGTGGCGTTCGACCCCATCCAGATCGAAAGCCTGACCTTCACCGGCCCCTCGGCCAACATGCTGATGTTCTTTCTGGACCGCACGTCGCTCCTTGAGTTCGACATCGGCTTGGTGCCCGGCGTGGTTTTGGGATCCTTCCTCTCCGCCGCTCTGGCGGGCGAGTTGAAGTTTCAGGGCTTCGAAGGGCCATCCCCCATGCGCAACGCCATGATCGGGGCGGTGATGATGGGCTTTGGCGGGATGCTGGCGGGCGGCTGTGCGATTGGCGCGGGGGTCTCCGGCGGGTCGATCTTTGCCGGGACAGCCTGGCTGGCATTGTTCTGCATGTGGATCGGCGGGATGATGATGGATGCCTTGCTGGGCGGCCGCGGGGCGCCTGCTCATGTCTGACATTCCGCAGAACACATGAGCCGATCATGCGACCAGTCCCGAAAACCGCGACAGACAGGACCCTCGGGCAGACATGAAAAAGGGGCGCTCAACAGCGCCCCTGCTCGGTCGTGGAAGACTCGTCCTTACATGATGAACTGATACGTCGAAGGCACGTAGCGGAAACCGGAATCGCGCGTCTCGACATAGCCCAGTGCCGGGAAAGGCATGTGGTAGCCGATGAACGGCACCTTGTCCGCGGCCAGCATGCCCAGCACGCTGCGGCGCGTGGCGGCCGCAGCGGCCTTGTCCATGTCAAAGCGCACTTCCCAATCCGGATAGCCCAGCGACCAGACATAGTGGTTCGCCGTATCGGCAAAGATCATCAGCTGCTGACCTTCGCTTTCGAGCATATAGGTCATGTGACCGGGCGTGTGACCAAAGGCAGCCATGGCGGTGATCCCCGACGCGACACTGCCGCCATCGTCCAGCATGGTCATCTTGTCAGACAGCGGCTTGACCATTCCGTCAAAACGCTCGTTCTCGGCAGCACCCCAATGGTTGTGCTCCATCGCGCCGGTGACATAGCGCGCGTTGGGGAAGGTCGGCGCGCCATCGGTCATGAGACCGCCAATGTGATCGCCGTGCATGTGCGTGATGACCACGACGTCGATCTGATCGGGGGTGTATCCCGCCGCGGCAAGCGCGCCGGTGATGCCGTCGCTGTTGAGACCCGTATCAAACAGAACAAGCTCAGCGCCAGTGTTGACCACGGTGGGCGAAAAGAAGAATCTCGACTTGTCCGCCGGGATAAAGTTCTCTGCCGACACTTCGGCAAATTCTTCACCTTCGACGTTCATGCCAAAGATCGACTGGATATCGTCGACGGTCCGGGAACCGGCCAGCATGGTCGTGACTTCGAACTCGCCCATAACCACGCGCGAGGTGGCCGCGGTCATGGCGCCCTTCTTTTCCGCAGCCGCATGGGCCTGCGTCGAGGCAAGGACACTTGCCGCAGGCACCATCGCGGCGGTGGTCAGTGCCTGGCGGCGTGTCATTTTCAATTTGGGGGTCATGGTCGCTCTCCGTGCTTGTCTTTCGTTCGAGACATAGTGCGACCTTCCGCCATATCCGACAAGTTTGCGCACATAAGATGTGCTTTCACGCAGAGGTGAAGCACGACAGTTGAGTGTTCGGACCTGTTTGTGGGACCATGCGCCTTGGTCTGGATGGGGTCACGTGCGTGTTCCGAGCGCCTCACAAAGGCCCCACCATGGAGGACATCAGTCGGGCGAGTTCTTTGTCACGTTCTCGTTCACCCGGCCAAGCAAAGAGCGCACCAGCTTTTCGGAAAACCCCGCGGCAAAGCTCCAGACGAGCAGTTTGCTGAGGTCTGCGTTGGGCACGAAAGCGGCAAGATCGTTTTGCACCGCCGGTCCGGTCGCTGCAGCATGGGCCAGGCGCGCGCAGACTTCGGGGTTTTCCCATGCGACTGCGATATCTTCGGCGGCGAGCGTGCCCAAATCACGCGCCGTTTGCGCCATCAAGGCACAGATTTCATCGGGCACACTGCGCGCCGCAAATCCCAGTTCATCGAGGCTTGGCAGCAATTCGCCCCCCAGCACGCCCGATTCAAAAAAGAAATAAAGAATGGTGGCCGCCAAGCCACCAACCGTCAGGCGCAGGAAATTGACGATGTTGCGCGTCACACGCCGCATCTCTTCAAGGGAGATGACGTCCGGGGACGGCATGGGACTGGTCAGCACACTGAAAGTGGACCCCACAACTCCGGCCACGACGGCAAGCCCGAGACCCGCGTAATTGCCCATAACGGCCTCAAGCCACGAAAAGCAGACCAGCACAATCAGAAAGGCGACCGCCACGGCGAGCGCACTGACTGTGAGTTGCCCCGTGTAATCGTCCAGCTTGCGCCGATTCTCGTAACGTTGGGCAAATGCCCAATGCACGTCATCCAGAACGCTTTGCAACAGGCTGCGGTGCGCCAGAACCACGTTCTCTGATGGCGTTGAATCGCCTGGCATCTTGGGGATTTCGGTCAACCGTGCCAGATAATGATCATGCAACGCAGGCCGCACGCGTTTCAGATACCGGATCTGACGGTCCAGACAATCCCGCAGTTTATGCCAGGGCATGATCGAAGCCATCAGCATTTCAGCATGATAGACTTCATCCCATACCTTGAATTCCGTTGGTGTCAGGATCTTCGTGACACGTTCAAATATCTCTTTCTCCTGATCGCTCGCCAATTCCTTCTGGTCGATTTCAGCCAGCAGAGCCTTCAGGTTATTGGCAAACTGCGTCAACATGCGCGTATTGGATTGCGCCTCGGTCCGTTGGGAAGAAAAAAACCACATCGTATGAAACCATGATCTTTGACAATATCGATCAAGGTAACAGATGCCGTTTTTCTTGCAACGAATTTAACTCCGGATGCGCCAACCCGTTTTGAAGATCCACCAGATCACCCCCATGCACAGCGCCGTAAATCCGGCGATGGCCAAAAGGCTCAACCCGATGGGTACATCGGCCATTCCGAAAAACGCCCAGCGAAAACCGGAAATCAGGTAAACCACCGGATTGAACAAGGTCACGGTTTGCCAAAATGGCGGCAACATGGAAATGGCGTAGAAAGACCCCCCGAGGAAAACCAGTGGCGTGACAATCAGCAAAGGCACCAATTGCAATTGCTCGAAACTGCGCGCCCATATCCCGATGATGAACCCCAAAAGCGCAAAGCTCAGACAGGTCAGCACGAGAAACGCCAGCATGGCGAGCGGATTCTGAATTGTCAGATCGACGAACAGCGCCGAGGTGCCGAGGATCACCAGACCAATGAACAAGGCCTTGGTTGCGGCGGCTCCGACATAGCCCACGACGACCTCAAGAAAGCTGATCGGCGCAGACAGCAACTCGTAGATCGTGCCGATGAACTTGGGGAAATAGATGCCGAAAGACGCGTTGGAGATCGCCTGTGTCATGACCGACAACATGATCAGCCCCGGCACGATGAACGCGCCATAACTGACCCCCTCGACCTGTTCGATCCGCGAACCGATGGCCGCCCCGAACACGACGAAATACAAGGATGTCGAGATCACCGGCGAGATGAAGCTCTGCATCAGCGTCCGAAAGAAACGCGCCATTTCAAACTTGTAGATGGCCCCGATGGCAAACCAGTTCATTGTGTCGCGTCCTTTTCGACCCCGGGCTCTGTGACCAGCCCGACAAAGATGTCTTCCAACGAATTCTGCCGCGTCTGAACGTCCCGCACGCTCAGCCCCGTCTCGGCCATGCGGGCCATGAGGCGCCCGATGCCGGTGCGCTCTGCCTTGGTGTCGTAGCGATAAATCAGCCGAAGCCCGTCCTCCGACCGCTCCAGCCCGATGTCCGAGAGCGTGTCGGGCAGACTGTCCAGTGGTGTCACCAGCTCGATTTCCAACTCTTTCTGCCCCATGCGGGTCATCAGGGTGGTCTTTTCCTCGACGAGCAGGATCCGCCCCTCGTTGATCACAGCCACGCGGTCGGCAATCGCCTCGGCCTCTTCGATGTAATGCGTCGTCAGGATGATCGTCACACCGTCGCGCTTCAGCCCCTCGACCACGTCCCACATGTCCCGCCGCAACGCGACGTCGACCCCGGCGGTCGGTTCGTCCAGGAACAGAACCCGCGGCTCATGACTCAGCGCCTTCGCGATCAGCACACGGCGCTTCATCCCACCCGACAGCGCGCGGATCTGGCCGTCTTTCTTGTCCCATAGCGACAGCTTGCGCAGGATGCCCTCCAGCAAGGCATCGTCCCGTCGCTTGCCAAAGATCCCGCGGCTGAACCGCACCGTGTTCCAGACGGTCTCGAAAGGCTCCAGCGTGATCTCCTGCGGCACCAGACCCACCAAGTGACGCGCTGCACGGTAGTCCAGCACCACGTCATGCCCACCGACTCGGATCGTACCGGCGGTCGGCTGCGTGATCCCGCAAATCGCCGAGATCAGCGTCGTCTTGCCAGCCCCGTTGGGCCCCAAAAGCGCAAGGATCTCCCCTTCTTCGATGTCCAGACTGGTGCCTTTCAGCGCTTCAAAGCCGCCCTCATAGGTTTTCCGCACATCGCGGATCTCCACCATGGCCATGCCACACTCCTCACTCGTTTGAGCGCCCAATCTAAACCACCCGGTTCGGAACGCAATTGAACAGAATCGCAGAGCAGCCCTGCACAGCCCTGCAGCCATGTCGTTTTCAGACGGTCCCCGGCAAGGTCCCAAGGTTAGAGCAAGGCATGGCAGACAGCATCAACCGCCCTGGATTGGGCATTTTCTTCATTTGTGCCGGGGTCTTGGCGATCTCGGTCAACGACCTCCTGATCAAGGTGCTCTCCGACGGCTACCCCCTGCACCAGATGATCTTCTTTCGCTCCGGGATCGGATTGATCTTCACCATGTGCCTCGTCTTTCTCGAAGGCGGGCTGAAGATCCTGCGCACCGACACCCCCGGCATCCACGCGCTGCGTGGCGCGCTGGTGGTCTTTGCCAACATGACCTTCTATGCCGCAATGGCCGTGCTGCCACTCGGCCAGGCGACGGCGCTGTTCTTCGTGGCACCGCTGTTCATCACGCTGCTCTCGATCCCCATTCTCGGCGAAAAGGTGGGCCCCTTTCGCCTCGGCGCGGTCTGCATCGGATTTGTCGGCGTGGTGATCATGCAGCGCCCCTGGGCCACGGATCTGGACACAGGCCGCCTTGTGCTTTTCCTGCCGGTCTTCGCCGCCCTCGCCTATGCCCTGATGCAAGTTCTCACCCGGCGCCTTGGCGTGACGACGCGGGCCTCCGCAATGGCGGTCTACATCCAGTCGACCTTCCTGCTCGTGTCGATTTGTTTCTTCTTCGTGGCCGGCGATGGCCGCTTCGCCGAAGGCCAGACAAACGAAAGCCTGATCTTTCTTCTGCGCGCATGGCGCTGGCCCGACAGCCAGGACTGGATCGTGCTGGTTGGTCTTGGCACCTGTTCCGGCATCATCGGATACTGCCTCAGCGCCGCATACCGGCTGGCGAATGCCGCCACCATCGCCCCGTTCGAATACATCGGACTGCCGCTGGCGATTTTCTGGGGCTGGCTGATCCTGGGCGAATGGCCCGTCATCGCCACCTGGGCCGGCTGTGCCCTGATCATCGCTGCCGGTCTCTTTGTCTTCCTGCGCGAACAAAAACGCGCCAGCCCGACACCGGGCCGACGCTCTCGCTGGGGACGCCGCTAGGGCTTCTCTGTTTCAAAAATACTCAAACAAGCCCGCCGCCCAGACCGGGCCGCGGGCCAGCGCTTCAGCCTTGACGCACCGTATCGATCATCAGTTTCACGTTCTCCGGATCCGCATCCGGCGTGATCCCATGACCCAGATTGAAGATATGTGGCCCCTTCGACAGAGCCTTCACCACACGCCGCGTCTCGGACACCAGCGCATCGCCACCGGTCACCATATGCGAACTCGCAAGGTTCCCCTGCACACAGCCGCCGGGCTGCACATGCTCGGCCGCCCATTCCGGCGTCACGCTGTCGTCGATCGCCACGCAATCGGCGCCGCTTGCGGCGTGGAACCCGATGTAGTTGTCGCCCGCCTGACGCGGAAAGGCGATCACGGGCAGCCCCGGGAACCGCGCCTTCAACTCTGCAGTGATGATGCGTGCAGGCTCCTTGGCATAGCGGTCGAAATCTTCGCCCTTGAGCGATCCGGCCCAACTGTCAAAGAGCTTCACCACTTCGGCCCCCGCCTTCACCTGTTCGGACAGGTAGTCGATGGTCGCCTCGGTGAGCCGCTCCATCACGGCATCGAACAACGGGCGGTTCTCTGCCTTCATGGCATGGGCCGGGCCCTGATCCTTGGTGCCGCGCCCGGCAAACATATAGGTCGCCACCGTCCATGGCGCACCGGCGAACCCGATCAATGTGGTCTCTTCTGGCAATTCGCGCCGCAGGATCCGCACGGTCTCATAGACCGGATTCAGCGTGTCATGAATCATCTCGCCACGGCCCAGCTTGTCGAAATCCGCCTGGCTGTCGATCGTGGACATCCGCGGCCCTTCGCCGGTGACAAACCACAGATCCACGCCCAGCGCCTGCGGCAACAGCAAGATATCGGCAAACAGAATCGCCGCGTCAAAACCGTATCTCCGGATTGGCTGCAACGTCACTTCCGCCGCCAATTCGGGATTGTAACACAGCGACAGAAAGTCGCCGGCTTCGGCGCGCGTCGCACGGTATTCCGGCAGGTAGCGTCCCGCCTGGCGCATCATCCAGATCGGAGGGGTCGGCAGCGTCTCGCCCGCCAAAGCGCGCAAAATGGTCTTGGTCATCACGGTGTCCCTCATACTCCCCGCCTTCGTCGGTTGCGGCACCATTGCTGTCAAGCCACAGCACGACTGTCAAGCAAAGTTGACGCCCCGAATATGACACAAAGCCGTTCCCTTCCGTTTCTGCCCGCGCTAAGCCTTGGCACATGACCGATTTGCCTACGCCCGATGCCCCGCTGAAAATTGGCACCCGCGGTTCGCCGCTGGCGCTCGCGCAAGCCCATGAGACCCGCGCACGCCTTGGCGCGGCCTTCGATCTGCCCGAAGAGGCCTTCGAGATCGTGGTGATCAAGACAACCGGCGACGACCGGGTGCTGATCGACGCGGACCGCCCTCTGAAAGAGATCGGCAACAAGGGGCTTTTCACCAAGGAAATCGAAGAGGCCCTTCTCGCCGGTGGCATCGACATCGCCGTGCATTCCATGAAGGATATGCCGACAGAGCAACCCGAGGGCCTGATCCTCGATTGCTACCTCCCGCGCGAGGACGTGCGCGATGCCTTTATCTGCCCGACGGCCAACAGCCTGTCAGACCTGCCCAAAGGGGCTGTGGTCGGCACGTCTTCCCTGCGCCGCCGCGCGCAACTTCTCAATCGCCGCCCAGACCTCGACGTCGTTGAGTTTCGCGGCAACATGCAGACCCGCCTCAAAAAGCTCGACGATGGTGTGGCCCGCGCGACCTTCCTCGCCTGTGCCGGGCTCAACCGGCTGAACATGGAAACCGTGCCACAGCACCCAATCGCAACGCAGGACATGCTTCCGGCCGTGGCCCAGGGTGCCATCGGTATCGAACGCCGCACGGATGACACGCGGACCGCCACGATGCTGGCCGCCATCCACGACACGCCCACCGGCCAGCGCCTCGCCGCGGAACGCGCCTTTCTTGCAGCGCTTGACGGGTCCTGCGAAACACCGATCGCCGGTCTGGCCGAACTCGATGGCGACACCCTGCATCTGCGCGGCGAGATCCTCAAGACCGATGGATCAGAGGCCTACGCGGGCGAGATCACCGGCCCGATCACCGATGGTCCCGCACTGGGTCACGCCCTCGCCACCGATCTCCTGTCTCAGGCGGGTGACAACTTCTTTGACCACAAGGCCTGACGGCCCGTAGCCCGGGGTTGACCCCGGGCCGCTTGGTCGCTCGGGGGTCAGCCGACCTTCAAAACGATCTTCCCGATGTGGCCAGAGCTCTCCATGCGCGCATGAGCCGCCGCAGCGTCGTCCAGCGGGAACTCCGAATCCATCACCGGCGCCACCTTGCCCTCGGCCAACAGCGGCCAGACCTGCTCAAGCAGAGCCTCGGCGATGCGGGCCTTGGCCAGATCGCTTTGCGGACGCAGCGTACTGCCCGTGATGGTCAACCGCTTCACCATGACCTGGGCAAAGTTCAACGCCACCTTGGGCCCCTGCAGAAACGCGATCTGCACCAGCCTGCCATCCACCGCCAGCGTCTTGACGTTGCGCGGCAGGTAATCCCCCCCGACCATGTCGAGGATCAGGTTCGCTCCGCCCTCCGCGTTCAGAACCGACACGAAATCCTCATCCCGATAGTTGATCGCCCGCTCGGCGCCCAACCCCAGACAAGCCTCACATTTCTCGGCAGATCCCGCAGTCGCAAAGACACGCGCCCCAAAGTGACGGGCCAGTTGGATGGCCGTCGTGCCAATCCCGGAGGAGCCACCATGCACCAGAAACCGCTCCCCCGCCTGCAGACCGCCGCGGTCAAAGACGTTTGTCCAGACGGTAAAGAAGGTCTCTGGCAGGCAGGCCGCTTCCTTCAGCCCAAGCCCCGCCGGCACGGGCAGGCAATGCGCCGCGGGTGTTGCGACGTATTCCGCGTAGCCCCCTCCCGGCAGCAGGGCACAAACCTCATCTCCCTTGGCGGGCCATCCGACGCCCGGACCCACCGCAATTACGGTTCCAGCGGCTTCCAGTCCCGGCAGATCCGACGCGCCCGGTGGCGGCGCATAGTTCCCCGCCCGCTGCAATGCGTCCGGCCGGTTGACCCCGGCATAGGCCACCTGGATCACGACCTGACCAGCTTTGGGCACGGGCACGGGCCGCACTGTCGGGGTCAGGACTTCGGGTCCCCCCGGCTCCGAGATTTCGATTGCGCGCATGGTTTGAGCCATCTGGACCTCCCTTGTTGACGCACAGGCGTATCAGGACCCGCCGGGCGCGCAAGGGGCCTCCGTATCTCTCAGGGGGCAGAGCCGCCCGGCAAGTCATCCCGGCCCCGCATCCCGGGCGCCTTGATCCGCTCCAACACCATCGCCGGTCCGGCCATCAAGGTGCTCAACAACTTGTTGTCCCGCATCTGCGCCTTGACCTTTTCGATGCGCATCACATCCTCGATCCGCCGGCCGAGAAAGGCCCAGGTTGCCTCCTGCCCCAGCGAATCATCCCCCAGCCAGTAAAGCACCGTCGACGAGTAGACCCCCGACAGCGTCGCCCGCTTCGTGTACCAGTTGACGTCATCCGACGTGTCGCCCAGCGCCGTCCAGATCGCGTCCGACGTGCCCCAGATCAGCTTGGCCCCATCCGCCGCGTGCATCGGCAGCGCAAAAAGCGTCGTACCCCGGCGCACCGCTTCGCGATCCTCTGCGGCTTCGATCCGTGCGCGCACGGCAAAGGCAACCCGATCCCGGTAGCGCATGTCGGTCAGCGCGGTGGCCGCCACACGCTCCGCCATGGCGGCATCGCCCCGCCGGTGGAACGCCACGGCGAGGTCCACCGCACCACGCGGAAACAATCCGCGCGCCACCGTCTTGTCGACACCAGCGTCCATCACGGCCGCGCGAAAGCTGGTCTCTGACCAGCCGTCAAACGGCACATGCATCAAAATCGCGTCCAGCAAACGGTCTGTCGTGTCAGGCATGGCAGGATCCTCTCCAATTCCTTTCCGAGACTAGACAATTAGTGCGACCCTTGCTATAGCGCCACCTCCTGCAATTTTCCTTGCAACTCAAACCTAGAAAGGTGGTGACAACCACATGCAGGTCAGTGTTCGCGACAACAATGTCGACCAGGCGCTCCGCGCTCTGAAGAAAAAGCTCCAGCGCGAAGGCGTGTTCCGCGAGATGAAGCTCAAGCAGCATTTCGAGAAACCCTCCGAAAAGAAAGCCCGTGAAAAGGCCGAGGCTATCCGCCGTGCCCGCAAGCTCGCACGCAAGAAAGCCCAGCGCGAAGGCATGCTCTAAGAGCCAGCTCTCAGCACTGAAACAGACGATCCCCCGTAGCAGCCGCTTCGGGGGTTTGTCATTTCTGGGGGTCTGTGTTTGAGGCGTAGGGCAAAGCCGAAGCGCGCAGACCCAAAGGTCCAACGCGGGCTGAGATCACCAGCATCCCGGGCGGTATCTCCACACCGTCAGCCACGTCTCGCCACAGATGTCGGCTTTCGTTCAACCCCATGCCCACCTCCGGGCAGGGACCCGGTCGCCGCAGCCTGGCACAACGGCTCGTAGCTCGGGGTTTACCCCGAGCCCGTCTCACCAACGCAGCGCAAAGTCAGCCGGGCCCCACCATGAAACAGGTGACTTGCCTTGCTTGCAGACGCCGACAGGCCAGTTCCGCCGTTTCGCGGGTCAGGCCCATGAAATTGGCGTCAAACCCACGACTGCCCTGAACCACCTTGCGCAGCGCATCCGACAGAGTCGCCGTCTCGGCCAAGGCAGTCTTGAGCAAGACCTTTTCCGCTGCAAAGCGGTTCGGATAACGTCCCACGTTGATTCCCCAATGGCGCCCACCCGAGGTCGACAACCGGGTGACCACTTCGGCCTTTCGCGCCGGCGTAGGTTTGTCCCGCGCTGCGGCCTGCACCCGCGCCGGGCGCGTCACGGGCTTGGACGAAGCTACGGGCGCAACCGCCGCCAATGAGGCCGTCTGCGTGCCAGCTGTTGCCGCAGGCGGCGTGCTGTCGTTCTTGACGTCCCGCAGAATTGTTTCGATGTCATCCTGCACCCCAGCCACCAAGGGCTCGACAGAGGTTGCCGCGACCGGTGTCGGTGTTGCAACGGGCCGCGCCTTG
>JBELMB010000055.1:0-28324 GCA_042088665.1 Sagittula sp.
GCTCTGCATCGAGATCAAGCCGCGCACCGCGAAACACACCGGCCTCCTTGAGCCGCTTGATGCGTCGCCAGCAGGCGGGCTGCGACAATCCCAGCGCGCGCCCCAGCGCCCCGGCGCTTTGGGTGGCATCCTCCGCGAGAGCGCGCACAAGGGCCCGGTCAATGTCATCAAGCGCAATCATAGCGGCAGTGTCTTTGCGTCCTTGACCCGCGCCACATGCATCAGCGCCTCGATGTCGGCGATATGCGGCAGGGTCAGCAGGTGATCGCGGTAGAGCTGCTGGTAGTGCGCCATGTCTCGTGCAATCACCGACAGGCGCACGTCCACCTGCCCGAGAAAGGTCTGAATCTCAAGCACTTCGGGCACTTGTCGCGCGGCCGTGATGAAATCGTCGAAGGCGCGCGGTTGGGTCTTGTCGAGGGTAACGCGCAACGAAACCTCGACCTCATAGCCGAGGCTGGGCCAGTCGATGACGCCCCGCACGCCGCGCAGCACCCCGGCGCCCCGCAGCCGGTCCAGCCGCCGCGTCAGGGTCGAGGCCGTGACGCCAGCGGCCTCGGCGAGGTCTGACATGGGGGCCTCCGGCATGCCCTGGTAGTAGCGCAGAATGCGCCGATCGGTATCGTCGAGCATGAATTCTTCGCCTCTATCGATAAATGGACATGATTTCGTCACTCAATGGCAAAACATCGCCAAAAACGCAAACACACTCATGCGCCGACACCGTACAAGCCCTGTCATCAAAACGCACCCGCGCCGTGATGCGCGCGGGGCACTTCGAAGGAGAGACATCATGCGTGTGTATTATGACCGCGACTGCGACGTTAACCTGATCAAGGACAAGAAGGTCGCGATCCTCGGCTATGGCAGCCAGGGCCACGCCCACGCCCTGAACCTGCGCGACAGCGGCGCGAACCACGTCGCCGTGGCGCTGCGCGAGGGCTCTGCCTCGGCGGCGAAGGCCACCGGCGAAGGCCTTCAGGTCATGGGCATTTCCGAGGCCGCGGCCTGGTGTGACGTGCTGATGTTCACCATGCCCGACGAGCTGCAGGCGGACACCTGGAACAAATACGTCAAGGACCACATCCGCGAGGGCGCCGCGATTGCCTTTGCCCACGGTCTGAACATCCACTTCGGCCTGATCGAAGCGCCCAAGGGCGTCGACGTCATCATGATGGCCCCCAAAGGCCCGGGCCACACCGTGCGCGGCGAATACGTCAAGGGCGGCGGCGTGCCCTGCCTTGTTGCGGTGCACAACGATGCCTCCGGCAAGGCGCTGGAAATCGGCCTGTCCTATTGCTCTGCCATCGGTGGCGGGCGGTCGGGCGTCATCGAAACCGACTTCAAGGAAGAGTGCGAAACCGACCTCTTCGGCGAGCAGGCGGTGCTGTGCGGTGGCCTTGTGGAACTGATCCGCATGGGCTTTGAGACGCTGGTCGAAGCGGGCTATGAGCCTGAAATGGCTTACTTTGAATGCCTGCACGAGGTGAAGCTGATCGTCGACCTGATCTACGAAGGCGGCATCGCGAACATGAACTACTCGATCTCCAACACGGCGGAGTTCGGCGAGTATGTCTCTGGCCCGCGCATCCTGCCCTATGACGAAACCAAAGCCCGCATGAAGGCCGTTCTGGAGGACATCCAGCAGGGCCGTTTCGTGCGCGACTGGATGCAGGAATGCTCTGTCGGTCAGCCTTCGTTCAAGGCGATCCGCCGCAACAACGACGCGCATCAGATCGAAGCCGTGGGCGAAAAGCTGCGCGGCATGATGCCGTGGATCTCTGCCGGCAAGATGGTCGACAAGGCAAAGAACTGATCTCGGGCTTTCGGGTTTCGGGCTCGTGGGGCTGGCGTCCGGACAATGGCATGGGCCTGTGTCGGGACGCTGGTCCGGGCCGTCGTCTGGCCAAGTATCCGGGAAGATAACCGGGCTTTTGTCCCGGCGCTGATCCGGGTTTTTGACCGGGCTTTTCTGGGCCTCTGTCTGGGCCACTATCTGGGCCTCGACTGGGCGTCTGACAGGACCTTTGTCGGGGCTTTTATCGGGGCCCAAAACCCGGCCTTCGTGCGGGCGTTAACCCGTCATGAGACCGCCCCAGAGGTAAAACAAGCGCGCGCCGGGGTTAATCCGGCGCGCGCTTTGTTTGGGGGGAGCGCGGCACAAGACCCTGTGCATGGCCCCCCTGCCCCCACATCGAATGAACAGATCGTTAACCGGTGCCTTGGGCGACCAAGGTGCAAACGGTGCGATTCGGGGGGCGTTTGGTACAGATTGCCCCGCGGTTTCATCCC
The DNA here is from genome assembly GCA_042088665.1 of Sagittula sp. Taxonomy (GTDB): domain Bacteria; phylum Pseudomonadota; class Alphaproteobacteria; order Rhodobacterales; family Rhodobacteraceae; genus JBELMB01. The sequence continues at coordinate 2,293 of JBELMB010000055.1, forward strand.
GAATCGCCCCGCCCCCCGTTGCGCGCAAATAAATCCGTTAACCTTTGCGGAGAGCGGTGGTTTGCGGCCGTAGGGCTGGCGACATGGGGCCATTTGGGGCGCGCCAGTCATCTGCGCGGGGTGGCGCGTGACGGTTTGGGGCGTGACGGTTTGGGGCCACTTGGGGGATGGTCCGTTGATGCAGGCGCTCAGCGGGCGCAGGTGCCCCCCCTTCGACAGGACACTGGGATGCGAGATTGGCCCGCAGGGGGTCGGACCTATGCGCCGCAACTGCGCCGCCCGTTCGACGCGATTGGCCCCAAACTGCGCGGCCCGACACCGCGGACTTGCACCCGCCAAAAGGGCGCCAAAGCGAAAAACACACCAAACCGCGCCCCGGGGCCAGCCCCGGCGCCTCCTACTCTTCGATATTGTCGCGCCGGATCACGTTTTCCTCGCTGCCCTGGGCAAAAGAAAACGCGCCGCGGGCATTGCCCCGGAAGGTACAGCCGACAAGCTCGCCGCGCCCTGTGGCGTCTTAAGTGTGAAACCCAGCGTAGGAATTGTCGGTCAACCGGCAGCCGTGCAATACGGGCTGGCCTTCCTCTTGCGAGGCCACGCCGTCCAACCCATTGCCGGAAAAATCGCAGTCCTCAAACCGCCCCCGGCCCGAGTCCCAAACAAACGCCCCAGACGCCGTGTTGCCTTTCAAGACGCAGTTCCGCAAATGCGGATCCGCACCGCTAATGATCGTAATGCCGTGAATCGCGTTTTCTGAAAACCTGCAGGTGTCAAACCTTGGCGTGGCCTCTTGCTGTACAAATGCCCCGCCGCGTGCACTGCCCTCAAAACGACAACGGCGAAACTCTGGCGCAGTGCCTGCGCCTTTGACCGCAACACCAGAAAAGGACCGGCTGGTAAAGCTGCAATCCTCAAACTGGCAGTGCCCCGCTGTGACCGAAAGCGCCACATCATGCCCCCCCCCTGTGCCCCGCAGAAACCGGATATTGCGCAGGAGGCCCAATGGGGCTGTTACCTTTAGTATATGGCCCTTACTCACTCTGACCTCGACCGCGCCCGGCTCACCCTCGCCCACCAATTCCAGCACTTTGTCCAACACAAGGTTTTCTTGGTAGGTGCCGGGCCGGATCACGATTCGTGCGCCGGGTTGTGCGGCGTCGGTAGCGTCAGAAATGCTGCGGAAATCGCCCCGCCCCGGCCATTGGTCCACGACGTGCTCTTCGACCACGTGTTCCTTTCCGGCGGGGGGCGGTTTGGCGGGTGTGGTCTTCTCCGGCTGGTTTGCGGGGGTGGGTTTGGCTGCTGCGGGTCGGACAGGGGGGGCTGCTGCTGTGCCCAAGGGTAGATCCGGCGTATCCTCGTCGAGCTTGTCATGGATGCTTTCGGCGAAATCGTTGATGGCCTTGCCGAGCTTCTTTTCGCTTTCTTCAAAGCGCAAGGGACGCCAGTCAAAGTGTTGATAGCGCGCCACCGCTGCGCGCACCTCGCAATGCTCGCCACGGTCGTATTTGCGGTCCGTCACCACGTATATCGGATACAGCCGGGCGGGCACGCCGCGCTCTGACGCGAGGCGCAGGTATGTCATGACCTCTTCGCGGCACCATGGCCGTTTGAAGTAGCGCGGGGTGAGCACCGGGATCATGAAGCTGGCCCCGGTCAGTTCGTCGCGCAGGCGCGCCTCCCAATCGTCCCCATGGCGGATGTCGTAGATGTCCTGAAACATGTCGACCTCTGCGCCCAGCAGCAAAGAGACCTCTTCGGCCACTTTGCCGCGCAGGCGCGACAGATCCGCGTCGAGGGCGGCGTCATCGCCGCGCGCGTAGGACCAGAATCCTTTGGGTGTCACCGTTTACTCCCCATTCCCCTTGCGGGCAGTTTGGCCGCGTGGCGCGCGGGGGTCAACGCGGGGTTGCGCAGAGGGGGGCGCGGCGGGGGGCGTCGTGGCGCTGCGGCCTCATCGCGGTGCGTTTGCTGCGCATGGGTTGGGCGAAACGCTAGCGGCGCGGTCTGGGGTGGGCCCGGTTTGGGGGGCCTTGTGTGCGCGGGCGGTGTTTGCGCTGTGCGCGGGCTGTGTTTGCGCTGTGCACTGGCTGTGTTTGCGCTGTGCGCGGGCGGCCTCTGCGCTGTGCGCGGGTGCGGAGTGGTGTTGCGCCGGGGACTGCCCATTTGTCAGGGCATGACCCATTCCATCGAAACGAGGACGGGTCTGCCTTCTCATATGCAGACCCTTCTGCGGGACGTGCCACGCGACGGCTGGCACGGACACCCGCATTTTGCCAGATCGATCCAGCAGTGGATGCGGGCCCATGGGGGCTTTCGCCAGTTGGGTGAGGCGTTGTTGCAGGACACGGAGGCGTTTCTGGACGGACGCCGGGAGGAGGCGGCCTATGTGACGGGGCTTGCGGATCTCGGCAATGTCCTTGTGCGCAACCTGCACGGGCATCACACTTGGGAGGACCGCAGTTTCTTTCCGGAGTTGCGGGGGGCGGATCCGCGCTTTGCCGAAGGGCTGGAGATGCTGGAAGGCGACCATACGGCGCTGGACGGGCTGCTGGAGACCTTTGTGCGGCAGGCGAACCGGGTGGTTCAGCTGGGGTCACTGGCGCCTGCGCAGATGGCCGAAGAGGCGCGCCCGTTGCGCGACACCACGGCGCGGCTGGGTGGTTTTCTGGAGCGGCACCTGGAGGATGAGGAAGACCTCGTCGTGCCAATCCTGCTGCATCACGGGTTGCGCAGGTAGTGCGACAGGTGGCGGGCGCGTTTTGCGCCCGTCGCCATTGGTGTCACGACTGTCGGCGTTTCGGGGTCGGGTCTGCGGGGTGTTCAGGGGATGCCTGTCACATCTGCCGGGATCTTGCTGGCGGGACAGGCTTTGACGCAGGGCGTTTCGAAACAGCCGGAGAGACATCGCACTTGGCACTTGGCACTTGGCTCTTGGCCACTGCTCCCCATTTGGCCCAACCACCAACCCGCACGACATCCCCAATGGATGGCATTCAAAAAGCCACCTCCCACGCGCCACGAAACCAACCCTGTGACGGGTGACCAGAAGGCGGCCAGAGGCGTAGCGCGGGGTTGACCCCGCGCCTTTTTCAGGGCCAGCCGCGATGTCGCAGCATCAGCCGCGGCTTCGCGGGACTAAGTTTACCAGCAGCTCACCAGAACGGTCATATCCGTGGCCAGCGCTGTCAGATCCTCGGGCGCCAGAACCGCAGCACCGCCGCGGGCCTCGGGGCGCACACCGTTCGCACGCAGGAAGTCGAGGATCACTTCGCCCTTCGCGGCAAAGCTCACCTGCTCCGGCAAGACCCGGCCCTGCGCCGTTGCGCGGGGCAGCAACATGCCCATGACCGATCCGCCCGCATCAAACACCGGGCCGCCCACATCGCCGGGCAGCGCGGCCAGCGCGAGGCGCTTGACGCCTTCTTCGCCTGCCAGTCCGCGCACATCTTCGAGCGTGCCAAACGTCAGGGTCGGGGCCGTCAGGACACCGCCAAAGGAAAAGCCTGCCACCGCCACTTCGGACTGCAAGCGCTGGGTGCCGGCGCTGAACTGTGCGATGCGGCGCGGCGCGAGCGCCTCTTCGGGGCGCAGGATGGCCACGCCCAAGCCCGCGTCGCGCGCCACCACGCGCGCATCGTGCACGCCGTTCAGGGTCACGCGTTCACATTGTGCCACCGTCTCGGCGGAGGTCAGCACCGTGCCGCTGCCTTCGATGAAAAAGCCGGATCCATTGCCCTGCGGCTTGCGCACGCGCAGGCCGGACACAAGGTCCACGGCCTGCCCCTCATCGGTGACTGCCGCCGGATCCAGCACGCCTTCGACGCGGGCAAAGCTTTTCTTCATGGTGTCCAGCACGCGGCTGCGGCGCTCTTCGTCGCCGGCGGGCCAGACCACGGTGTAGCCCTTGATCTCTCCGCCGGAGAGCGAGACCTCTGTGTGGCTGACGATGCGGCTGTTCTCGCCGTTCAGGACAAAGCCGCTGCGGGTCCGCTCGCGGGCGCCGTCCAGCGGCACGATCTCAAGCGTTTGCATGATCTCGTAGAGGCCGTTCAGGGTGGTGCTGTCGCCGGGTTGGCTGATCAGCAGCACCCGCGCATCGACGGCCCCGGTGGGCGAATAGAGCGCAAAGGGCGCCTCGTAGCGGTCAAAACCCACCACGCCCAGCGGCAGTTGCATGCGGATCCCGGCGCGGGCGTCGGTGATCTCTGTCAGGTTCATGCCATTGAGCACGGCATTGTACTGGCCCAGCAGCGCGGCGCGCTGGCGGGTGGTCAGAATGCCGGTGACCTCAAGGCTGTTGGCTTCTTGCCATTGCGCCATGGCGCCACGGGTGCCGCGGCCATAGGCACCGTCGATCGCACCGTTGTAGAACCCGGCCCATTTCAAGGCGATCTGCAATTCGTCGCGCTCTGCACGGGTCAGCAGCCCCTCCGAGGCGCGGGCCTCGCGGGCGGTCTCGTCCGGAATGGGCTCCGGCGCGGGGGCCTGGACCTCTGTCTGAACTGCGGCCTGATCGGCTGCCGGATCGGTTGCCTGGGCTGTCTGGACCGAGGCCTGCGGTGTCGCGCTCGCCTGATCCTGTGGCGCGGTGCCCAGAGCGTCTGCCTGTGCGTCTGCCTGTGCGTCTGCCTGTGCGTCTGCCTCGGCCTGGGCTTCGGCAAGGGCAGCGGGTGTGCCCGGTTGCGCGGGACGCTCGGCGCCGGCATCCGCGGTGCCGTCTTGCGCGCCCGCCTCGACGGTCTCCTCTACCGGGACATTGGCGCCCACTGGCCAGAACTGCTGGCCATAGACCAGCCCGGTCTCGATGTAGCTGTCCGGTGGGACCGAGCCATTGCGCAGGAGCGAGCCCAGAAAGCTCTCTGCCTCGCCACGGCTGCCGTAAGGGCCAAGCGCGATGCCGTACCAGCCGCCGCCCAGCGAAAAGCCGTTCACATTGGAAAAGCCCGCCGTGAACTGGCGCACGCTGGCCTGTGCCGCCGTCAGGGAGGTCCGTGCCTCAACCTGGATGAAGAACCGCTCCTGCTGCGTGTCTTGCGCAGAGGCAAAGCCCCCCCAAAGCGACAGCACGAAGACGAAAGACATCACATATTTCAGCATCGCTCTCCCCGAGAAGTGGACCCGAGTGCGGGCCAAACCCTTTGATCCAAAAAGACCATCAGGGCACTTGTTTACCAGATCAGGCAAGCTGTGCACGCGAAAATCACCGGTGGCGCTGATTGACCCCACCGGCGTTGCCCCCTAATCAAGCGTCCAACCGCTGACAGGGAGCCCTACATGCCTTCTGAGACCGCCGCGCCGGACCGGACCGGCCTGCCCCGCCCCACGAGCTTTCAGGAGATCATCCTGCGGCTGCAGAGCTATTGGGCCTCGAAAGGCTGTGCGATTCTGCAGCCTTACGACATGGAAGTGGGGGCTGGGACCTTTCACCCTGCCACGACGCTGCGGGCGCTTGGCGCGCGGCCCTGGGCGGCGGCCTATGTGCAGCCCTCGCGGAGGCCGACGGATGGGCGGTATGGCGAGAACCCCAACCGGCTGCAGCACTATTACCAGTATCAGGTGATCATCAAACCCTCGCCGCCCGATCTGCAGGCGCTGTATCTCGGCAGCCTCGAGGCCATCGGCATCGACATGTCGCTGCACGACGTGCGCTTTGTCGAGGATGACTGGGAAAGCCCGACGCTGGGCGCATGGGGCCTTGGGTGGGAGGTCTGGTGTGATGGCATGGAGGTCAGCCAGTTCACCTATTTCCAGCAGGTCGGCGGGCACGACTGTCACCCGGTCTCGGGTGAATTGACCTACGGGCTGGAGCGGCTGGCGATGTATGTGCTGGGCATCGACCACGTTATGGAGATGCCGTTCAACGACCCTGCGCCGCGACTGGATGCGGATGGCAACGAGGTGGCGGCGATCGCGCTCAGCTACGGCGACATCTTCCGGCAGACGGAGGAAGAGCATTCGCGCTTCAACTTCGATGTGGCGAACACGGAGGTGCTGTTGCGGCACTTCGAGGAGGCAGAGGCCGAATGCGCCGCCATTCTGGCGCAGGCGCATGACGACCCCAAGACCGGAAAGCGCATCGTCATGGCCCATCCGGCCTATGACCAGTGCATCAAGGCCAGCCACATGTTCAACCTGCTGGACGCGCGCGGCGTGATTTCCGTCACCGAGCGGCAGGCCTATATCGGCCGTGTGCGGGCCTTGGCCAAGATGTGCGCCGATGCCTTTGTGCTGACCGAGGCGGGGGGCCACGTGGCGTGAGCGGCAAAATCATGGGGAGCCTCATCGTGCTCTGTGGCATCGTGGCGGGCATCGCCATCTATTACCTTCAGATCTACCACTTCTACGAAGAGGTTCAGGCCAACGGCACCGACGATGTCATGCTCGAGCTCATGGCAACCGGCGCGCCCGATCCGATCCTTTACGAGGATTTCAAGGCCATTGACGCGGACAGCTCTCCGATCCGGTTCCGGGCCTGCTTTACCACGCCGATGTCCATCCCGATGCTGACCGAGACATATGCCCCCTACGAGGGCGCAGAGCCGCGCGTGGCCCCGGGCTGGTTCGACTGCTTTGACGCCGAGGCGCTCGGCCGCGAGATCGAGGCCGGCACGGCGCTGGTGTTCACATGGCAGCGCAACATCGAGTTCGGCATCGACCGCGTCGTGGCCATCACCGACGATGGCCGCGGCTATATCTGGCACGAGATCAACGAATGCGGCGACAAGGCCTATGACGGCTCCCCCCTTGGGGACAATTGCCCCCGGCCGGACGGCCAGGGCGCGCCGAGCGAAGGAAACTGACCATGGCTGATCTTCTGATCGAGCTCTTCTCCGAAGAGATCCCCGCCCGCATGCAGGCCAAGGCCGCAGAGGACCTCAGGAAACTGATGACCGATGGCATGGTCGGCGCCGGTCTGACCTATGCCTCTGCCGCCGGGTTTCACACGCCCCGGCGTCTGACCCTTGTGGTCGAGGGGGTCTCTGCCGCGTCGCCAACCCTGCGCGAGGAACGTCGCGGGCCGAAGGTGGGCGCGCCCGACAAGGCGCTGGAGGGGTTCATGCGCGGCGCAGGCGTCACCCGCGACCAACTCGAAGAGCGTAGCGAGAAAAAGGGCAGCTTTTACTACGCGACCGTCGTCACACAGGGCCGCCCCGCCGCCGAGATCATCGCCGAACAGCTGGAACAGACGGTGCGCGGCTTTCCCTGGCCGAAATCGATGCGCTGGGGCACGGGATCGCTGCGCTGGGTGCGTCCGCTGCACCGCATCCTGTGCCTGCTGACCGACGAGACGGGGGATCACCCGATCACGCTGGACATCGACGGCATCAAGGCGGGACAGACCACCGAAGGGCACCGGTTCATGGGAACCGGCGCCTTTGAGGTGACCTCCTTCGAGGATTACGAGACCCGGCTGAAGCGCCACCATGTCGTCCTCTCTGCCGAGGACCGCGCGGAGACCATCCGCAACGATGCCACCAACATGGCCTTTGCCCAGGGGCTGGAGCTGGTCGAGGATCCGGGCCTCCTGCGCGAGGTCGCGGGCCTCGTGGAATGGCCCGTGGTGCTCATGGGAGAGATCGCCGAGGATTTCCTCGGCCTGCCCCCCGAAGTGCTGCAGACCTCGATGAAGGAACACCAGAAGTTCTTTTCGGTGAAAAACCCCGCCACGGGCCGGATCGAGAAATTCGTCACCGTGTCGAACATCGAGACGGCCGACAATGGCGCGACCATCCTCGCGGGCAACCAGAAGGTGCTGGCGGCGCGGCTGTCGGATGCCAAGTTCTTCTGGGAAAATGACCTGCGCGTGGCGCGCACCGATGGGCTCGGCGCATGGACGGCGCGCCTGTCGAACGTGACCTTCCACAACAAGCTGGGCAGCCAGCGCGACCGCATCGACCGCATCGCGGCGCTGGCCCATGACATCGCACCACAGGTGGATGCCGATCCGGCCCGCGCGCGCCTTGCCGCCGAGGTGGCCAAGGCCGATCTGTCCTCCGAGATGGTCTATGAATTCCCCGAATTGCAGGGGCTGATGGGCCGCTACTACGCCAAGGCCGCCGGGCTGCCCGAAGATGTGGCCGCCGCCTGCCAGGACCATTACGCGCCGCTTGGCCCCTCCGACGATGTGCCCACGGACCCGACCTCTGTCGCGGTGGCGCTGGCGGACAAGATCGATACGCTGACCGGCTTCTGGGCCATCGATGAAAAGCCCACCGGCTCAAAGGATCCCTTTGCGCTGCGCCGCGCGGCTCTGGGCGTGATCCGGCTGGTGCTGACCAACGGGCTGCGCCTGCACCTCGACCGGGTGATCGACGCGCAACTGCTGCGCCACGGGCTCGCCGCACCGGAAAACGATGGCCAGTCCGCCCTGCGCGCGGAATTGCTGGACCAGATCGCGCGCCACGGCGTGCTGGGCACGGCGGTGCGCGGCATCGTCGACCGGCTGCGCGGCGAAGTGCCGGATTGGGCCGCGACAGTGGACAACCATTCCGACGAAGTCTCCGCCGACCTGCTGGGCTTTTTCCATGACCGCCTGAAGGTGCACCTGCGCAACGAAGGCATCCCGCATGACGTGATCGACGCCTGCCTCGCCATGGCGGGCGCCGATGACCTGACCCTGCTGGTCAACCGCGCCAAGGCCCTCGCCGCCGTGCTGAAGACCGAGGATGGCACCAACCTCGTGCAGGGGTTCAAACGCGTCAGCAAGATCCTCGGCCAGGCCGAAGAAAAAGACGGCGTGGAATACAGCTACGGCGCTGATGTGAAATTCTCCGAGACCGACGAAGAGCGCGCGCTTTTCGCCGCGCTCGACCGGGCAGATGCGCAGATCGCCCCGGCCATGCAGGCAGAGGATTTCGCCACCGCGATGGAAGCCATGGCCGCCCTGCGCGTGCCCATCGACGCCTTCTTTGACGCGGTTCAGGTGAACGCCGACAACCAGATCGTGCGGCGCAACCGGCTGAACCTGCTGTCACGGATCCGCACCGCCTGCTTGCAGGTGGCCGACCTGACACGGATCGACGGCTGAGATCCTGCGCCTGCCCCCAGCGCCTTCCCCCAGCGCCAGTCTTCCACGACTGTCGGGGCAGGCCCAAGACGGCAGGCGCACGCGCCTGTTGCCCCATGCCCACAGGGCACACCCTCCGTACCCATGCCCCCGGGGGCACACCCGGCCCCATGCCCACAGGGCAAACCCGCACCCATGCCCCCGGGGGCACACCCAGCCCCTATGCCCTCCGTGCACGCGCGTCCCCGCCCGTTCTGACGCAGACCACCGCGCCGCCTCGCTGGCATGGCCCCCCAAAGCCCAAATCCAGAAGGCACACACAGGTCACCGCACAATCCGACCGCCCCGGCGATTCCGCGCCCGGGTTTCTCTGTTTCAAAAATACTCCCGCCGGAGGCATCCGGCAGCGCCCAAAGGCACCTCGGGCGGCACAGGGCGCTCAGATCAACACGCGCTTGCGCGCTCAGGTCAACACGCGCCTGCGCGCTCCGGTCAAAACGCGCTTGCGCGCTCCGGTCAAAACGCGCTTGCGCGCTCTGGTCAACACGCGCCTGCGCGCTCAGGCCACGGGCAATGCGCGCCCTGCCCTCTTGTCAACTTTGCCTGACACCGTATGCTTTTCGCGCAATCGAAGGAGCGGCAGTGCAGAAACACAACCCAGACGGATTTGACGGCAACCCCGACATCACGCTGATCACCCCCAGCGCGCCCATGGCCGTGGCCAGCCATGGCGGGCGGGCCAAGTGTCTTCAGCGGCTGGTCCGTCTCGACCTGCCGGTGCCGCGCACGGTGTCGCTGTCCTTTGCCACGGTCAAGCAGATCGCCACGGGCACGCTGCCCGATATGGCTGCCATCATCGCCTGCTTTGACGACGATGCCCTGCTTTGCGTGCGCCCCTCTTCTGCCGATCCGGACTGGGGCGGGCCGGTGGCCGTGCTCAACATCGGCATGAACGAGGACCGCCACCGCGCCCTGTCCGAAACGCTGGGCGCAGAGGCCGCCTGCGCGCTCTACCTGCGCTTTGTCAAAGCCTACGCCGTGCATGTGGCGCGGCTCGACCCCGATCTTTTTGACGACATCCCCGGCGAGGGGCCAGCCGCCCTTGCCATGAGCCTGCGCACCTACGAAGAAGAGGCCGAAGAGCCCTTCCCGCAGGACCCGGCCCGGCAATTGCGCGAAGTGCTGCGCTCCATGGCCCGCGCGTGGGAGGGCACCTCGGCGCGGCTCTTGCGGCAGGCGCGGGGCGCGCCGGTGGACGCCGGGCTCGGGCTGGTGGTGCAGGCGATGGTGCTGGGACTGGGCCGCGGCGAGAGCGGCTCAGGCGTGCTGCAACTGGTCGATTCAGACACCGGACTGCCACAGGTCACCGGTCGCTACCTTGGACAAAGCCAGGGCCGTGACGCTCTGGCCAAGGGCATCACGGCGCAGTTTCTCGCCCGCGATCCGCGCGGCCCGGCGCTGGAGGACGTGGCCCCGGAGGCCTATGCCGCCTTGCAGGTGCATGCCCAGATCATGCGCGAACGGCTGCGCGCCGAGATGCAGATCGAATTCACCCTGCAGGACGGTCAGGTCTTTATCCTTGACGGGGTGCGCGTGCCGCGCTCCTCGCGCGCGGCGGTGCGCATCGCGGTGCGTCTGGCCGAAGACGGGATCATCCCCCCCGAAGAGGCGCTGATGCGGATCGAACCGCGCGCCATCTCGGAACTGTTGCACCGGCAGATCGCACCGGACGCGCAGCGCGACGTGATCGGTCAGGGCATCGCCGCCTCGCCCGGGGCGGCCTGCGGGAGGATCGTGTTCTCGTCGCAAGAGGCGCAGGCCTCCGCCGCCCGCGACGAACCCTGCATCCTTGTCCGGCGCGAGACCTCGCCCGAGGACATCCGCGGCATGCATGCCGCCGTGGGGGTGCTGACCGAACGCGGCGGCATGACCTCGCATGCGGCGGTCATTGGCCGCGGCCTCGGCCTGCCCTGCGTGGTGGGTGCGGCGCGCATGCGGTTCCGCATCACCAACAAGCAGCTGATCACCGAGGATGGCCGCGTCTTTCGGGACGGCGATCTGCTCACGCTTGACGGCACCACGGGCCAGGTGCTCAGCGGCAGCACGGCCACCGTCGAGGCGGCGCTGGACGACGCCTTTCAGACGCTGATGGGCTGGGCCGATGCCGCGCGGGACATCGACGTGCGTGCCAACGTGGACACCCCCGCCGATGCCAACACCGCACGGCGCTTTGCCGCGCAGGGGATCGGACTGTGCCGGACCGAGCACATGTTCTTTGAGGCGGCGCGCATCACGCCCATGCGCGAGATGATCTTTGCCGACACGCCAGAGGACCGGCACGCGGCGCTGGCGGTTTTGCTGCCCATGCAGCGCGCCGATTTCACCGACCTCTTTCGCATCATGGAAGGCATGCCGGTCTGCATCCGGCTGTTCGACCCGCCGCTGCATGAATTCCTGCCCAACGACCGGCACGGGCTGCGCGATCTCGCCGAAGCGCTGGATCTGCCGGTCTCTGACGTCACCCGGCGCGTCGAATCCATGGGCGAATACAACCCCATGCTGGGCCTGCGCGGTGTGCGGCTCGGGATCACGGTGCCAGAAATCTATGACATGCAGGCGCGCGCAATCTTCGAGGCGACGCTGGACGCCTCGCATGCGGGCGCGCCCGCGGTGGTGCCGGAGATCATGCTGCCGCTCGTCTCGGCCAAGCGCGAAGTGGAACTGGTGCGCACCCGTATCGACGCCGTCGCCGCCGCCGTGCGCGCCGAGCAGGGCCGCGATTTCGACTATCGGCTGGGCGTCATGGTCGAGACCCCCCGCGCCTGCCTGCGCGCCGATGAGATCGCACCGCAGGCGCATTTCCTGTCCTTTGGCACAAACGACCTGACCCAGATGACCTATGGGCTGTCGCGGGACGATGCAGGGCGTTTCATGTCCGATTACGTCAGTCAGGGCGTCTTCACCGAAGACCCCTTTCACTTGCTCGACCTTGACGGGGTCGGAGAGCTGATCGCGCTGGGGGTCGAACGCGCCAGGAGCACCTCGCCGGATGTCACGCTGTCGATCTGCGGCGAGCATGGCGGCAACCCGGCCTCCATCGCCTTTTGCCGGGCTGTGGGCATGGACTATGTCAGCTGCTCGCCCTTCCGGGTGCCGGTGGCGCGACTGGCAGCGGCACAATACGCGCTGCAATCGCGCGGCGTGCGGGGATATCCACCGAAAACGCAGGCGTGACCCGTGTCAGGCCCCGTGCGAAGTTTGCGCGGTGGGCCTGTCTCGACACCACGCGGGCCGGGCGGGCTCCGAACGACCCAAGGGGCATCCACGGGGCGACAGGGCCGGTCTTGCCTGCCATGAGGATCTATCCGCATACCTTTGTCATTGCTTGCAAAAACGCACCGCCCCCCATCCTGAATGGGTCCCCTTGCGAGGGACCAAACCCGAACGCACGCCATGTCGGCAGGTCGAGATCACGCCATGACCCGGGGCATGGTCACGGCCGGGATGCGATCCGAAGACCGGTGAGGCTTGGCAATAAAGCGCCCGTTTGCGCGTCGCAAAAGGGGTCGTGACGCCAGAAACCTTTACGGATCCCTAAGGTCTCGGGTAACACCGCCCGGAACATTCAGGAGATATCGATGATCCGTGCCGGTCTGCTTGCCCTTTGCCTCGTCTTTCCTGCCCTGCCCGTCGTGGCGGACAGCCGCAAGGCACAGGCGTTGATCGCGCAGGAACACCGCGCGCTGCTGCGCACGGACCGCAGCCGGTTGGCCAAGCTGGTGGCGCCCGTGACCCCCGTGGCCGCGGCCGCCGCGCCGCAGGGCACGGTGCGCTACACCAACGACTGGCTGCGGCTTTTGCCGCAGGCCTCCGGCGGGCCAGAATGGCGCTGCCTCAGCGAGGCGCTGTACTTCGAGGCCCGGGGCGAAACGGTCAAGGGGCTGTTTGCAGTGGCCGAAGTGATCATGAACCGCGTCGCCTCACCGCGATTTCCGGGATCGGTCTGCGGCGTGATCAACCAGGGCACCGGCGCGAAATACGCCTGCCAGTTCACCTATACCTGCGATGGCCGCCCCGAAGAGATCCACGAGCCCGCCTCATGGGCCCGCGTCGGCAAAGTGGCCAAGGTCATGGTCTCGGGTGCGCCCCGCCCCCTGACCAAGGGCGCGACGCACTATCACACCACCGCGGTGCGCCCGAACTGGTCCAAGGTCTATACCCATACGGCCAGCATCGGCGACCACGTGTTTTACCGTCACACCTGGAAGCAACGCTAGGCGCCACGCGGGCAAGTGGCGTTCGGCCAGCCGGCTCCGGACTGTCGGGTTCGGCCAGCCGGCTTCGGACTGTCGGCTTTGGGCCGTTGCCCTGTCACCGCAGGCTTTGGGCCTGCCGCCTTCGACCCCCGGCATGCCGCGGATGGGCGGGACGCCTTCCACCACCGCTGGCTATGCCCTTTGCATCACAACTCCGGAGCTGCGCCTATGGCCTCTGAAATCCGTCTCGCCTTTGCACATCCGTCCGAGCGCGCCATTGCCACGGCCTCCGAGGCACCGCACGACCGGATTTCGTTGCGCGACCACACTGTGGAGGTCGAGATCGGCGCCTTTCAGGCGGAGCGCGGCACCAAGCAGCGGATCCGTTTCAACGTGGTGGTCGAAGTGCTGCCCTTTACCGGGCCGGTCGACGATGATGTGGACCGGATCCTGTCTTATGACCGGGTGACCGAGGCAATCGGGTTCGAGCTGGCCGAAGAGCGGCTGAACCTGTTGGAAACCCTCGCGGAACGGGTGGCAGAGCGTATCCTGCTGGAGCCACAGGCGCTGCGGGCCTTTGTCCGCATCGAAAAGCTGGACCGCGGTCCCGGCGCGCTTGGGGTCGAGATCGTGCGCAGCCGCGCCACGCAGACCGGGGGCGGCACGGATCCTGCAGGCGCGGGGCCGGACGAGGCGGCGCAGAACCGCCCGCATCCGCGCGTCGTCTACCTGTCCAACAGCGCGCTCGAAGCGCCGGGGTTGAACGGCTGGATCGATGCGCTGGAGGCCGCGCAGGCACCGGTGATCCTGTGCACCGGGCTGCCCCCGGAGATGCCGCCGCAGACTGGTCACAAGATGACCCAGCGCCGTGTCGATCTTCTGGCCATCGAACAGAACGCCTGGCGATTGGCGGCGCGGGATCTGCGCTGCAAGGTGGTGGCCACGCGGACCGAGCTGGACTGGGCGATGAAGAACGGCCAGATCTGCGTCTGGGCGCCCTCCAAGATCGTGCTGGATGCCACTGACGGCCCCAACGTGCCCGCCCATGAGACCGCCGCGCTGGCGGCATGGTTCGCGGCAGAGATGGAGGCCTGTGAATACGTTGTGATTGGCGAAACCCTGCCGCCCCCGGGCCCGGTTCTGCAACGAAGCGTCACATTGCAGGGTGCGGTGATCTGATCGCCGATCGGGCCGCTTGCCAAGCGGCGCGTGATCGGTCAGGGAATGCGCCATGACGACCTATTACCGCCCTCTCGTCCGCTTTGACCACCCGCGCCCTGCGGAGGCGCTGCCGCTGGCCGGTGGGCCCGGCTGGTTTTCCGATGCCATCGAACTGGGCCGCGACGCGCCGCCCCGGCACGTGGGCGTTGATGCGATACCAGAGATCTGGCGCATCCGGCTGAGCGCGCCGCGCCCGGCGATTGCCGGCATGCTGTTCGACAAGCCGCGGATCATGGGGATCCTGAACGTCACGCCAGACAGCTTTTCCGACGGCGGTCAGCACACGACCGCCGCGCGCGCGTTGAGGCAGGCCAAGGCGATGGTCACAGCCGGGGCGGATATCATCGACGTGGGCGGCGAAAGCACCCGTCCCGGCGCGCTGACCGTGCCCGGCAGCGCCGAGATCGCCCGGATCGAGCCGGTGATCCAGGCCTTGCATGCAGACATCGCGCCGCCGATCTCCATCGACACGCGCAAATCCTCCGTGGCGGAGGCCGCCGTGGCGGCGGGTGCGCGGCTGATCAACGATGTGTCGGGGTTCACCTATGATCCGATGCTGGCGCGTTTCGCCGCCGAGAAGCGCCTTCCGGTCTGCGTCATGCACGCTCGCGGCGACCCGGAGACCATGCATGTGGATCCGCGCTATGACGACGTGCTGCTGGACGTCTATGACTTTCTCGACGCGCAGGTGACCTTGCTGGAGGGCATCGGCATTCCGCGCGCGCGGGTGCTGGTCGATCCGGGCATCGGCTTTGGCAAGACCATGGACCACAACCTGACGATTTTGAACGGGCTGTCGCTGTTTCACGGGCTCGGCTGCCCGGTGCTGCTGGGGGCGTCGCGCAAGGGCTTTATCGGGCGGATCTCGGGGGCCAACCCGGCCTCTGCACGGATGCCCGGCTCTGTCGCCTGTGCGCTGTCGGCGGTGGCGCAGGGCGTGCAGATCGTGCGCGTGCACGACGTGGCCGAGACCGCGCAGGCCTTTTCAATCTGGCAGGCCATATCCAGAGGAGATCCGGCATGAGCCGCAAACTGTTTGGCACCGACGGGGTGCGTGGCAAGGCCAACAGCTTTCCCATGACGCCGGAGATGGCGATGATGCTGGGCGCCGCCGTGGGCCGGTATTTTCGCAACGAGAGCGCAGGCGCGCATCGGGTGGTCATTGGCAAGGACACGCGCCTGTCGGGCTACATGTTCGAGAATGCGCTGACCGCGGGGCTGACCTCTACCGGCATGAACGTGTTGTTGCTGGGGCCGGTGCCGACACCTGCCGTGGGCCTGCTGACGCCGTCGATGCGCGCGGACCTCGGGATCATGATCTCGGCCAGCCACAATCCGGCGGATGACAACGGGATCAAGTTCTTTGGCCCCGACGGGTTCAAGCTGTCGGATGCGGTGGAGACAGAGATCGAGACCCTCGTCGACGAGGGCGTGCGCCCGGCGCTGCCACATAACATCGGGCGCGCAAAGCGGATCGACGACGGGCGTTTTCGCTACCAGGAGCGGGTGAAATCGACCCTTCCGGCAGAGCTGCGACTGGACGGGATCAAGGTGGTGGTCGACTGCGCCCATGGCGCCGCCTACAAGACCGCGCCCGAGGTCCTGTGGGAGTTGGGCGCAGAAGTCGTGCCGCTGGGGACCGCGCCGAACGGGCGCAACATCAACCAGAACTGCGGCTCTACGCATCCGCAAACCGCGGCGGAGGCGGTGCGCGCCCACGGCGCGGACGTGGGTTTGTGCCTTGATGGCGATGCGGACCGCATCATCCTGATCGACGAGACCGGCACGGTGGCCGATGGCGACCAGATCATGGCGCTGATGGCAAGCCGATGGGCCGCAGAGGGCCGTCTGAAGGGCGGCACGCTGGTGGCCACGGTGATGTCGAACCTCGGGCTGGAGCGGTTCCTTGACGGACAGGGCTTGCGCCTCGAACGCACCAAGGTGGGCGACCGCTACGTGGTGGAAGCAATGCGCGCCGGGGGCTTCAACCTTGGCGGAGAGCAGTCGGGCCACATCGTGATGAGCGATTTCGCCACGACGGGTGACGGGCTGATGGCCGGGCTGCAATTCCTGTGCGAGATGAAGCGCACCGGGCGGCGCGCCTCGGAGCTTTCGCGCAATTTCGAGCCGGTGCCGCAGATGCTGAAGAACGTGCGTTTTGCTGCGGGGTCGACACCGCTGGACGCGCCGGCGGTCAAGACCGCCATCGCCGAGGCCGAGGCGCAACTGGTGGGCAAGGGGCGCTTGCTGATCCGCAAATCCGGCACGGAGCCATTGATCCGCGTGATGGCGGAATGCGAGGACGACGGTTTGCTGAACGAGGTCGTGGACGGGATCGTGGCAGAGGTCGAAGCGGCGGCCTGAGCGGGCCTTGGGGTTTCTGGCCGGAGCGTCTGGCCGGAGCGTCTGGGTCTGAGGATTTGGGACGTGCTGGCTGAGACATGCTGGCCGAGTTCGGGCGTCACCGATTCAATTGCACAATGGGACAGAAAGCGCCCTCCTCGCTTTCGGTTCGTCCGCACACCCGTGATCCGCAATTGAAGCCCCTGCGCGCCTTGCGAGGGCCACGCGCAACCCCTTTGGCAGCGCGGCTACCTTTCCAGCTTCAGGCCCGCAACGCAGGCCCGCAACTCAGGCCCGCAACTCAGGCCCGCAACTCAGGCCGGGGACCGCCGCATCAACCCACGCAGCCCCGCCCAGAGCCGCCCGAGAAGTGCAAAGACGACGCTCAGCCCCGCCCATCCCGCAAAGAACCCCGTGCCGGCAAACGCCGCGCCTTCCATGGTGACCGGAACCGCTGGCTTGAAGGCGGCATAGGCCTCCCCCGCGACATCGCGATCGCCCATATAGGCCGCCAGTCGGGCGCGCATGAAGGGCCCCGCGCCTTCGAGCGCGCCCAGCGCCTCGCTCAGCCGTGTGTGGCGCAGGATGTCGGAGCGCATGTTGCCGGCCTGCGTATTGGCAAGATCGCCTTCGGTCGAAAGCTGGTCGATATAGGCATCAAGGCTGAGATCCAACTTTGACGCGTCCTCGCTGTAGCGGTCGACCTGCCGCGTCAGCTCGTCCACGGCGCCGCCCAGCCGTTGCATGTATTGCTGGGAAAATTCCGGAAACTGCGACAGCCCGGCCGCCCCCGTTACACCGCCCGCCAGCGCCAAAACCCGCAGGATCATCACCACACTCCCCTCGCCGCTTCACGGGTCAGAGAATACCCCGCCGATCAGCGCCTGATCAAGGGCCACCATCTGC
Source organism: Sagittula sp. (assembly GCA_042088665.1). Classification (GTDB taxonomy): domain Bacteria; phylum Pseudomonadota; class Alphaproteobacteria; order Rhodobacterales; family Rhodobacteraceae; genus JBELMB01. The sequence goes on from JBELMB010000055.1 coordinate 20,029, forward strand.
TCCCACGTGGTACAGCGGCGATACGCGGCAAATGCGCTCCACCCTGTGCCCCAGGACACGGTGAAGGTGCCGTGATCGTCCTGATCGTCGAAACACAGCAGACCAAAGTGCCAGAAGTGCGCACCCAGCGCTTTGGTGACGCGGCTGACCATGCCAAGGCCGTAATAGACGCCGCCGCCAAGATCCACATGCGGGGTCAGCCGCGGGTCGGTGCCCGGCCATGTGGCGGCATGAAAGGTGGCGTAGTCGCTGGGCGTCATGGCCAGACCGCCCCATGGTCCGTAGCCGCCGGTGACAAGGGACAGTCTGGCCGTCAGCCCCAGCGGGGTCAGGACGCGGGTGACGCAGGCCGTGAGATAATCCTGCCCCGTGACGGCCTCGACCAGAGCGCCGAGCAGCGCGTAGTTTTCATTGTTGTAGGCATGGGTGCCCCGCGTGCCGTCCTGCGACCAGCGGTTGAGCGCGCGCGTCCCGACCTCGGCCCAGCGTGGCTGCGGGTCACGGCGCCAATCGGACATCGGACCCTGCGTCTGGTCGGGGGCCAGCCCGCCGGTGTGGGTCAAAAGCTCTGCAACGGTGGTGGTCCCGGCCCGCGTGAAACGCTTTGGCGTCCGGAGATGGTCAGAGAGCGGAGTCTCGTAGCTCAGCCGCCCTTCGGCCACCAGCCGCGCGATGCATTGGGCGGTGATGGCCTTGGAGGTGCTGGCCAGATCCACAGGGGTCTGCGCGGAGAGGCCGCGCTCGAACGTGGCGATCGACGCCCCCTCATGCAGCAACACAAGGACCGCATCAGGTGCGCCTGCACTTTCCAGCCAGGCGTCCCAACGGGTCTCGACCGCGGCGATCCGTGCGCTGTGCTCCGGCGTCTCGTCGGCCAAGGCCACGCCCGCAACACAAAGTGCCAGGAGCGCGGCCCGGAGCCGCATCAGGCGATGCGTCCGTAGATCTGCCCGATGCGCTTGACCGCCTCTTCGGGGGGCAGTTCTTCGCTCTCACCCGTGCGGCGGGAGGTCAGTTCGACCACGCCATTCTTGAGCCCGCGCGGCCCCACCGTGATGCGCCATGGCAAACCGATCAGATCCATTGCGGCGAACTTGCCGCCTGCGCGCTCTTTGCGGTCATCATAAAGCGGGTCGAGACCCAGCGCCTGCAACGCGGCATAGAGCGCCTCGCAGGCGGCATCGGCCTCTGTATCCCCCTGTTTCAGATTGACAATTCCGCAGTCAAAGGGTGTCACGCCTTCAGGCCAGATGATGCCGTTGTCGTCATGGCTGGCCTCGATGATGGCGCCCAGCAGGCGGCTGACGCCAATCCCGTGCGAGCCCATGTGCACCGGCACCTGCTGGCCGTCGCCGTCCTGAACCGTTGCGCCCATCTTTTCCGAATACTGCGTGCCAAAGTAAAAGATCTGGCCGACTTCGATGCCGCGGGCTTCGCGGCGGCGGGCTTCGGGGACCATTTCGTTAAACACGGCCTCCTCGTGGGTGTCGTCGGTGCGGGCGTAGCGGGAGGTGAATTCCTCCAGCACGGACTGGCACTGCGCAACGTTGTCGAAGTCGATCTCGCGGTCGCCGAAGGTCAGGTCGGAGATCTCCGCATCGTAGAACACGCCGCTTTCGCCGGTCTCTGCAAGGACGAGGAATTCATGGGTGTAATCGCCGCCGATGGGGCCGCTTTCGGCGCGCATCGGGATCGCCTGAAGACCCATGCGTTCGTAGGTGCGCAGATAGCTGACGAGGTGCCGGTTGTAGGCGTGCAGCGCGTCCTCTTTGGTCAGATCGAAGTTATAGCCGTCCTTCATGAAGAATTCGCGCCCGCGCATGACGCCGAAACGGGGGCGGATCTCATCGCGGAACTTCCACTGCACCTGATAAAGCGTCAGGGGCAAGTCCTTGTAACTGCGCACAAAAGACCGAAACACATCGGTGAACATCTCTTCGGCGGTGGGCGAAAACAGCATGTCGCGGCCGTGGCGGTCGGTCATGCGCAGCATCTCTTCGCCGTAGCCGTCGTAGCGCCCGCTTTCGCGCCACAGATCGGCCGATTGCAGGGTCGGCATGAGCATGGCGATATGGCCCGCCTTTGCCTGTTCCTCGTGCACGATGGTCTCGATCTTTTTCAAGACCTTGAGACCCAGCGGCAACCATGAATAGATCCCCGAGGAGGACTGTTTGATCATGCCCGCGCGCAGCATGTAGCGGTGGCTGACAATCTGCGCCTCGGCGGGCGTTTCCTTGAGGACGGGCAGGAAATAGCGGCTCAGGCGCATGGGGGTCCCTCGTGTGGCTGTTTGCACGGGTTTTGAGCGAAGTCCGGGGCCTTGGCAAGCCCGCGCTGTTCATAGTTTGCCACGGTTAACGCCCCGCGCGCCCATGGTGAACGCCCCGTACGCAGCCCGCGCACCGCAAAGGCACCACAAAGGCTGGGGGGCCCGCCCCCCCGCCCCCACAAGGCGGAAGGGTTTGTTCACCAATCTTGCCGCGCCGGAAAGGGGCAATCGGTGCAAAACGCCCGGTCTTTGGTACAGATTGAGGCGCGCGGCGGCGGGAGGGGCAAAACTCTTTCGAAAAAGGGTTAATTGTTGCAGGTTGGCGTCAGAAACTGGAGGGGGATCCCCCGTGGACGAGTCGCAACGCTCACAGTCACTGTCTGAAAATCTGGCCCATGCGCTAGAGCTTTTGACGCAACCGTTGCCGACCACCTTGATGCTCATGGCGTTGATCGCCGCGCTAGGCGCGTTCGGCTACCGGCAAGCCCGCGACAAAGCGCGGACCGCCACGGAACCGGAACCCGAAACCCTGTCGGGCCTGCGCGTTCTGGGCTGGGGCATGGTGCCGGTCTGGCTGTTTATCGTGGGTTTCATACTGTGGGGCATGGTCACTGTGGTGATCAGCTTTGACCCCGCCAATGAAATGAAGGACCTGCGCTGGCATGTGCTGGCTTTTGTCGGGCTGATCACGGCGCTTGGCGCACTGGTCTCTGCGCCGCTGGCGCTGATCCGGGTCTGGACGACGGAACGACAGGTCCGGATCTCTGAACAGGGCCATATGACCGACCGCATCTCAAAGGCGGTGGAGCAGTTGGGCGCGGAAAAGACCGTCAAACGGGCAGATGGGGAGGAACCCAAACCCAATATCGAGGTACGGCTGGGCGGGCTTTTGTCGCTGGAGCGGATCGCGCAGGACAGCACCGCCTATGACAAGGGCCGCGACCATGTTCGGGTGATGGAGATCCTCTGCGCCTACGTGCGGGAGAATTCGCCTGCGTCCGAGGCGGTGAACTTCCCTCTGCCCGATTGGCAACCGCTGGAGGATGGGGCAAGCCCGGAGGCGCGGGCGGAGCATGAGATGTGGAGGAGCGTGCGATTTAGTTCGGAGCCCTTTGTGAAAAGCAACGCGCGCGAATGGGCGGAGTCCCTTGGCAAACCGCGCGCCGATATTCAGATGGCCCTGAACATTGTCGGACGGCGCAGTCCCGAACAGCGGCAGGTAGAAGCGCGCTGGGGCGCAAAAGCGTCACCCGAAGCGATTTGGGTCTTTGATCACCGCTGCCCCGAACTGCCGGAATCACCAGACGACCAGCCCCATGGGGAAGCGGCGCTGAAAGCCTATATCGACGGCCTGTCGGCGTGGAAAACTAAAATCGCGGGATACAATGGTTATCGATTGGATCTGCGAAACTGCAACTTGCAGGGCGCAGATCTCTCCCACGCGATATTGAGCGGAGCAGACCTCCGCGAAGCGCGGATGGAGGGGGCAAACCTCGGCAGAGCGCGGATGGAGGACGCAGACCTCCGCGAGGCGCGGATGGAAGGGGCATCCCTCAGCTGGGCGCGGATGCAGGGGGCAAGCCTCCGCCAGGCTCGGATGGAGGGGGCAAAACTCAGCAACGCGCGGATGGCGGGGGCAGACCTTCGCATGGCGCAGATGGAAGGGGCAGACCTCCGCAATGCGCAGATGGAAGGGGCAAGCCTCCGACGGGCGCGGATGGAGAGGGCAGACCTCAGAAACGCGCGGTTGGAGGGGGCTGACCTCAGCGAGGCGGGGATGGAGGGGGCAGACCTCTTAGGGGCGCGGATGGAGGGGGCAGACCTCGCCGAGGCGCGGATGGAGGGGGCAAACCTCGGCTGGGCGAGGATGGAGCGGGCAGACCTCAACTCGGCGCGAATCAACACGTCGATAGGCTTCGGCGTGGTGACCCAAGCTGCGCTGAAGAACATCAATCTGTCACAGGTGGGATTTGATCAGGCCACCCTCGATACGGCTTTTGGCGATGCTTCGGTGATCTTGCCCGAGGGGCTGAGCGCCCCGGCCCATTGGCCGGTTTGGGATGTACCCGAGGTTTCCGTCTTTGGATACCCCGAATTCCGCGACGAATGGGAGAGATGGAGAGCCGACCCGGAGGACTACAAACCGCCGAAGCCGCCGTGACGTCTTTGCGCGGGGCTGCGGTCGCGGGTCTGCGGTCCGCTTTGGGGCTTTGGCGTGATGGCGGGGCGGGTTGCGCGGGCTCATGGCGGGGTCACGGGGCTTCACACCCTGTCACGGGGGCGTGAGGGGGGTGAACCGGGCGGCGGGCAAAGCCGTATCAGGGATATATCAACAGGAGAGATATCCCATGACATTCAAGAGTTTGCTTGCGGCGGGCTTTGCCCTGACCGCGTCGATGTCGCACGCCAATACGATTGTGGACATTGCCGCCGGAGACGAGCGGTTCAGCACCTTGGTGGCGGCGGTTCAGGCGGCCGGGCTGGTGGAGACCTTGCAGGGCGCGGGTCCGTTCACCGTTTACGCACCGCTGAACGATGCCTTTGCGGCGCTGCCCGCGGGCACGGTCGAGACGCTGTTGCAGCCGGAGAACAAGGCGCAGCTGACCGATGTGCTGCTGTATCACGTGGATGACCGCAAGCTGACGTCGACGGATTTTGCGCCGGGGGCGAATTACTACAAGCCGGTGCTGACCTCGGAGCGGCTGTGCATTGACGCGAGCGATGGTGTCGAGATCGCCGATGGATCCGGGGCTGTGGCCACTGTCGTGGTGGCGGATATCATGGCGGACAACGGTGTGATCCATGTGATCGACAAGGTGCTGTTGCCCGGGAAGCGTCCGGCCTGCCATTGAGCGCGTGACGGCTTTGGCCGCGTGAACCGGGACCGGGCCTTGTGAGGGGCCCGGTTTCGGCGTTCTGCGGTGTGCGGGCCGGGCGTCGGGGCGTGGTTCGGTGGCGCGGGAGTGTGCCGCTGTGCGCTGCGCGGGGGGCTGCGACGAGGTTCCTCTTGCACCCTTGGCCTGCGCGGGCAAAGTAGACGCAAAGGAGAGCGCCCATGGCCCTGCCGGTCAGTGATCAGTTGAAATACTGGGGAATCGCCGCGGCGGTGTTTTCCGTGGTGCTGTGGTTTCTGGGCGATGTGCTGCTGCCCTTTGTGCTTGGGGGGGCGATTGCCTATTGTCTCGACCCGGTGGCCGACCGGCTGGAGCGCATGGGGCTGAGCCGGGGCGCCGGTGTGGCGGTCATCACGGTGGTTGCCGTGCTGGTCGTGGTCGTGCTGACGCTGGCGGTCATTCCGCTGTTCGTGAGCCAGGTGCAGAGATTGCTGGAGATCGCGCCGCAGTTGTCGTCCAACCTGCGGGATTTCCTTGTGGAGCGGTTCCCGGCGATGCTGACCGAGGAAAGCGTCATGCGGCAGACGTTGGAACGGCTGGGCCAGACGATTCAGGAAAAGGGCGCGGCGGTGGTCGAGGCGGCGTTCTCGTCGGTGGGCTCGCTGCTGTATATCCTCGCGCTGTGCCTGATCGTGCCGGTGGTGGCGATCTACATGCTGCTCGACTGGGACCGGATGATCGCGCAGATCGACGGGCTTTTGCCGCTGGATCACCGGCCGGTCATTCGCCAGCTTGCGAAAGAGGTCGACAAGGTGCTGGCGGGGTACATCCGGGGCATGGGGTCGGTGATGCTGATCCTCGGGACCTATTATGCCGTGCTGCTTTGGGCCGTGGGGCTGGACTTTGGCCTGATGGTGGGCGTGATCGCGGGGTTCCTGACCTTTATTCCCTATGTCGGGGCAATTGTCGGCGGGGCGCTGGCCATCGGGCTGGCGCTGTTCCAGTTCTGGGGCGACTGGTGGTGGATCGTGCTGGTCTACGGCATCTTCCAGTCGGGCCAGTTCATCGAAGGCAATATCGTCACGCCGCGACTGGTGGGCAATTCGGTCGGGTTGCACCCGGTCTGGCTGTTGTTGTCGCTTTCGGTCTTCGGCGCGCTTTTCGGCTTTATCGGCTTGCTGGTGGCGGTGCCGCTGGCGGCGGCAATCGGCGTGGTGATCCGGTTCGCGGCGCGGCAGTACCTTGGCTCGCGGCTGTACCTCGGGATCATCGGGCGCGATGGCCCGATGTCCGCGGACGGGACGGAGACCGAAGCCGGATCCGAAGCCGAGGAGATCGCCGGAACGGAGGATGGCTTTTTCGAGGGCGGCGCCCCAGAGACGGGATCGGGATCGGGGGCGGGATCGGTGTCAGGATCGGGATCGGGACCTCAGGCCGGATCAGACAGCCGGTCATGACAGCGCCACAGCAGTTGCCCCTGCCCCTGCCCGCACGACAAGCGCTGGGACGGGATGCCTTTTTCGTCAGCCCGTCGAATGCGCTGGCCGTGGCGCAGATCGACGCATGGCGCGATTGGACCGGGCGCAAATGCGTGCTCGCCGGGCCGCCGGGCAGCGGCAAGACACATCTGGCGCTGGTCTGGGCGGCGCAGGCAGATGCGCGCATCGTCGCAGCCGAGGCACTGACCGAGGCCGATGTGCCGGATCTGGCAACTGGCCCGGTCTGCGTCGAGGACGTCACGGCAATCGCCGGGGACAGGGCCCGCGAAGAGGCGCTGTTTCACTTGCACAACCACGTGCTGAGTGAGGGCCACTGGCTGTTGATCACGGCCACGACAGACCCGGCGCATTGGGGCCTTGAGCTGCCCGATCTGGCGAGCCGGATGATGGCCGCAGAGCAGGCGCGCCTGTCGGATCCCGACGACGTGCTGCTGTCGGCGCTGCTGGCCAAGCTGTTCAATGACCGGCAATTGACCCCCGGCCCCGAAGTGCTGAGCTATCTGACCCGGCAGATGCCGCGCAGCCATGCCGTGGCGCAGCGCCTTGTGGCGGCCATCGACGGGGCGGCGCTGGCCAAGGGCGGACCAGTCAGCCGCAACCTCGCGGCGAAAGTGCTGCGAACGCTTGAAGAGGCGGACGAGATGGCGCAAAACTGAAGCATCCCGCGCCGATGCGGAACCTGCCCCGCGAACCCGGCCCCCAAGGCCATGGCCCCCAAAGGCCACGGCCCCCACGCGCCTAGGTCGGTGGCCTGTCCGGTCGCCGCTCTGCGCCCCCGCTTCGGGGTCAGGTGTCATCAAAACGTTGCAACTCCGGAGCCATAACGCGCCGCATGACCAAAGCCGATTTTCTCAAATCCCCGCTGCCGCCGGCCACCCAACTCGATGATCTCGATGCCACGGGTCCGGGCCGTTTCTACAACCGCGAACTGAGCTGGCTCGGGTTCAACTGGCGGGTCCTCGAAGAGGCCGAGAACCCGCGCGTGCCCTTGCTGGAGCGGATGCGGTTCCTGTCGATCTCGGCGGGGAACCTTGACGAGTTCTACACCGTGCGCGTGGCCGGTCTGCGCGGGCTGGCCGAAGAGGGCAACACCACCCCGGCGGCGGATGGTCTGACCCCGGCAGAGCAATTGGTGCTGATCGACGAGGATGCGCGGCGACTGTTGGCCGAACAGCAGCGGGTGCTGCACAAGCTCAGGGCGCAATTCGCTGAAGAGAACATTCACATCGTCGACCGCGACGCGCTGACCGAAGAAGATGTGAGCTATCTCGCGGAGCTCTTTCTCGACCAGATCTTTCCGATCCTGTCACCGCTGGCCATCGACCCGGCGCATCCCTTTCCGTTCATCGCCAACACCGGCTATTGCCTCGCGCTGCAGCTGGAGCGCACGCGCGACAAGCGGCCGCTGCAGGCGCTCTTGCCGATCCCGGCGCAGATCGACCGGTTCCACGCCCTGCCCGCGCCCGAGGGAGCGCATCGGTTCATCCTGCTCGAAGACGTGCTGATCCTGCATCTGGTCAGCCTCTTTCCCGGCTACCGCCTGATGGATCATTTCGGCTTTCGCGTGCTGCGCGACAGCGATCTGGAAGTCGAGGAAGAGGCCGAGGATCTCGTGCGCGAGTTCGAAGTTGCGCTGAAGCGGCGTCGGCGCGGCGAAGTGGTGCGGCTGACGATCAGCTCCGGCGCGGCGGAAC
>JBELMB010000271.1:0-5625 GCA_042088665.1 Sagittula sp.
GAAAGCGCCCGCGCCGGGATCCAGGCCGCGCAAAGCCAGATCGAGAATGCCCGCGCCGGTGTCCAGACGGCACAAAGCCAGGTCGAAGGCGCCAAGGCTGTCGTGGAAACCGCGCTGAGCGGCGTGGAAAGCGCCGAGGCCTCGGTCATCTCAGCCGAATCGCAACTCGAAGGTGCGCTCGCGGGGGTGCAATCGGCCCGCACTGGCGAAGAGAGCGCGCTGTCGTCGATCCAATCCGCCGAGGCAGGCGTGGCCGGTGCCCTGAAAGAGATCGAGCGGCTGTCGATCCACGCGCCCTTTGCCGGCCTTCTGGAAACCGACACCGCCGAACTGGGCGCGCTGCTGCAACCGGGCGCGGCCTGCGCCACGGTGATCCAGCTCGACCCGGTGAAGATCGTCGGCTTTGTGCCGGAAACCGATGTCGCCCGCGTCAAGATCGGCGCCACGGCAACGGCGGAGTTGGTTGATGGGCGCAAGGTGACGGGTCAGGTGAGCTTTGTCTCGCGCAGTGCCGATCCGACCACCCGGACCTTTCAGGTGGAAATGACAGTGCCCAATGCCGATCTGTCAATCCGCGATGGCCAGACCGCAGACATCGCCATCGAAGCCGAAGGCGCGCTTGGCCATTTCCTCGCGCAGTCGACGCTGACGCTGGACAACAACGGCGCGCTGGGTGTTCGCACCATCACCGAGGACAGCACCGCGCAGTTCGTGCCGATCACCATTCTGCGCGACACCCGCGACGGGGTCTGGGTCACCGGGCTGCCACCGACCGCCGATATCATCATCCTGGGCCAGGAATACGTCACGAACGGCGTGCCTCTGGCACCCAGCTTTGAGGAGATCCTGCAATGACGGGTGTTGTCGATTGGGCCGCTGCCCGCGCGCGGATGGTCATAGCCTTTATCGTGCTCAGCCTTGTGGTTGGGGGCTACGCCTATGTGGCGCTGCCCAAAGAGGGCGAACCGGATATCGAAATCCCGGCGCTGTTCATCTCTGTGCCGTTCCAGGGGATTTCCGCGGCAGATTCCGAAAAGCTGCTCGTCAAGCCGATGGAAACCGAACTGGCCGATCTGGACGGGCTGAAGTCGATGAACGGCACCGCCTCAGAGGGCTATGCCGGGCTCGCGCTGGAATTCGAGTTTGGCTGGGACAAGAGCCAGATCATGGCTGACGTCCGCGACGCCATGAACAACGCCGAGGGGGAATTCCCCGATGGCGCCGAGCAATATACCATCAACGAGATCAACTTTTCCGAGTTTCCGATCCTGATCGTGAACCTGACCGGACCGGTGCCCGAGCGCACGCTGGCGCAGGTCGCCAAGAACCTTCAGGACCGGGTGGAGGCGCTGGATGCGGTGCTGGAGGCAGGGATCGCGGGCAATCGCGACGAGATGGTCGAGGTCACGATCGATCCGCTGCGCCTCGAAAGTTATAACGTAACAGCCGACGAGTTGATCCGCGTTGTTCAAAACAACAACCAGTTGATTGCCGCGGGCGAAATCGAATCCGACAACGGCACCTTTGCCGTCAAGATCCCGTCCAGCTTTGACGAAAGCAGCGACATCTTTGACCTGCCGATCAAGGTCAACGGCGAGCGGACCGTGACACTGGGCGACCTCGCCAGCATCAAGCTGACCTTCGAGGACCGCGACGGCACCGCGCGGTTCGACAATGAAACCACGGTCGCGTTGCAGGTGGTCAAACGCAAGGGCTACAACATCATCGACACCGCCGCAGAAGTGCGCGCGGTGATCGCTCAGGCGGAACAGGACTGGCCTGACGGGCTGCGCGCGGTGCTTGATGTGGGCGCCTCGAATGACCAGAGCCGTCAGGTGGACAGCATGGTCAGCCAGCTCGAAGGCTCGGTCCTGACCGCCATTGCGCTGGTGATGATCGTCGTGCTGGCCAGCCTTGGCCTGCGCCCTGCGCTTCTGGTGGGGTTCGCGATCCCGACCTCTTTCTTGCTGTGCTTCATGTTTCTTGCGCTCATGGGGGTTTCGGTGTCGAACATCGTGATGTTCGGCCTGATCCTTGCGGTGGGCATGCTGGTGGACGGGGCCATCGTGGTCGTGGAATTCGCCGACAAGAAGATCGAAGAGGGCGCAGGCCCCATGCACGCCTACGTGGAATCGGCCAAGCGCATGTTCTGGCCCGTCGTGTCCTCGACCGCGACAACGCTCTGTGCCTTTCTGCCGATGCTGTTCTGGCCGGGTGTGCCGGGTGAGTTCATGGGCATGTTGCCCGTGACCCTGATCTTTGTGTTGTCGGCCTCGCTGATCGTGGCGCTGATCTATCTGCCCGTCATGGGCGGTGTCTCTGGCCGGTTCTCGCGCGCCATTCACCGCACGGCGGAAGGCCTGCGCGCCGCCACCCCGTGGGTGCTGCGCGCGGCCCTCGTTCCGGTGGCGCTGCTGGGGCTGTTCATCGGCGCGATGATGACGCTGAACCCCGACTATCTCTTTGCAACAGAGGCGCAGGGCTTTGGCGCGCGTCTGCCCGGCATCGTGATCTTCATCGTGTTCTCGGTGATCTCGTCGGTGGTCATGGACGCCGCCGCGATCCGCCGGGAACGCAAGAAGGTCGACGGACGCTATCGCCGGACACTGTTCGGCTGGGTGATCAAGATCATCGCCGGCAACCCGATCATGCCCCTCGTCGCCGTGGGCGGGGTCATCGGTTTTGTCATGTTCACGTTCAACTACTTTGGCCAGAACAACAACGGCGTCGAATTCTTTGTCGACAGCGAACCGGAACAGGCCATCGTCTACGTCCGTGCCCGCGGCAACCTTTCGCTCGCGGAGAAAGACGCGTTGGTCAAACGCGCCGAAGTGATCGTCGGGGCGCATCCGGGCATCGACACGGTCTTTGCCTTTGCCGGAGAGGGCGGTCTGGGCAACAACACCGGCGGGCAAGAAGCGCCCAAGGACACCATCGGCCAGATCCAGTTCGAGACCATCGCCTGGGAAGACCGTGCCGCCTTTGCCATGAGCCGCGATGACCTCACGCTCGACCAGCTGGACGGGGACGTGGTGATCGATGACCTGACGCGCGCGCTCGAAAGCCTGCCGGGCATCGAGGTCGACATCCTGTCGCTGACCAACGGCCCCGCCTCCGGCAAGCCGGTGCACCTGAGGATGAAGGGCGACGACTGGGACGTGCTGCTGGCCTCTGCCGCCGAGGCGCGCCGCGTCTTTGAGACAACGCCCGGTCTGACCTTGATCGAGGACACGCGTCCCCTGCCCGGCATCGACTGGCAGATCGACGTCGATGTCGAAGAGGCGGGACGCTACGGGGCCGATGTGGCCATCGTGGGCGCCATGGTGCAGCTTGTGACGCGCGGGATCCTGCTCGACACCATGCGGGTCGACAGTTCTGACGAAGAGATCGAGATCCGCGTCCGCCTGCCCGAAGAGTACCGCGTGCTCTCGACACTGGACACGCTGAAGGTGCGCACAGAGGGCGGGTTGGTGCCGCTGTCGAATTTCATCAGCCGCACCCCGGTCGAAAAGCTGGCGGAGATCAACCGCATTGACCAGAAGCGCTACTTTGACATCAAGGCAGATGTGCTGACCGGCCTGTCCAAGCTTGTGGAAACGCAGGATGGTCCGACGCTGGCCGTCCTGCAGGAGGTCGAAGGCGCGGCCCCGACCGACAGCTCTGCCGTGATAGAGAACGCCGAGGGCACGCTGTTCCGCGTGCTGGACGTGGCCGAGGGCTTTGACCGCGCGGTGCTCGAAGCCGACTGGCAGGCGGGCGCGTTGCAACAGGTGATCGTGAACGCCAACGAGCGCATCGCCGAGTTGACAAAATGGCTGGAGACCTCCCCACCGCCCGTGGGCATCGAATGGGAATGGACCGGAGACCAGGAAGAGCAGGCCGAAAGCCAGGCCTTCCTCTCGTCGGCGTTTGGCGCGGCCCTCGGCCTGATGTTCATCATCCTGCTGGCGCAGTTCAACAGCTTCTACAACGCGACGCTGGTGCTGCTGGCGGTGGTCTTGTCCACGGCGGGTGTGCTCTGGGGCATGATCGTGATGGGGCAGTATTTCTCCATCATCATGACGGGAACGGGCATCGTGGCGCTGGCGGGGATCGTGGTGAACAACAACATTGTCCTGATCGACACCTATCAGGAATACAGTCGCTACATGCCCCGGATCGAGGCGATCGTGCGCACCGCCGAGGCGCGTATCCGCCCCGTGCTGCTGACCACGATCACAACCATGGCGGGCCTTGCGCCAATGATGTTCGGTCTCAGCCTCGACTTCTTTGGCGGCGGCTATTCGGTCGACAGCCCGACGGCGCTTTGGTGGAAGAACCTCGCCACGGCAGTGGTGTTCGGTCTGGGCATCGCGACGGTTCTGACGCTGGTCTTTACCCCGTCGATGCTGGCGATCCGGGTCTGGGCGACGACCTATGTGCTTTGGATTGCGCGCCTTCTGGCACGGCTGTCCTTTGGTCGCGGCAGCCGCGTGGCACGGGACTGGGCCCTGCAGCGCGCGGCGCGCCGGGTGCAGTCGCCAGAGATCATCTGGGACGACGATCCCCAACCAGAGCCGCAGGACAGGGACCAGCCAGATCTGCCGCTGGAGATGCCGCTGCGCGCGGCGGAGTGAGCCTGCCGTCTCCGGACAAGGTGTCCCCGTGCGAGTCTCGCGCGCGGGTCAATGCCGTCACGTAGAGCCCGTCGAAGGGGACTGGTCCTTGCCGGTGGCGCGACTGCGGCGGCAGCGCTCTGAGCAATAGCGCACCTCGTCCCAGACCTTTGCCCATTTCTTGCGCCAGGTGAACGGCCGCCCGCATGTGACGCAGATCTTGCTGGGAAGATCGGATTTCCGGGTGCCTTTGGGCAATTTGCTCTCCTGTCTGGTCAATTGGGGGGTGGGCCGCGCCAAATCACGCGGCGCTCAAAGATCGAGGCTCATCTGTCGGTCATCCCCCCGCTTTCGCGGTTTGCGCGCGGCGCGGTCATTGACGAAATGCCGCTGTGGATCCTTGCGCGAGGCATGTTTGACCACCACGCGCCGCGCCTCCTGCTGGAAGCCGGCGTCACTGCGCACCGCCCAGACCGCCTCTCGCGCGGCGCGGGCGGCGGCGGTCACGTCAACGATGGGCGGAGGATAGGCCGCGGGCGGCGCCTCGGCGCGCCATGGCTCCTGCAAGAGCCGGTCCGGCACATCCGCCAGTTCCGGACACCAGCGCCGGGTGAACACGCCCGTCGGGTCCTGATCGCCGCCCTGCTTGACCGGGTTGTAGATGCGCAGCGTGTTGATCCCCGTGGTGCCCGACTGCATCTGCGTCTGGCTCCAATGAATGCCCGGCTCGTAATCGGTGAACATCCGCGCCAGATGCGCACCACTCGCCTGCCATGGCAACCACAGGTGATACGACGCAAAGCTCATCACCATGCTGCGCATCCGAAAGTTCAGCCAGCCCGTTGCCGCGAGGTAGCGCATGCAAGCATCCACGAAAGGCACGCCGGTCTCACCCGCCTGCCACGCCGCCAGCCGCATGGCGTCGGGGGCCTCTGGCCGCAGGGTTTCATACATCCGGTGTAGGCAGCGCTGCTCCAGCGCCGGTTCATCCTCCAGTTTTTGCATGAAATGGTCGCGCCACGCGAGGCGG
>JBELMB010000056.1:0-28054 GCA_042088665.1 Sagittula sp.
CCGATCTATGACCGAAGAAGAAGAATCCAAGCGGCGGCAGGCGGAGTTCGAAACCCGGACAAACCTGTTCATGGAAACGCTGGATCTCGACGAATTCTTTGCCCAGTTGCTGGTGTCCGAAGGCTTCACCAACCTCGAAGAAGTTGCCTACGTGGAAATCGACGAGTTGCTGGTCATCGACGGCGTGGACGAATCCACCGCACATGAGTTGCAGACCCGTGCCACCGAATTCCTTGAGGAACAGGCCCGCAAGGCGCTGGAACGCGCACGTGAGCTTGGCGTCGACGACAGTCTGGTGAATTTCGAGGGTCTCACACCGCAGATGCTCGAGGCGCTGGCCGAGGATGGCATCAAGACGCTTGAGGACTTTGCCACTTGTGCCGACTGGGAACTGGCCGGCGGCTGGACCACGGTGGACGGGCAGCGCGTCAAGGACGACGGCCTGCTGGAGAAGTTCAACGTGGATCTCGAAGAGGCCCAGACCCTCGTGATGACCGCACGCGTGCTGCTCGGCTGGGTTGACCCGACCGAACTGGAGCCCGACATCGACGAAGAGGGCGACGAAACGGATCCTGACGCGGCGGACGACTCGCCCGAGCAGGAGGGCTGACCCCGTAATGAGCCGAGGCGGCCGCGAGAAACATCATGAGGATGGTCCGGAGCGCAAATGCATTGCCACCGGGGAAACTCAGCCCAAAACGGGCCTGATCCGCTTTGTTGTTGGGCCGGAAGGTCGCATTGTGCCGGATCTGGCTGGTAAATTGCCGGGACGTGGCCTATATGTCTGCGCCAATCGTGCGGCCTTGGAGAAAGCGGCGCAAAAGGGCCTGTTTGCCCGCGCTGCCAAACAGCCGGTGCAAGTGCCCGAGGGGCTGGGTGATCTGCTGGAGCAGATGCTGGCCCGCCGGGTCGTCGATCTGATCAGCTTGGCTCGAAAGTCAGGCCAGGCGATTTCGGGGTATGAAAAGGTCAAGGCCAGACTCCAGATGGAAGAGGCCACCGTACTGCTCCAGGCCGAAGATGGCTCGGAGCGGGGAAAATCGAAACTCAGCACGCCGTATGGCGGGCGATATATTGGCTGGCTGACCGCGGACGAACTTGGCGCGGCCTTTGGTCGACAAACTGTCATACATGCCGCGCTTGGCTCTGGCGGACTCGTTCCGCGTATTGTAGAGGAAGCCATGCGCTTGAAAGGACTCCGTTTTCAGCCTGATCCGCAGGCTGGGACGACGGATCACGGCGGAAAATCCCGCCGGAAAGGATAAAGACGTTTTATGAGCGATAACGACGGCAAAAAGACCCTGGGTGTGCGTAGCGGCGGCGGCCGGTCTGGCAGCGTGAAGCAAAGCTTCAGCCATGGACGCACCAAGAACGTCGTGGTGGAGACGAAGCGCAAGCGTGTCGTTGTTCCCAAGCCCGGCGCAGGCGCCACAGGTGGCAAGGCTGGTCAGGTTGGCGGCTCCGGTGCGAAGCGCCCGGCTGGCATCTCCGACGCCGAGATGGAGCGCCGCCTGAAGGCGTTGCAGGCCGCGAAAGCCCGCGAATCCGAAGAGCAGGCAAAGCGCGAAGCCGAGGAACAGCGCCGCGCGCAAGAGCGCGAACGCATGCGCGCCGAAAAGGAACAGAAAGAGCGCGAACAGCGCGAGGCGGAAGAGCGCGCCAAGGCCAAGGCCGAAGATGAGGCGCGCAAGGTCCGTGAGGCCAAGGACGCCGAAGAGAAGAAGGCCAAGGCCGCCGCGGCAGCCGCAGCCGCACCGGCTGGTGCGCCGGACGACCAGGCGCGCGCCAACAAGACCAAGGACAAGACCACAAAGACCGAGACCCCCGGCCGCGAAGCCGACAACCGCGACGACCGTCGTGGACGTGGCCGCGGCGGCGACGACGGTGGCCGCCGCTCTGGCAAGCTGACGCTGAACCAGGCGCTGTCCGGTGGCGAAGGTGGTCGCCAGAAATCCCTCGCCGCGATGAAGCGCAAGCAGGAGCGCGCGCGCCAAAAGGCGATGGGCGGTGCTCAGGCCCGTGAAAAGGTCGTGCGTGACGTACAGTTGCCGGAAGCCATCACCGTGGCCGAGCTTGCCAACCGTATGGCAGAACGCGTCGGTGACGTGGTCAAGTCCCTGATGAACAGCGGCATCATGGCGACGCAGAACCAGTCGATCGATCAGGATACCGCCGAGCTCATCATCGAGGAATTTGGTCACAAGGTGACCCGGGTCTCTGATGCTGACGTCGAGGACGTGATCCAGCAAATCGAGGACAGCAGCGAGGATCTGAAGCCGCGTCCGCCGGTTGTGACCATCATGGGCCACGTCGACCACGGCAAGACGTCACTGCTGGACGCGATCCGCAACGCCAAGGTGACCGCAGGCGAAGCCGGCGGCATCACCCAGCATATCGGCGCTTATCAGGTGACAACCGATGGCGGCTCGACGCTCAGTTTCCTCGACACGCCGGGTCACGCGGCCTTTACCTCCATGCGTTCGCGTGGTGCACAGGTTACGGACATCGTTGTTCTGGTGGTCGCGGCGGATGACGCCGTGATGCCCCAGACGGTCGAGGCGATCAGCCACGCGAAGGCGGCCGGGGTGCCGATGATCGTGGCGATCAACAAGATCGACAAGCCGTCTGCGAACCCGACCAAAGTGCGTACCGATCTTCTCCAACACGAAGTGATCGTGGAACAGATGTCCGGTGACGTGCAGGATGTCGAAGTCTCCGCCATCACCGGTCACGGTCTGGACAACCTGCTTGAAGCGATTGCGCTGCAGGCAGAAATCCTCGAACTCAAGGCCAACCCGACCCGCGCTGCCGAAGGCGCGGTGATCGAGGCGCAGCTTGATGTGGGCCGCGGTCCCGTTGCGACGGTTCTGGTGCAAAAAGGCACGTTGAAGCAGGGTGACATCTTTGTTGTGGGCGAGCAGTACGGCAAGGTCCGTGCGCTGATCAACGACAAGGGCGAACGCGTCAAGGAAGCCGGACCTTCTGTTCCTGTCGAGGTCCTTGGCCTCAACGGTACGCCAGAGGCAGGCGACGTGTTGAACGTCACCGAGACCGAGGCACAGGCGCGGGAGATTGCGGAATACCGTGCCAATCTCGCGAAGGAAAAGCGCGCTGCGGCCGGTGCTGCGACGACGCTGGACCAACTTCTGCAGAAGGCCAAGGACGACGAGAACGTCAAGGAATTGCCGATCCTGATGAAGGCCGACGTGCAGGGCTCTGCCGAGGCGATCGTTCAAGCGATGGAAAAGATCGGCAACGACGAAGTGCGCGTGCGCGTGCTGCACTCTGGCGTCGGAGCGATCACCGAAACCGACGTGGGGCTTGCAGAGGCCTCCGGTGCGCCGGTCATTGGGTTCAACGTGCGTGCGAACGCACCCGCCCGCAACGCCGCCAACCAGAAAGGTGTAGAGATCCGTTACTACTCGGTGATCTACGATCTGGTGGACGACGTGAAGGCAGCCGCCTCTGGCCTGTTGTCGAAAGAGGTGCGCGAAACCTTCATCGGCTATGCCGAGATCAAGGAGGTCTTCAAGGTCTCCAACGTGGGCAAGGTCGCCGGTTGTCTGGTTACCGAAGGGGTGGCACGCCGCTCCGCTGGGGTGCGCCTGCTGCGCGACAACGTTGTGATCCACGAGGGCACGCTCAAGACGCTGAAGCGCTTCAAGGACGAAGTCTCCGAAGTGCAGTCCGGTCAGGAATGCGGGATGGCCTTCGAGAACTACGACGACGTGCGCCCTGCCGACGTCATCGAAATCTTTGAGCGCGAAGAAATCGAGCGTACACTGGCGTAACCTGCAATATCAGGACCGCGTTTCGAACGTGGTCCTGAACAATTGTCAGGGACCAACCGGATGTTCGGAAAACTCCAACACAAAAAGAAAAGGCCCCTGGCGATCCAGGGGCCTTTTCTTTGCAGGCGTTGCAGTACCTGAGCTTTGCGGTGGTGCGCGGTTCCACCGCTTGCAACAATCTGGCCGTTCAGGCCTTCCGTGTTACCGGTGTACCGGTAAAGACGCGGTCGCCAACACGCACGCTGACGCGGCCGTCCGGCAGTGTATTCACAAGCATTCCCTGAACGGAAACGCAGCTTCCCAGTTCGATCGTACGCAGCATATCATTCCTCCCCAATGCAACGAGCACCACAAACTTACCCAGAAATCTTAAAATTTTCTATAATTTTGAGTCGCTAAACTGTCATATTCTTGCGCGTGAATTGTTCGCGTTCGCATTTGAACGCACAAATTACCGGCGAAGCTCGCTTTATTACACTGCAAATCATGTACAATCGGAAAAGACTACAGCCAATCGCGCAAAATCGGGATCAATGGGATATCCGCTGGGGGCATCGGATAGTCCTTTAGCTGCGATGCGCGGACCCATTTCAGCACCTGATTCTCTCGCGCTTGCGGCACGCCGTTCCATTTGCGGCAGGCAAAAAGCGGCATGAGAAGGTGGAAATCCTGATAGCCATGCGATGCAAAGGTCAGCGGCGCGAGGCAACTGTCCCAGGTTTCGATCCCCAGTTCTTCGTGCAACTCACGGACCAGGGCCGCCTCAGGGGTTTCGCCGGTCTCGACCTTGCCACCCGGAAATTCCCACAGACCCGCCATGGATTTGCCCGGCGGGCGCTGCGCCAACAGGATACGCCCGTCCGGATCGATCAGTGCCACGGCGGAAACAAGAACGATCTTCATGCTATGACCCTTTCAGGCGTGCGCCCCGTCAGGAGCGATAATCGGCGTTGATGGTGATGTAGCCGTGGGTCAGGTCACAGGTCCAGACCGTGGCAGAACCGGTGCCAATCCCAAGATCCAGCTTCACGGTGATCTCGGGCTGGCGCATGACGGCGGCGCCGTCTTCCTCGCGGTAGCCGTCTGCGACCCATCCCTTTTCAGCCACCAGCACGTCGTCAAACCAGATCGACAGCCGGTCGCGATCTGCGGTCGCGCCGGATTTGCCGACGGCCATGACAATGCGGCCCCAATTCGGGTCCTCACCGGCAAAGGCTGTTTTCACCAGCGGAGAGTTAGCGATGGCCAACCCGTGCACCCGCGCGTCAGCCTCAGAGACAGCGCCGGTCACCTCGACCGTGACGAATTTCGTCGCCCCCTCGCCGTCGCGCACCACCTGATGCGCCAGATCCCGCATCACGTTTTCGAGAGCTTCTGCGAAGCGCGCGTCCCCCGCCACATCCACGCCAGAGGCACCCGTCGCCGCCATCAGCAGCGTGTCAGAGGTCGACGTATCGCTGTCCACGGTGATGCAGTTGAACGTCCGCGCGTTTGTCTCTGACACCAGCGCCTGCAAGGCGTCGCGCGAAATTGCCGCATCGGTAAACAGAAAGACCAGCATCGTGGCCATGTCCGGCGCAATCATGCCGGAACCTTTGGCGATGCCCGCGATCTGCACGGGCGTGCCATTGACCGACACCGTGGCAGTGGCGCCCTTGGCGTAGGTATCGGTGGTCATGATCGCGCCCGCTGCCGCCTCAAGCCCCGCCGGAGAGAGGGCCGCAACGAGGTCACCGACCTTGTCGGTGATACGCTCATGCGGCAAGGGTTCACCGATCACACCGGTAGAGGCCGTGAAAATGCGTGACACAGGCAAACCGGTTGCCTCGGCCACCACTTGCGTGATCGCTGCGACGGAACCTTCGCCCGTGCCACCGGTAAAGGCATTGGCATTGCCCGCGTTCACCAGAAAGGCCGCGCCTTCCAGATGGTCGCCGCCGATCTTTGCCTGACAATCCAGCACCGGGGCGGAGCGCGTCGAAGACCGGGTGAACACCCCGGCCACGACGCTTCCCGGGTCGAGGACCGCCAGCATGACGTCGTCCCGCCCGCGGTAGCGGATCTCTGCGGCCACCGCAGAAAACCGCGCACCGGGCACCTCTGGCAAGTCGGGAAAGCGCTCAGGCGCCAGTGGCGACCGGGGACTCATTCGTCCAGAAGCAAGCTACGCTGCCCCAGAAGGCTCCGGTCGAGATCCTCGTTCGGGGTCAGCACCACGTCACTTTCACCCATCAGAGCATCAAGATAGGCAGAGACCGCCGCCTGCTGCATCTCTTGCTCCAGCTGCGGGGCCACGACTTCGAAGGCGGGCACATCGGCGACGCGCACATCGTTGAGCTTGATCACGTGCCAGCCGAACTGCGTGCGCACCGGGCCTGTCACATCTCCGGGATCGAGTTCATCAACCGCTTCCTGAAACGAGGGCACCATGTCGCCGGGACCGAACCAGCCCAGCGATCCGCCATTCGGACCAGAGGGACCTTCGGATTTCTGACGCGCCACGGCGGCAAAATCTGCGTCTCGCTGGCTGACTTCGGCCATCACGGCCAGCGCGTCTTCTTCGTTGGACAAAAGAATGTGAGAGGCGTCGAATTCCTTGTCACGCGCACCGTCGACATAGCGCTTCTTGTACTCTTCCTCGACTTGGCGCGGCGTCACCAGCGATTTTGCCAAGGCCGAGATCGCCTCGGAGGCCAGCAGCGTCCGGCGCTGGTTTTCCAGCGACAGGGTGACGCGCGCCGACTCTACGGCTGCATCGCTCTGGGCAAAGACCTCGTGCTGAATGATCTGCTGCAGGATTCCGTCCCAAAGAGCGTCGGCAGGCACCTCCTGGTATTCCTGCGGCAGGCCCATATGCACCAGCATCATGTGACCAATCGTGATTTCGGTGCCATTTACGCTGGCAACCACCTGCGCCAGCGGATCCTCTTGAGCCAAAGCCGGGGCGGCACAGGTCAAGACAACCGCAAGAGCCCCAAGTTTGCGTGCAGATTTCAGCATCTTCGCTTCCTATCCAATGGCCGCGTCTCCGGGCGGCGTTGACAGTCTGTAACCCGCCCCTTACATGCGCAGAGGCGCTGTTGGTCCAGTCGTTTCTCTTCGTCATATGGCGCATGTGCGGGGCGGGCAAGCAGATGCCGCACACGAAGTTGGGATCAGGTAAGTCAGACCATGCTGGGAAAACTCGCGCGCAAGGTGTTCGGAACGCCGAACGACCGTAAGGTCAAAGCCACCCGTCCGATGGTGGACAAGATCAACGCGCTGGAACCGGAGTTCGAGAAACTCGACGATGCCGGGCTGATCGCAAAGACCGAAGAGTTCAAATCGCGCCTCTCGGGCGGCGAAACCCTTGAGGGGCTGCTGCCGGAGGCCTTCGCCAATTGCCGCGAAGCCGCCAAGCGCGCGCTGGGCCTGCGCGCCTTCGACGTGCAGCTGATGGGCGGGATCTTTCTGCATCAGGGCAATATCTCCGAGATGAAGACCGGCGAGGGCAAGACCCTCGTTGCCACCTTCCCGGCCTATCTGAACGCCCTGACCGGGCGCGGCGTACATGTGGTGACGGTGAACGACTACCTCGCCCGCCGCGACGCAGAATGGATGGGCAACGTGTTTTCTGCCCTCGGGATGACCACGGGCACCGTCTATCCGCGCCAGCCGGAGGACGAAAAGAAAGAAGCCTACGCCTGCGACATCACCTATGCCACCAACAACGAACTGGGGTTTGACTACCTGCGCGACAACATGAAATCCTCGCTGGACCAGATCTTTCAGCGCGATCATTACTTTGCCATTGTCGACGAGGTGGACAGCATCCTCGTGGACGAGGCGCGGACCCCGCTGATCATTTCCGGCCCCGCGCAGGACCGCTCAGAGCTGTATGTCGCCGTCGACAAGCTGATCCCTGACCTGCTCGAGGATCACTACGAGGTCGACGAAAAGACCCGCAACGTGACCTTCACCGACGAGGGCAACGAGTTCCTCGAAGAGCACCTGCACGCGCGCGGCCTCCTGCCCGAGGGGCAGACGCTTTACGATCCGGAATCGACCACCGTCGTGCACCACATCAATCAGGCGATCCGCGCGCACAAGCTGTTCCAGAAGGACAAGGATTACATCGTTCGCGACAACGAGGTGATGCTGATCGACGAATTCACCGGGCGCATGATGCCGGGTCGTCGCCTGTCCGAGGGTCTGCATCAGGCCATCGAGGCAAAGGAAGCCTGTGACATCCAACCCGAGAACGTCACGCTCGCGCAGGTCACCTTCCAGAACTATTTCCGTCTCTATGACAAGCTGGGCGGCATGACCGGCACCGCGGTCACGGAGGCCCCCGAATTCATGGAAATCTATGGCCTTGGTGTGGTCGAGGTTCCGACCAACCGGCCGATTGCCCGGATCGACGAAGACGACAGGGTCTATCGCACCGGCCAGGAAAAATACGACGCCATCGTCGAGGAAATCCGCAACGCCAATGAAAAGGGCCAGCCGGTCCTCGTTGGCACCACCTCGATCGAGAAGTCGGAAATGCTGAGCAGCCTGCTCAAGCAAGCCGATCTGACGCATAATGTTCTGAACGCGCGCCAGCACGAGCAGGAGGCGCAGATCGTCGCCGATGCGGGCAAGCTGGGCGCGGTGACCATCGCGACCAACATGGCGGGCCGTGGCACGGACATCAAACTGGGCGGCAACGTCGAGTTCAAGATCATGGAAGCCATCGCCGCTGATCCCGAAGGCGATCCCGAGGCGATCCGCCAGCAAATCGAAGAAGATCACACAAGGGACGAGCAGGCCGTCAAGGACGCTGGCGGTTTGTTTGTTCTGGCAACAGAACGCCACGAAAGCCGCCGCATCGACAACCAGTTGCGCGGTCGTTCGGGCCGTCAGGGGGATCCGGGGCGGTCGTCCTTTTTCCTTTCGCTCGAAGATGACCTGATGCGCATCTTTGGCTCCGATCGGCTGGACAAGGTGCTGTCCGGGCTTGGCATGCAGGAAGGCGAAGCAATCATTCACCCCTGGGTGAATAAATCGCTGGAGCGCGCGCAGGCAAAGGTCGAAGGCCGCAACTTTGACATCCGCAAGCAGCTGCTGAAATTCGACGACGTGATGAACGACCAGCGGAAAGTGATCTTTGCGCAGCGCCGCGAGATCATGGAAGCCGAGGACCTGTCCGAAGTCATCTCGGACATGCGTCACGAAGTGATCGACGAATTGGTCGATATCTACGCGCCGCCCAAGAGCTACGCCGACCAGTGGGACATGCAAGGCCTCTACGCCGCCGGCATCGAAAAGCTGGGTGTGGATGAGCCCGTGATGGGCTGGGCGGATGAGGACGGCGTTGATCAGGAGGTGATCCGCGAGCGCCTCGAAGCGGCCTCTGACAAGCTGATGCAGGAAAAGGCCGAAGCATTTGGCCCGGAGCAGATGCGCTCCATCGAAAAGCAGGTCTTGCTGGAAACCATCGACCGCAAGTGGCGCGAGCACCTTCTGACTTTGGAGCATCTGCGCTCTGTCGTCGGCTTCCGTGGATATGCGCAGCGTGATCCGCTGAACGAATACAAGTCGGAGGCCTTCCAGCTCTTCCAGAACCTCCTCGAAAGCCTGCGTGAGACGGTGAGCACGCAACTGTCGCAGGTCCGTCCGATGACCGAGGAAGAGCGTGACGCCATGTTGGCCGAACTGCGCGCCCAGCAAGAAGCGATGCAACGCGCGGCCCTTGCCGCCGCCGAGGCCAACGCCCCCGCCGTCGCGGCGGGTGCCGTTGCCGCAGGCGCCGCCGCACAAGCCGTTGGCGCCGCAGCAGAGGCCGCGCCTGCCTTTGACGAAAATGACCCAACCACCTGGGGTGACGTGGGACGAAATGATCCCTGCCCCTGTGGATCGGGCAAAAAGTACAAGCATTGTCACGGACGTATGGTATAACCGACCCCGTGTATGATCGGTGAGAGGACCGGGGGGCCGGACCTTTCACAACTTCTGAGCAATTGCCCAGAAGTCTCCTCGTGTCTGCCGCACAGCTGCCGTCTTTGGGTGCCACACAGGGCGCCTACCGGTCCTTGGGCCGCGATAACGATGACAGGAGGCCGCGATGTCGCAGTTGATCGCACGGATACTGGCGCAAAAGACAAGTTTCGCCGTGGGCGGGGCCACTTTGGTCTGTGCACTCGGCATCGGCTACATCATGCAATACGGCTTTGCCCTGCCCGGTGCCGCGCGCACTGCAACGCAGGCCCCCGCCCCGTTGGAAGTGACGGCCATCATGCCCACATCCTCTGCCTCCGCCGTGGCCTTGCCGGCTGTAGCCAGCACGCTTGTGGACACCAGCAGCCTTGCCGCACCCGCAGCGGAGCCCGAAGTCCAACTTGAAACGGTTGCCTTTTCTGATGACAGCAGCATCGATGTATTGGCCCCGGACCCCGAACCCGACACCGGATTTGCCTGCGACATTTCCATGTCCGCAGAACCGGCAGCAGGTGCCATGGTGCAGGTCTCGCTCGTGGCGCCCTGCCTCGGCGATGAACGGGTCACGCTGCACCATCAGGGCATGATCTTTACCGATGTGCTCGGGTCCGATGGCAGCCTCGCAGTCATGGTGCCCGCGCTTGCCGAACAAGCCTTGTTCATTGCAGATTTTGCGTCCGGCCAAGGGGCCACGGCCATGACCAAAGTGACCTCTTTGCCGTTTTATGACCGCGTCGCCGTCCAGTGGCGCGGGGCGGGTGGCCTGCAATTGCACGCCCGCGAGTTTGCCGCAGAATACTTCTCCGACGGCCACGTCTGGGCCGAAGCCACTGGCGATCTGACCTCCGCCGCGCGTGGAGAGGGCGGGTTCCTCGTGCGCCTCGGCGATTCTTCGACCCCCGAGGCCCATGTCGCCGAGATCTATTCCTTCCCCAGCGGCACCTCGCAACGCATCGGGGAAATTCTGCTGTCGGTTGAGGCAGAGATCACCGCGAACAACTGTGACCAAAACATCGAAGCGCAGACCCTCGAAGTGCGCCTGCAGTCTACGTTGCGCACGCGCAACCTCTCGCTACAGATGCCCGATTGCGAGGCCGTCGGCGACTTTCTGGTGTTGAAAAACCTCGTCGAAGACCTGACAATCGCGGCCAGGTGAATGTGATCGACGAGGTCCTTGATGGCCATTTGGCGTGCGGCGGTTTTCGCCGCACTTTTCTTTGTGAGTTTGGCCTCGTTCGTGAACGCGCAGGATGTGATGCTGCGCTCCCGGGACGGCTCGATCGAACTGCAGGGCACGCTTCTGGGCTTTGACGGTGAGTTCTACAGGATCGAAACGCGCTTTGGCGAGCTGACGATCGACGGCTCCGGCGTGACCTGCGACGGGATTGGCTGCCCCTCACTGATCGACTATGTGGCCGATGTCCGGGTCTCTGGCTCGGCCACGATTGGCCGGGTGCTCATGCCCGCCCTGATCGAGGCCTTCGCCCTGCGCAACGGGTTGATCGCCCGGCGGGAGAAAATGGATGACACGCATTTTCTCTATACGCTGACGGATCTGCGCAGCACCCGCACCGTGGGCAATTTCCATTTCCGAATCACAAACACCGACGAAGGGTTCGCCGACCTGCTTGCCGATGAGGCCGACATGGTCATGGCGCTGCGAGAGATCCGTCCGGACGAAGTGGCCCGCGCGCGTGAGGCCGGGCTGGGCGATCTGACCCGGGCGAACCGGTCGCTGGTTCTGGCACTGGATGCCGTGGTGCCCGTGGTGTCCCCCAGCAACCCGGTGGACGCTCTCACGCTGGATGACCTCGTGCGTGTCTTGCAGGGACGTGCCGCGCGCTGGAGCGCCTTTGGGGGCGCAGATGCGCCGATCTCGCTGCACCTGCGCGACGCGCGCTCTGGTCTTGCGCAGACGGTCGAGGACCGGCTCATGAAGCCCGCCCGCGCCGATCTCAGCGACGGCGTCACGCGCCATGACAGCAATGCCGCGCTGACAACACAGATCGCGCGGGATCCTTTCGGATTTGGGCTGACCAGCTACTCCGAGATCGGCAATGCCAAACCGCTGGTCCTGACCGGCCCTTGCGGTTTTACCCTGCGCGCCGCCCGCCGCAGCATCAAGACAGAAGACTATCCGCTCACGGCGCCAATGTTCCTGTATCTGCCAGCGCGGCGTCTGCCTGCCTTGGCCCGGGACTTCTTGCGGTTTACGCGCAGTCCGCCAGCGCAGATCACGATCCGCCGCGCGGGGTTCATCGATCAGGCCCCGGAAGAAGTGCCTCTGGACCTTCAGGGCGACCGCATCGCCAATGCAATCCTCGTGGCGCGTGGCGACGATGGGCTGGCAGAGCTGCAACGCATGGTCAAACGCCTCAGCCCGATGCGTCGGCTTACGACCTCCTTCCGGTTCGAAACCGGCTCTGCCCGGCTCGATGCGCAATCCCGGTCCAACGTGGTGCAACTGGCCCGTGCGCTGGAGCGCGGGATCTATGATGGCCGACAGCTGGTGTTCGTGGGCTTTTCCGACGGTGCTGGCGCCGCGGGACCCAACCTGGAAATCGCGCAAAAGCGGGCTGTGTCGGTGAAATCTGCTGTGCAGCAAGCCGCGGAAACCGCGGATCTGGACCGCGTGCAACTGGACACTGACGGGTTTGGCGAGGCCATGCCCATGGCCTGTGACGACACATCCTGGGGGCGGCAGGTCAATCGACGGGTCGAGGTCTGGGTGAACTAGACCGATCTGCGGTTTGTACGGTCAGATCAGGCCTTCTGCTCGAAAGCTCAGCTCCCGCGATTTGCCGATCACGAGGTGGTCGTGCAGCGTGATCCCGAGGGATTCCGCCGCCATCTGGATCTGTGCCGTCATGTCGATATCGGCGGTGGATGGCGTGGGATCCCCAGAAGGGTGGTTGTGCACAAGGATCAAGGCGGAGGCATTCACCTCCAACGCGCGTTTGACCACCTCGCGCGGGTAGACAGGCACATGGTCCACGGTCCCGCGGGCCTGCCGTTCGTCCGCGATCAAAACATTCTTGCGGTCAAGGTAGAGCACCCGGAACTGTTCGATATCACCGTGGGCCATCGCGGTCTGGCAATAGTCCAGAAGCGCGTCCCAACTGGACAAAACATGCTTCAGCATGACTTTCGACCGGGCAAGGCGGTGCGCCGCGGCCTCGACGATTTTCAGTTCGGTGACGACAGCCTCGCCAACGCCGTTGACCTCTGACAGCCGCGCAGGCGGTGCCGAAAGGACGCCGTTGAAATCGCCGAACCGCTCCAGCAGTTGACGCGCGAGCGGTTTGACATCGCGCCGCGGGATGGCGCGAAACAAGACAAGCTCCAGCATTTCGTAGTCTGGCAGGGCATCCGCGCCGCCGACGACGAACCGTTCCCTCAGGCGCGCCCTGTGGTCCCGGATGTAGGACGGCAGCTTTGCCCCACCGGACTGTTGGGCTACTGGAGCCTCGTCGTGGTCGAACAACGGGACCTGAGAATCGGAGAAATGGCGCACTTTGGTCATGTGCGAACTTTGCGCGAACATGGTGAATGGCAGGTTAACGCCGGCGCGCAAGCCTGTCGAAGCTATGGCCTTGCTGACAAGGCAAAAAACCCTTTTGCCTTGCGCTGCTTCTCCCTGTGCAGCGCAGGGTCTTTGAAGACCGTTCATGTGGTATCAAGGGACTGCGCCTGTGATTTGAACGGAACGCCCACTGGACGTTCCGCCTCGCCTCACGGAGAGGGGCGTCACCTCACCCCTTCATCGAATCCCAAAAGCTTTTGACAGAGCTGAAAAAGCTCGTGCCTTCGGGGTTGTTGTCCTCACTCAGGGCGTCAAACTCCCGCAGGATTTCTTTCTGGCGGGTCGTGAGGTTGACCGGGGTTTCCACCGCAAGTTCGATGAACATGTCACCGGATCCACCCCCACGCAAAGCAGGCATGCCCTTGCCCCGCAGGCGCATCTGACGCCCGGATTGGGATCCCGACGGGATCTTGACCCGCGAGCGGCCACCGTCGATGGTTGGCACCTCGATGTCGCCGCCCAGCGCGGCAGCCGTGATCGAAACCGGCACGCGACAATGCAGATCGGTGCCGTCGCGCTCAAAGATCTTGTGCGCCTCCACCTCGATGAAGATGTAAAGATCCCCCGGAGGACCACCCCGCATGCCCGCTTCGCCTTCTCCGGCCAAACGGATTCGCGTGCCTGTTTCCACGCCCGCAGGGATGTTCACGGACAATGCACGGTCTTTGGACACACGCCCGGCACCGCCGCATTTGGCACAGGGATTCTTGATGATCTGACCGAGGCCAGAGCAGGTCGGACAGGTCCGTTCCACGGTAAAGAAGCCCTGCGTCGCCCGCACTTTGCCCATGCCGGAGCATGTCGGGCAGGTCGTCGGCTCGGAACCGCCCTCGGACCCCGTGCCCGTGCATTCACCACACTGAACGGAGGTCGGCACATTGATGGTCTTGGCCAGTCCGTTGAAGGCGTCCTCAAGGTGCAAACGCAGGTTGTAGCGCAGGTCCGCCCCGCGTGAGGCCCGCTGACGTCCGCCCTGTCGGCCCCCCATGAAATCCCCGAAGAGGTCGTCGAACACGTCGGAAAACGCCGATGCGAAATCCGCATTGCCCGGGCCACCACCACCAGGACGTCCGCCGCCGCCCATGCCACCTTCGAACGCGGCGTGACCATAGCGGTCGTAGGCTGCCTTGCGGTCGTTGTCCTTCAGGATGTCATAGGCTTCGTTGATTTCCTTGAACTGGCTTTCGGCATTGGGGTTGTCGGAGTTCCGGTCCGGATGCAGTTCCTTGGCCTTCTTGCGATAGGCCTTCTTGATCTCTTCTGCAGAGGCGCCGCGAGCCACGCCCAGCACGTCGTAAAAATCAGGCTTGGACATTTCGTCCTCCTCTCATATCGAAAGGGCCGGCCCGGCATCCGGACCGGCCCCCGATTTGAACCGAGAGCGTGCCTCAGGCCCGCTTGTTGTCATCCAGGTCTTCGAAATCGGCGTCCACGATGCTGTCGTCTGCATCAGAGCCGGGGGCATCCGCTGCGCTCGGTTCGCCGCTTTCGCTGTCGGCCTGTGCCTTGTAGATCGCCTCACCCAGACGCATTGCGGCCTCGGTCACGTTCTGAATGCCGGACTTCAGCTTTTCGGCTGTGGCGTCCTCTTTCTCCAGATCGTCCTTGAGCGCCGCCACGGCCAGTTCGATCGCCTCAACGGTGGAGGGGTCGACCTTGTCGCCGTGATCCTCGATCGATTTCTCGGTCGAATGGATCAGGCTCTCTGCCTGGTTGCGGGACTCGACCAGCTCCTTGCGCTCCTTGTCGGCCTCGGCGTTCTCCTCGGCTTCCTGGACCATACGCTCGATGTCCTCGTCGGACAAACCGCCCGAGGCCTGGATGGTGATCGTCTGCTCCTTGCCGGTTGCCTTGTCCTTGGCGCCGACAGACACGATGCCGTTGGCGTCGATGTCAAAGGTCACTTCGATCTGCGGCATGCCACGGGGCGACGGCGGGATATCTTCGAGGTTGAACTGGCCCAACATCTTGTTGTCAGACGCCATTTCACGCTCACCCTGGAACACGCGGATGGTCACGGCGTTCTGGTTGTCCTCGGCGGTGGAAAAGACCTGGCTCTTTTTCGTCGGGATCGTCGTGTTGCGGTCGATCAGACGGGTGAAGACACCGCCCAATGTCTCGATGCCGAGCGACAGCGGGGTCACGTCCAGAAGGACCACGTCCTTTACGTCACCCTGAAGAACACCGGCCTGAATGGCAGCGCCCATGGCCACAACCTCGTCCGGGTTCACACCCTTGTGCGGCTCCTTGCCAAAGAACTTGGTCACCTCTTCGATGACCCTCGGCATACGGGTCTGACCGCCGACCAGAACGACCTCGTCGATGTCGGAGGTGGATAGACCTGCGTCTTTCAAGGCGGCCTGACAGGGCTTGATCGACGCCTTGACCAGATCACCCACGAGGCTTTCCAGCTTTGCGCGGGTCAGCTTCATGACCAAGTGCAGCGGGGTGCCGCCAGCGCCCATCGAGATGAACGGCTGGTTGATCTCGGTCTGGGTCGCGGAGCTGAGCTCGATCTTCGCCTTTTCGGCCGCTTCCTTCAGACGCTGCAGCGCCATCTTGTCTTTCGTCAGATCGACGGAATGCTCTTTCTTGAACTGGTCCGCCAGGTAGTTGACGATCCGCATGTCGAAATCTTCACCGCCAAGGAACGTGTCCCCGTTGGTGGATTTCACTTCAAAGAGGCCATCGTCGATCTCGAGAATGGTCACGTCAAAGGTGCCGCCGCCGAGGTCGTAGACCGCAATCGTCTTGCTGTCCTTCTTGTCGAGACCATAGGCCAGGGCCGCCGCGGTCGGCTCGTTGATGATCCGCAGCACTTCCAGACCGGCGATCTTGCCGGCGTCCTTGGTGGCCTGACGCTGGGCGTCGTTGAAATACGCGGGCACGGTGATGACCGCCTGCGTCACTTCCTCGCCAAGATAGCTCTCGGCGGTTTCTTTCATCTTTTGCAGCGTGAAGGCAGAGATCTGCGAGGGAGAGAACTTCTCACCCCGGATTTCCACCCATGCGTCGCCGTTGCCACCGTCCACGATCTTGTAGGGGACGATGTCCTGATCCTTCGTCACTTCCGCATCGGTGGTGCGGCGGCCGATCAGACGCTTCACCGCAAAGACGGTGTTTTCCGGGTTGGTCACGGCCTGGCGTTTTGCCGGCTGGCCAACGAGGCGTTCGTCTTCGGTGAAGGCCACGATCGAAGGCGTCGTCCGCGCGCCTTCAGCGTTCTCGATCACACGTGCCTGGCTGCCATCCATGATGGCCACGCAGGAGTTCGTGGTCCCAAGGTCGATTCCGATCACTTTTCCCATGTTTCGATCCCTTTTCTCAATATTCAAGGCGATACCACGAGGCATTGGACCCGTTTTGGCATCCCAGCCCCGCATCTTTTGAGCGCCGCGGACAGGGTCAGCAGCGCGTTCGAAGGGTATATAAGGAGGGGTCAGGGGTTTGCCAAGCGCTTGCACCGGGGCAATTGAGAGGAAATCCTTTGTAGGGTGCCTCAGACGGGTACGATCAGGCCAACAGGAGCCACTGCAGATGACGCCACCGCTGTTGCAAAACGGGTTCGCGATTCACCCCGGGTATCTGGATCGCCCCGCGCAAGAGCAGCTTGCAGAGGCGATCCGCGGCGTGCTGCGTGTGGCGCCACTGTTTCACCCCCGCACCCGGCGCGGCCCGATGTCCGTACAAATGAGCGCGGCGGGTACCTTTGGCTGGATCAGCGATACGCGGGGGTACCGGTATGAACGCAACCATCCCGACGGGATGCCATGGCCCCCGATCCCCGGGCCGGTGCTCGACATCTGGCGCGCGGTCTCTGACTGCCCGCGCCTGCCGGAGTGCTGTCTGGTCAACTGGTACGGGGACGACGCAAGGATGGGCCTGCATCAGGACGTGGACGAGGCGGACTTCACCTGCCCTGTCGTGTCGGTCTCACTGGGGGACGAGGCCCGGTTTCGCATGGGATCCGAGACGCGCGGCGGCTCGACCTCCTCGATCTGGCTGCGCTCCGGCGATGTCGTGGTCATGGGCGGCCCGGCAAGGCGGGCCTTCCACGGCATCGACAAGGTCAAACCCGGCACCTCGACGCTGTTTCCCAAGGGAGGGCGGCTGAACCTGACCCTGCGCGTCGTGACCTGAGGTCACGCCTTTGCCAGTGACCTGAGGGCATGCACTCATCTATGACCTGAGGGCACGCACTCGCCAGTAACCTGAGGGCGCGTTCAGTCCCTGAGACGGCAACAGCCCGAAAACACCTGACCGTCTGCGCCAGAAATGATCACCGTGGCGTCAAACCCGTATTCCTGATCGCTCATGCCGTCATCGCAATAGGTCTGCGCAACGACAACGGATATCTCCCGCGGCGCGGCTTGTCCGCGCAGGACGTATTTCTGCAAGGGCCCCCATGCACGCTGGAACAAACCAACGGCAAAGACATCTCCCTCCCGGTTCATCGGTGTGGTGAGGACCGCCGTCTGCCCCTGACGCACATTCAAAGACCAGAACGGCTCATTTCCGAAACACCGCACGACGGGCCGGTTGGGCAAGGTGCCGTCCACTTCGGGCGTGAGAAAGCGCATCGAGGTCCAGCCTGTCGCCTCGCCGACGTTGATCAGGCCCCAACGGCCATCGATCCGGATCACTTCGACCCCGGTGGCGTCATAGGCAAGCGTTCCGACGATCGGGTTGCTTGCCCCCGGTCCTGCGCGCACGTTCAGAACGTCGTCACTGCGCACGCCTGCGACCTGATAGAGCGCGGGCGTCTCCTGCGCGACGGCGGGTATTGAAATCGCCCAGATAATAATCAAAGCGCCAAATATTCTTGCAATCATCTTTTTGCCCTCTTCGCAACGCCCCTTGAACCAGCGGGCTGGCAGAGCGCTCAGCGTCGCGCGCTCCAGGAGGCCGAAGCGTTTTTGCGGGTGTAAAACTCACCCATCAGACCAATCATGATCAGAACGATAGAGAGATACAGCGCGTATTCCCAGTCGGAATTCCGGGGGTTGTAATTCACGAAAGCATAGCCGCGCGACTGGTCGATGGTGTGAAACAGCGGGTTCCAGTCGAACATGACAAGCATGTAGGTGGGCAGGGTGTTGGCCACGAACATTTTCCCCGAGGCAATCATGTTCGCCCGCTGGTAAATCGTGGAGATGATACTGACAGGGGTAGGAAACCACGGTTTGATCGCGAGGAAGACCATGCCGATCGCCGCCCCGGAGAACCACGACAGCAAAACCATGCCCAGACACCCGATGGGATCAAAAATTTCCTGCATCACAAAGGGGTTGAAGGCCACGTCATAGACAAACAGTATGGCCACAAGCGACAGCACCTGAATATAGAGCGTCGACAGCATCGCCGCGGCGATGGCGATGGCAGTGTTCATCGGCGCGTGTTGCATCATCGGGCTTGCGGGCCCTTCGGATCCGGCCACAGCGCCAAGGGTCTTTGTATGGGTCATGTAGAGGAAAATGCCGGTCATGATGTAGATCATGAAATCGCCACGGATCGCGACCCCACGCATGCCCAGCACAAGGAACATGAAATAGAACGCCAGAACAAAAATGACTGTCTGCAACATGTTCATGAGAATCGCCATGATCGCGTTGCCATGGGTCTTGCGCACCGCACGAACGGAATTGTGGTACACGAGTTCCGCGATGTTGACAGCCGACTGCAATCGGCTCTTGGGCCGGGTCGTTTGAAACATCTGCCTGCTCCGTATCCGCGGCAATGCGCCGCTTAGCCTGGTGTTGCGGCTTGTACGCCGTTCTTTCTAAAGGGCACCATAGGCCCAAGAGGCTATCAAATCAATAAATCGCGCCCGGTGCGCTGGAAGGAGCATTAAAGTGAACTATTCCGACCTGACACCGGTCTTGCGTCGCCTTGCCATCGAGGCTGGCACCAAGATCATGGAAATTTACAACGCCGATGATTTCGACGTGAAGGTCAAATCGGACGACAGCCCGGTGACAGAGGCGGACGAGGCAGCCGATGCCCTGATTTCCGCCGGTCTGCGGGCCACCTTTCCCGACGTGGCGCTTGTTACCGAAGAACAGGCCGACAGCCACGAAGTGACCGCAGCGACCTTTCTGATCGTGGATCCGCTGGACGGCACCAAGGAATTCATCAAGCGGCGCGGCGACTTCACCGTGAACATCGCGCTGGTGGAAAATGGCGTGCCGACCCGCGGCGTTGTCTACGCCCCGGCCCGCGGTCGCATGTTCTACACGAACAGCGTCGGTCACACGGTCGAAGAGATCGGCCCCTTTGATCCCGCCACACCGGGTGAGACACAGCCGGTGCGCGTCAGTGCGCCGGACAACGGCGCGCTTATGGTTGTGGCCTCAAAATCGCACCGTGATCAGGCGACCGACGATTACATCGGGCAGTATGACGTCAAGGACATGACCAGCGCCGGTTCCTCGCTGAAGTTCTGCCTCGTCGCCACCGGCGAAGCGGATCTGTATCCCCGCCTGGGTCGCACGATGGAATGGGACACCGCCGCCGGGCACGCCGTGCTGTCGGGTGCAGGTGGCCGAGTCGTGCGCTTTGATGACCATACGCCCCTCGCCTATGGCAAGCCGGGTTTCGCCAATCCGTTCTTTATTGCCTATGCGCCGGGCGTCACGCTGAAAGAGGGCTGATCATGGGTCTGCCAGTCAGCGTCATCATCGTCAGCCGGGGCCGCCCAACGGCCCTGATGCGGTGCCTGACCGGCGTGTCCCAACTCGACTACCCCAGCTTCGAAGTGGTGGCCGTCGTCTGCCCGCGCGGCAAGGCACTGCTCGACGAGCGGGCAGACGTGAGCGACATCAAGGTGGTGCCTTTCGACGAGGCCAATATCTCTGCGGCGCGCAATCAGGGAATCACCCATGCCGCGGGCGAAGTGGTGGCCTTTATCGACGACGACGCCGTGCCGGAGCCGCTCTGGCTGACCCACCTCGTTGCGCCCTTTGAAACGGAGCCGGATCTCGCCGCGGCGGGCGGCTACGTGATTGGGCGCAATGGCATTTCGTTTCAGTGGCAAGCGCGCAGCGTGGACCCGACCGGGCTGGCCGCCCCGCTTCAGATGACGGATCTGCGGGCCGCGGTTCTGCACCCGACGCCAGAGCGTGCGATCAAGACCGAAGGCACCAATATGGCCGTTCGGCGCGATGTGCTGGCGGAAATGGGGGGGTTTGATCCTGCCTTTCGGTTCTTTCTGGACGAGACCGACCTCAACCTGCGGCTGGCCCGTGCCGGAAAACCCACGGCCATCGTGCCGCTGGCACAGGTGCATCACGGCTTTCTTCCCAGCACGCGGCGGGCCCGCGACCGCAGCCCGCGCAGCCTTTTCGAGATTGCCGCCTCGCAGCAGGTCTTTTTGCGCAAGCACTGCCCGAAACCCGCCCGCGATGCCGCATGGGCACGCTTTGAGGGGGAGCAGCGCCGCCGCGTGCTGGGATTCATGCAGCGCGGACCTTTTGGCGCGGATGACGTGATGCGCCTGATGCGCAGTTTCCGAAAGGGCGCGGCGGATGGGCGCAGCCGCACGCTGACCTCGCCAAAGTCATTGGCCCGCGCCACCTCCGGGTTCCGTCCATATCCCGGACGACCCGGTGCGCAGCGCCTGCGCCTTTCGGGCCGCTCGGGCAACGCCGCGCCATTGCGGCGGGAGGCCGCGTCGCGCGCCGCCTCAGGTGCCATTGTGTCCCTGTTTCTGTTTGATCACACCAGCCGCTACCATCAGGTCCGTTTTACGGACGACGGCGTCTGGGAGCAAACCGGGGGCCTGTTTGGCCGCAGCCTGCGCAGCGGTCGCCTGGTCCAGGCATGGAGATTTATCAAACGAGTGTGTGAAGAGTCACAGCGCATCGAACCGGTGCGTGGTCAATTTAGCGACACAAACCCCTGATATGCGCGAAAGCAAAGAACAAATGTCACAATTTATAGGCTCAACACGCTGGTGTTTGTGGCATGTACACGTGAGATGTGGTTGCACTGCAGACGAGCGCAAAGTCACATATCCGATAGCAAAGAAGGAGCAGACGGATGCGTAAAAAGGTCACCAAAGCGATTTTCCCGGTCGCCGGCCTTGGAACCCGTTTTCTACCGGCAACCAAATCGGTGCCCAAGGAAATCATGACATTGGTGGATCGCCCGTTGGTCCAGTATGCCATCGACGAAGCACGCGCTGCCGGAATCAAGGAATTCATCTTTGTAACCTCCCGAGGCAAGAGCGCCCTCGAAGACTACTTTGACCACAACCCCCAGCTCGAAAGCGAATTGCGCAAGAAGGGCAAGGATGAGCTGCTGGAGTTGCTCAAGGCAACCAACATGGATTCGGGTGAGATCGCCTATATGCGACAGGCCAAGCCATTGGGTCTGGGTCACGCGATCTGGTGCGCCCGCCGCCTTGTGCACAATGAACCCTTTGCGGTGATGCTGCCGGACGACGTGATCGCGTCGGAAACGCCCTGCCTGCAGCAGATGGTCGAAGCCTACGACGAGATCGGCGGCGGCAACATGGTGGCCGCCATGGAAGTGCCCATGGAAAAGACCAAGTCCTACGGTATCCTCGACGTCGAGGAAGACATGGGGACGATGGTCAAGGTCAAGGCCATGGTCGAAAAGCCCAAGGTCGAGGATGCACCGTCCAACCTTGCCGTCATCGGCCGGTACATCCTGTCATCGGATGTGTTCAAGCACCTCAACCAGCTGAAATCCGGCGCCGGGGGCGAGATTCAGCTGACCGACGCCATCGCGCAGGAAATCGGACCCGAGCAGAACGGCGTCTACGGCTATCGCTTTCGCGGGCAGCGGTTCGACTGCGGCTCCAAGGCGGGCTTTTTGCAGGCCACCGTGGCCTTTGGCCTTGCCCGGGACGAATTGCGCGACGACCTCGAAGCATACCTGCGTGAGGTCATGTCCTCCCGGAAGGCGGCGGAGTAACCTGCGTGACGACGGTTTTGGTGACAGGCGGGGCCGGCTACATCGGCAGCCACGCCTGCAAAGCCCTGAAAGCGGCGGGCTTCACGCCCGTCACTTATGACAACCTTGTCACTGGCTGGCAGGACTCGGTAAAGTTCGGCCCCTTTGAACAAGGGGATCTGAGCGACCGCGCCCGCCTCGACGAGGTTTTCCAGACATGGCAACCGGTGGCCGTGATGCATTTCGCGGCCCTCAGTCAGGTGGGCGAGGCCATGGCCAAGCCCGGCATGTACTGGCGCAACAACGTGGCCGGATCCCTGACCCTGATCGAGGCCGCAGTGGCCGCTGGCTGCATGGACTTCGTGTTTTCGTCGACCTGTGCCACCTATGGCGAACATGACAACGTCGTTCTGGACGAAAGCACCCCGCAGGAGCCCCTGAACGCCTACGGCGCGTCCAAGCTCGCGGTGGAGCAGATCCTGCGTGATTTCGAGGCGGCCTTTGGTCTGCGGCACGTGATCTTTCGCTATTTCAACGTGGCCGGAGCAGATCCCGAAGGCGAGGTTGGCGAACATCATCGTCCGGAAACCCACCTGATCCCCGTGATGCTCGAAGCGGTGGACGGCCAGCGCCCGGCGCTGACGGTACATGGCACGGATTATGACACTGCCGATGGCACCTGCATCCGTGACTATGTGCATGTCTGCGACCTTGTGGATGCCCATATCCTCGGGCTGCAATGGCTGAAGGACGGCAAGGGCAGCCGGGTTTTCAACCTGGGCACAGGCAAAGGCTTTTCCGTGCGCGAAGTGATCGACAGCGCGGGCAGCGTCACCAATGCGCAGGTGCCCTGTTCGGACGGGCCGCGGCGCGCCGGGGATGCGACAAAGCTGGTCTCTGGCTCGACCCGCGCGGGTGAGGAGCTTGGCTGGCAGCCCACGCGCTCCAACATGGCAGACATGATTGCCGACGCGTGGCGCTGGCACAAAAATGGCAGCTACGAGCGCTGAACCCATCCGCCTGCTGGATCTGTCTCGTCTGGTCAGCCGGGCGGGGCGCGTTCTCACCGGGGTAGACCGGGTCGAATTTGCCTATCTCGAACATCTGTTGCAGCGCGGCCCGCTGTTTGGCTTGGTGCGGTCTGCTTATGGCTACCTGTTGCTGGACGCCGCAGGGTGCAGGGTGCTGCGCGATGGTCTGATATCCGGCACCTGGGGCGCGGCGGACCTCTTGTCGCGCATGAAACCCGGCCTGACGCCCATGCGCGCCCGCGCCGAAAGCGATCTGCGCCGGGCAAGCCTTGCCCGATCGCTGCCCGGCGGGCTGGGTCGGATGCTGCGGCGGCATCTGCCAGACGGGGTTCACTACCTCAACACCGGGCACAGCAATTTCACCCCACGGGTGATTGCGGCGCTTGGGGACGTCTCGGCCCGGATCGCGGTCATGGTGCATGACACCATTCCACTGGACTTTCCGCAGTACCAGCGCCTCGGCAGTGTCGAGACATTCCGCGCCTTCCTGTCCCACGTCGGCGCTCATGCCGACCTCATCCTTTGCAATTCGCATCAGACAGAGGCCGCGCTTGCCCTGCATCTGAGCCGGGTGCCGGACACGCTGGTCGCGCCGCTTGGCGTCGATCAACCCATCGCGGGGACACCCCCGGAGGGGCCATGGAACGCGCCCTATTTCGTCACGCTGGGCACCATTGAACCACGCAAGAACCACGCGCTTCTGCTCGACATATGGCCGGACATCCCCGACGCGGACCTGCTGATCTGCGGCGCGCGCGGCTGGGAGAACCACGCCGTTTTCGACCGTCTAGATGCCGGACCCGACCGCGTGCATGAACTGCCCGGACTGGACGACCCCGCGGTTTTCGGACTGATCGCCGGGGCGGCGGGCTTTGTCTTTCCCAGCCTCGCCGAAGGATATGGACTGCCTCCGATCGAGGCCGCCGCCCTCGGCGTGCCCGTCCTTTGCAACGATCTGGCCATTTACAGGGAGACCTTGGGTGATATTCCCGTTTACGCAGAGGCTTGTGACCGGTATCTGTGGACATCAAGCATAAGGCAGATGGCCAAGGATCACATCGCAGGACGGGAACAGGCGCACAGATTCGCCCCACCCCGCTGGGAGACACACTTCAAGGGTGTCTTAACTCTGATCTGATAGCCGAGCCAGACAAGGACCCCGCAGCGGGTCCGGGAAAAAGAGCCCCGAACGGGGAATTGATCGAGCGCTCCCCAAGGGGACAAGGTGAGAGCGTCCCGTGTGCGGGGCGACAAAGGGCAAGACAGTGGGCGCATGGCAGTCATATCGACTGAGGTTGCAACGCAAGCGTTGGCGGATCCGGGCCTTTCGCAAGCGGCGCGATCTGCGACCCGTGGCGAACCGGACAGAGGACATCCGCCCCTCTGACATCCTGCTGTTCTCGACCCAGCGCAACGAGGGTGTGCGCCTTCCGTATTTTCTGCAGTATTACCGCGACATGGGGGTGAACCACTTCCTCTTTGTGGACAATGACTCCATCGACGGGTCGCTGGACTATCTCGCGCGCCAGCCGGACGTTTCGGTCTGGACGACCACTGCCAGCTACAAGAGATCGCGTTTTGGCGTCGACTGGATGAACTGGCTGCTGATGAAATACGGTCACGACCACTGGACGCTGACCGTCGATCCGGACGAACTGTTCCTGTACCCCTTCTGTGACACACGGCCCCTGCGTGCGCTGACCGACTGGCTTGACGCCTCGTCGATCAAGAGTTTCAGCGCGATGTTGCTGGACATGTATCCCAAGGGCCGCCTCGACCATCAGACCTACAGCCCCGGTCAGAACCCGCTGGAGATTGCCAACTGGTTCGATGCGGGCAATTACACGATCAAGAAGAACCCGCGCTTTGGCAATCTATGGATCCAGGGCGGCCCGCGGGCGCGCGTCTTCTTTGCGGATACGCCGCAATTGGCCCCGGCGCTGAACAAGATCCCGCTGGTGCGCTGGGACCGGCGCTATGCTTATGTGTCTTCCACCCACAACCTGCTGCCGCGCGGCCTGAACCTCGTGTACGATGAGTGGGGCGGCGAGAAGGCCTCTGGCGTTCTGATGCACACCAAGTTCCTCAACACCTTCTCTGAAAAGGCCGAAGAGGAGCTGGCGCGCAAGCAGCACTATGGCGCATCGCGCGAATACATCGCCTATGCCGAGGCCGTGAAGGACAATCCCGACCTCTGGTGCAAGTGGTCCGAGAGGTTCATCAACTGGCGCCAACTGGAAATCCTCGGCCTCATGTCAAAGGGCAACTGGGCATGAGCGTTGGCATCATCATGCTGGTGCATACCGCCTTTGACCGGGCCGAACAGGTGGCGCGGCATTGGGCGCGCGGTGGCTGCCCCGTGGTGATCCATGTGGACAGCGCCGTGCCCAAACGCCGTTTTGTGGCCTTTCGAGACCGACTTGCCGATCTGCCCGGGGTGCTGTTTTGCAAGCGACATCGCTGTGAATGGGGCACATGGGGTCTGGTGGCCGCAAGCCAGGACGCCTCCGAATTGATGCTGGAACGGTTCGAAGAGGTGCGCCATGTCTATCTGGCCTCCGGGTCCTGCCTGCCCCTGCGCCCGGTCGAAGAACTGGTCAGCTACCTCGCCGAACGTCCTCGCACCGATTTCATCGAAAGCGCCACAACCGCGGATGTGCCCTGGACCGTTGGGGGGCTGGATCATGAACGCTTTACCCTCTATTTCCCGTTCTCATGGCGCAAGAACCGCTATCTCTTTGACAAATTTGTCGAACTGCAACGGATGCTCGGGTTCAAACGGCGCATCCCCGGGGGCATCGTGCCCCATATGGGCAGCCAGTGGTGGTGCCTCACCCGTCAGACGCTGTCCGCGATCCTGCAAGACCCGGAACGCCGCCGCTTTGACGCCTATTTCCGTCAGGTCTGGATCCCGGATGAAAGCTATTTCCAGACCCTCGCGCGTCTCTACTCCACCCAGGTCGAGAGCCGCTCGCTCACCCTGTCAAAGTTCGATTTTCAAGGCAAACCGCATATCTTCTACGAGGATCACTTGCAGCTGTTGCGGCGCTCTGACTGCTTTGTCGCGCGCAAGATCTGGCCCCACGCGGATCGCCTCTACGAGGCCTTTCTCACCGATCCGAACCGGGCGATGTCGCGACAAGAGCCAAACCCGGGCAAGATCGACCGGATCTTTGCCAAGGCGGTGGACCGGCGGACCCGGGGACGCGCAGGGCTATACATGCAAAGCCGCTATCCCAACCGGGGATGGGAAAACGGCGTAACGGCCGGAAAATACTCTGTCTTTCAGGGGTTTTCCGAACTTTTCCAAGGTTTTGAACAATGGCTGAGCCGCGCAACCGGCGCACAGGTGCACGGCCATCTCTTTGCGCGGGAACGCGCGGAATTCGCAAACGGACAGTCCCTTCTGAACGGGGCCCTGTCCGACAATGCACTGCTGCGCGATGCCAACCCCAAGGGCTTTCTGAGCAACCTCGTCTGGAACACCCGTGGTGAGCGGCAGTGCTTTCAATACGGACCGGCGGACAACACCGACATTCTTTGGGACATGTCGCGCGATCCCAACGCGCAGATCAGCGTGATCTCTGGCGCATGGGCGGTGCCCTTGTTCCAGTCGAACGCCAACTTCGCCGATATTCG
Organism: Sagittula sp.; assembly: GCA_042088665.1. GTDB lineage: Bacteria > Pseudomonadota > Alphaproteobacteria > Rhodobacterales > Rhodobacteraceae > JBELMB01. The sequence continues at coordinate 26,919 of JBELMB010000056.1, forward strand.
TGCACAGGCCGCCCAGTTGCAAAAGGTCGAAAGCCGGATGCTCGACACCCTGCGCAGCCCGGACGTCAAGGCCCGGATCCGCATCTGGTCCATGGCGGAATTCATCGAAAGCCCGATGGAACCCCTGCAGGTCATCATCGACGAGATCGGCCAGAAAAGCCTGCGCCGGCTGGCAGAGGCACCGCGGCTTGAGAACCTGACCGGCTTTGGCCAGTTCCTCCAGAACCTCAAGAATCAGGGCATGCACCCCTACCTGATGGGCGATTTCCCGGTAGACCCCGTGCCACGCAACAGCCGCGGAGCGGCGCGCAAACCCTATCTTGTAAAGAAGTAAGGCCCGCTCAATGCCCCAGGATTTCGATAGCTTTGTGGTCTTTGCCGAAATGCGAACGGGCTCGAATTTCCTCGAGGCCAATCTGAACGCCTTTGATGGCATCACCTGCCATGGGGAGGCCTTCAACCCGCATTTCATCGGCTACCCCAACTCGGACGATATCCTCGGCATCAGCCAGGCGGAACGCGACCGTGACCCGACGCGCCTGCTCAACCAGATCCGCATGGCGACGCCGGGGGCGATCGGCGGCTTTCGGTTCTTTCACGATCATGACCCGCGGGTGCTGGAGCCTGTTCTGGACGACCCAAAGGTCGCCAAGATCGTGCTGACCCGGAATCCGGTGGACAGCTACGTCAGCTGGAAGATCGCGCAGGCCACGGGCCAGTGGAAACTGACCAACGTCAAGAAGCGCAAGGATGCGCAGGCCGTCTTTGATGCGGAAGAGTTCGAGGCCCATCTGGCCGCACTTCAGGCCTTTCAGGTGCGCATCATGACGGCTTTGCAAACGACGGCCCAGACGGCGTTTTACGTGGCCTACGAGGATCTGCAGGACGTGGCCGTGATGAACGGGCTGGCGCGGTGGCTCGGGGCCCCAACACAGTTGGACAGCCTCAACACCGCCTTGAAACGGCAAAACCCGGCTCCCATCGCTGAAAAGGTGGAAAACTTTGATGAAATGGCTGGCAGTCTGGCGCGGCTCGACCGTTTCAACCTGACCCGTACGCCCAATTTCGAACCGCGGCGTGGCCCTGTGGTGCCCGGATACATCGGCGGTGCAAAGACACCTTTGTTGTACATGCCG
>JBELMB010000272.1:0-5536 GCA_042088665.1 Sagittula sp.
ATGGGGCAGGGGGCTGGCGCGCACATCTGGGGTGTCCTTCGGGGCGGTGCCTGCCGCGGGGCTGGTTGAAACCAGACCGGGGCGCGGGGCTTGTTGCACATCGGGCACCACTGTAAGCAGAACCGGGGGCGCTTGGAAAGCCAAAGCCGGGGCGCTTGCCGGGGGAGTTGAACACCCGGCGGGCAGGCCGCGTGCCACAGTCGGCGCGCCCCCTTGATCCAGGGAGGCCCCAAATGTTCGCCGTGACTGTTACCTTTCACATCCACCCCGGGCAGATGGCCGCGTTCTGGCCGCTGATGGTGGAAAACGCCCGCCGATCCAAAGAGGACGAGCCGGGCTGCCACCAGTTTGACGTCTGTCGCGACGGGGATGAGATCTTTCTCTACGAGGTCTACGACGACCGGGCCGCCTTTGACGCGCATCTCGCGACTGCGCATTTCCAAGGCTTTGACGCGGCCTCGGCCGAGATGATCGCCAGCAAGAGCGTCAAGGTTTTTGACGAGGTGGTGCAATGAGCGTCTGGGAGGTCTTTGCCGTCAAATACGCGGATCGCAACGCACGGCGGCGTGGCGACAGTTTCATCTTTGACGACAATCACGATGCCCCCCATGCGATGGACTATTTCATCTGGGTCCTGCGGCAGGGCACGCGCGTGATCCTCGTCGACACCGGGTATGACGAGGCCGAAGCCACCGCGCGCAACCGCCCCATCCGGATGGATCCGGGTGCAGCACTTGCGCCGCTGGGTCTGGTGCCGGACCAGATCGACGATGTGATCGTCACGCATCTGCACTATGACCATGCCGGTGGGCTGGCGCTGTTTCCCAACGCGCACCTGCACTTGCAGACCGCTGAGATGGGCTTTGCCACGGGCCCCTGCATGTGCCACGACACGCTGCGCATGCCCTTTACCGCGGGCCATGTCTGCGAGGCGGTGACGCGGCTCTACCGCGGCAAACTCACGTTTTACGAAGGCACGGCAGAGATCGCCGATGGTGTCAGCGTGCATCTGCTGGGCGGACATTCCCGTGGCTTGCAGGCCGTGCGGGTGCGCACGCAGGCGGGTTGGCTGGTCCTCGCCTCGGACGCCGCGCATTATTACGAGAACGTCTGGCTGCGCAAACCGTTTCCCATCGTGGTCGACCTGCAGGACATGCTGGATGGCTTTGTCCAGTTGGAGCAGCTGGCCTCTGACCGGACGATGATCGTCCCGGGGCACGACCCCTTGGTGCGGCAGGTCTTTCCCGAAGGTCCGGCGCCGCATATCACCCGCCTTGATCCCGGGCCGGTGGATGCGGCGGCGCTGTCGGCGCTGATCGGCGGCTGAGCCTGTTGCGGGCTGCCCGGCCTGAGGGCTTTTGAGCCGTCGGCAAGGTGCCAGTCGGACCTGTCCGGGTGCCGGGTCAGAACAGGCTGTCCGAGGTCACTTCGATCAGCAGGCAGTCGATCACGTCCAACTGCCCCAGCGCCTCAAGCGTTTCCGGCTGGTCGATCAGCACACAGACCGGCAAATCCGTCAGCGGCGCGGTCGGGTCCTGCGGATCCTCGATCGGATCAAAGACAAAGCTGTCGTCAAAAAGCCAATGCGGCACTTCCTGCCCGTTGTCGTTTGGCGCTTCTGTGGTGGCCGGGGCGCGGGCGGTGACTGCGATCACTTCGGTGCTGCGCGCGCCCTGCGCATCTTCCAGAACCACGGTCGCCTGCACGCTGATCTCTGTGCCGGGGGCGAGATCGGCAAAGGCGCCATCTGTGCTGTAGGTCAGTTCGAACCGCGTGCTGCCATAGCTGCTGCCTGCGCCGAGGCCGGTCGAGATCAATGCGCCCTCGCTGACCTCCAGCGACACGAGGCTGAGCGCATCACCTTCGACGTCAAAGGCCTCAAGGTTCAGGCGCAGATCACCACCCGCTGTCACCCCGTCAAAGGTGGTTTGCGTCACCACCGGCGCGTTGTTGCGACCGTCGAGGTAGAGCGTCGCGTCATCAAAGATCAGCGCCTCGACATGGCGCAACAGGTCGGTGCCCTCTGCGCCGGTCAGGTCGCGCACCTGCAATGTCCGGCCATTGGCCACTTGCCAGAGGTCGGCGCCCGCCGCCCCGGCCCGTGCGGTGTTGCCCAGCAACCCGATGGCGAAATCGCTGACCTTGCCCGCGAAATGCACGCTGTCAAAGCCCCATGCGCCGCGGATCACATCGTTGCCCGCGCCACCCGTGGCGTGGTTGGTGCCCCCACCCAGCGTGATGTGGTCATGCCCGGTGCCGCCTGCGACGGTGCTGTCGCCGGCCAGTGTGTAGACCACGTCGTCACCGGCCCCGGCGTCGATCAGGTTGTCCCCGCCGCCGGCGTGGATCCAGTCGCGCGCGCCGCCGGTGGCGATCACGTCATCGCCCCACCCGGCGTAGACCGTGTCCAGCCCATCGCCCGAGGTGACCGTGTTGTCGCCATAGCCCGCAAAGATGCGGTTGTTGCCGCCGCCCGCGTCGATCAGATCATCGCCAAACCCGCAGTGAATGTTGTCCTGACCCGCGCCAGAGGTCACCGTGTTGTTGCCGTCTCCGGCATAAAGACGGTTGTCCCCGTCCCCGGCGAGGATCAGGTCGTCTCCGGTCCCGGCGCGGATCGTGTCGGCCTGTGCGCCCGTGGTGATCCGGTTGGCGCCGTTCCCGGCATTGATGGTGTTCGCGCCATCTCCGGCGTCGATGATGTCTGCATTGCCACCCGTGGCGATGGTGTCATTGCCGCTGCCGGCGCGGATCGTGTTCTCGCCTGCGCCGCCTATGAGGCGGTTGTGACCCTCGCCCCCGTCAATCAGGTCGGCGCCTGCACCGGCTGCGACGGTGTCATTGCCCGGGCCCGCATCGACCTCGTTGTCGCCGCTGCCTGCGTGAATGTAGTCCGCGCCGTCCCCTGCCACGATGCTGTCATGGCCTGTCCCGGCAAAGATCTTGTCCGCAAAGCCGGAGCCAAGGATATCGTCCTGACCACCAAGCGCATTGATGAACTGTCCCGCGGTGCCCGCCGATGTGTCAAAGATGTCATCGCCGTTCGTGCCGTTCAGACGGCCGCTGGTGGCCCAATACGTGCCGTTTCCCCGACCGAGGCGCCAATAAGACATATCAAGATCCCAAACCCTGAGCGCCCCCGCTGACCCAATTCAAAGTCTAAAGTTATCCTCTCAAATGGTAAGGCGATTTTAACCAGTTTTCTCGAAATATCGCGGCAAAACTGAGGTTTTTGGCTGAAGAGAATCGCGAAAGGTCAACCGGACGCTGTGACGATTTTGGTTAACAAAGCAAGGGGTTCGGAGCCCGTCGGACCGCATGCCCCGGCGATTCGCGATGCCGGTTTGCGCGGTCTCGACGCCGCGTCTTTCACGGGCTTTCGCGTGGGGCGGATCACCGGTCCTTCGTCGATGATCCAGGCGGTGCGCGCGCCGCACAGCGGGCGTACTCCGGGCGGTTGCTTTTGCACACGATTCCTGTGTAGTCTCACTTGCGGGATAGATTCCCGGGGGGATGCTATATGAAGAGCGAACTTACGGTTCGCCTGGCCGCGCGGTTGTCTGCCCTGCGCGCGGCCCGTGGATGGACCTTGGACCAGTTGGCGGCGGCCAGCGGGGTCAGCAGAGCCGCGTTGTCACGGCTCGAAAACGCTGAGGTCAGTCCCTCGGCGGACGTGTTGTATAGGCTGTCGGCCGCGCATGACATGACGTTGTCGCGGTTGATGTCGATGATGGAAGACGGATTTGCTGCGCAAGTGCGCCGCGATGATCAGGCGCTGTGGCGCGATGGCGAAGCGGGGCTGTCACGCCGCATCGTATCGCCCCCGGCACCGGCCCTCGCGGGGGAAGTTGTGGAATGCAAGATCACGCCCGGCACCCATTGGGTGCAGGAAGCGCCCGAAGTGGCGGGGATGGAACATCACCTGATCATGCTGACCGGCTACATGCACGCGGTTGTCGACAGCGAAGCGCATTACCTCGCCCCGGGGGATGTGCTGCGCTACCGAGAACACGGCGAGACCCGGTTTGTCACCGCAAAGGGGCAAGGCGCAAAGTTCATGCTCTGCAAGATCAGCACCTGACGGGTGGTAACGCTTGGCTTGGCGCTGACACAGAGTGATGCGCGTGAGAGGTCCGGTCGCCCAGCTGTGAGAGTGACGCAAGCGCAAGACAAGCTCATGCGGGCCATTCGTGTCAAGCGCTGCGGCATGCAGGACCTGTCTGGCGCGCGCGCTCAGCAGTTCGGGACGTTGACCGCGAGACCGCCAAGGGAGGTCTCCTTGTACTTCTCGCTCATGTCCACGCCTGTCTGGCGCATTGTCTCGATGCAGGCATCCAGCGGCACGAGGTGGGTGCCGTCACCGCGCAGGCTGAGCGAGGCCGCCGAGACCGCCTTGATCGCGCCAAGCCCGTTGCGTTCGATGCAGGGCACCTGAACAAGGCCTTTGACCGGGTCGCAGGTCATGCCCAGATGATGCTCCAGCGCGATTTCCGCAGCGTTTTCGATCTGTTCCGCCGTGCCCCCCATGACAGCGCAAAGCCCGGCGGCCGCCATCGCCGATGCGCTGCCCACTTCTGCCTGACATCCGGCTTCGGCGCCGGAGATCGAGGCGTTGTATTTGACCAGACCGCCAATCGCTGCTGCCGTCAGCAGGAAATCCGGGATGCGGCCGCGTGTGGCCCCCGGCACATGGTCCAGCCAATAGCGCAACACCGCGGGCACCACGCCCGCCGCGCCATTGGTCGGGGCGGTCACGACCTGCCCCCCGGCAGCGTTCTCTTCGTTCACCGCCATGGCGTAGACGCTCATCCAGTCGTTGATGGTGTGCGGCGGGGCCATGTTGAGACCGCGTTCAGCCAAGAGTTGTTCGTGGATGCCCTTGGCGCGGCGTTTGACACCCAGTCCCCCGGGCAGAATGCCGTCGGAGGCAAGGCCGCGGTCAATGCAGTCCTCCATCACGGCCCATATGCGTGCCACCCCGGTGTCGAGGCTTTGCGCGCACCCGCGCGAGATTTCGTTGCGGCGTTTCATATCCGCGATGGACCGGCCCGAGGCCTGCGCCATCTCCAGCATTTCTGCCGCTGATTTGAACGGGTAGGGGACCGGCGCGCCCTCATCGGTGTCCTTGCCGGAGGCCAGTTCCGCTGCCGTCAACACAAAACCTCCGCCGACCGAGTAATAGGTCTCTTGCAGGATGACGTCGCCCTGCGCATCGGTGGCTTCGAGGATCATGCCATTTGCGTGTCCGGACAGGGCGGGGCCAAAATCGAAACGCAGGTCGGTCTTTGGGTCAAAGGCAAGTGGCGGCAGGTCCGCCGGCAGGACGCGCTTTTCGGCATGGATCTGCGCCAGCGTGGTCTCGGCCTTGTCGTGATCATAGGTGTCCGGCTTGAACCCGGCGAGGCCAAGCACGGTGGCGCGGTCCGTGGCATGGCCGACGCCGGTGAACGCGAGAGAGCCATAAAGCGCCGCCTTGACCCCATGCGCCTGAAAGGGTGCTGCCCGCAGACGGTCAAGGAACTGCGCGCTGGCGACC
>JBELMB010000273.1:0-5544 GCA_042088665.1 Sagittula sp.
ATCGGTGGCCGAGGCATAGACCACCATGACGATGGAGGGCGGGATCAGGATGCCCAGCGTGCCCGCGTTGGCGATGACACCGGCGGCGAAATCCTTGGTGTAGCCCACCTGCCGCATGCCGACGATCACGATGGACCCGATGGCCACAACCGTCGCAGGCGAAGATCCGGAAAGCGCCGCGAACAGCATGCAGGCAAAGACACCCGCAATCGCGAGACCGCCCGGGAAATGCCCCACGATGGCAATGGAGAAGCGGATGATCCGCTGCGCCACGCCGCCCGTCGACATGAAACTCGACGCGAGGATGAAGAAGGGGATCGCCAGAAGCGTATAGTGCCCCGCCATCGCCTGGAAAAAGCTCTGCGCGATGGAGGACAGCGAAGTGTCGCTCAGCACCAGCAGAAACAGGATCGAGGAAAACCCAAGGGAGACCGCGATCGGAACACCGATCAACATCAGGCCGATCACCATGGAAAAGAGGATGACAACGTCCATCGCGCTCAGTCCTTGTTCAAATGCGCGACATCTTCCACCGCGTCTTCAGCTTCGTGGGAAACGATCAGGCTCTGCGCCGTGCCTCGCCAGATCCGTACCGTTGCCTGGATGAACCGGAACAACAAAAGCGCGGACCCAAACGGCAGGATGGCATAGGGGATAAAGCGCGGGATCTTTTCATAGGCTTCGTTGTCATTGATCCAGGGTTCGATGATCCGCAGCCACTCGGGAATGCGGATGTCATTGACCTCGTACCAACTGCGGAAAGAGGTCCGCTTCATCTCTTCCAGACCGGTGGGGAACCAACGCCCCGTCGTCTGAGGCAGGTTGGCGAAATTCGCCCAGTAATCCCACGACCCCTTCAACAGAAGGAACGCATAGGCGATACAGACCGCCGCCGCGATCAGTGCCATCGTCTTGCGCATCTCTGCCGACATCAGGTTGGTCACCGCGTCCACGCCAAGGTTGGCGGTCGTCTTGACCGCATAGCTCACGCCGAACAGCACCAGCCAGGCAAACAGGAACGAGGTCGCCTCAAGCCCCCAGATCACCGTGCGCGGCGCTTCGATGCCAATCACGCTCTCGAAGGCGCGCCACCAGTCAGAGTTGAACACGTAGCGCACAAAGGCAGCGGCAAAGGTGATCACGGTCATCAAGCCGAGGATCAGCGCGATAAAGGTCTCTTCCAGCTCGTTGACGAATTGCCCAAGCATGGTTTCAGAGACGTCAGGCGTAGACATGTCCCCACTCCTAAAAAAAGCGCGCCATCACGCGCGCTGTTGCAGTCTCGCAGCACCCCGGCGGCACAGGCCCGTGCTTTCTCTGTTTTCGAAATACTCCGGGGGAGTCGCAGATTTCTGCGACGGGGGCAGCGCCCCCACTGCCTGGATCGCCGGGGAAAACGCCCCTGGGTGCACCCGGCGAAACACAGGGTTCCGCCGGGGCTGTCCGGCTTACATATTGGCGTTGATCGCCTGGGCCGCGTCGATGTTTTCCTGGCCCACGTCGTCGCGGAACTGCTCCCAGACCGGCTTCATGGCCTCAACCCATGCGGCACGCCCTTCGGCGTCCAGCGTACGCACCACACCGCCCGCAGCGATGATGGCCTGCTTGTTCTCTTCGTTCACGGCGGTGGACTCGGCGTTACGGGTCGCGGTCACTTCGTCGATGATGGTGCCCAACTGGGTGCGCACATCCTCGTCGAGGCCTTCCCACCAGTCCACATTCGTCACCAGCAGATAGTCGATGATGCCGTGGTTGGTTTCGGTGACACCGTCCTGCACTTCAAAGAACTTCTGGCCGTAGATGTTGGACCAGGTGTTCTCCTGACCGTCAACAACGCCAGTCTGTAGCGCGCCATAGACCTCGGAGAAGGCCATGGGCTGCGGGCTGCCACCCAGAGCGGCCATCTGCGCCTTCAGCACTTCAGAGTTCTGCACGCGGAACTTCAGGCCATTGGCGTCGGACGGCAGGTTCAGCGGCGTGTTGGCCGACATCTGCTTCATGCCATTGTGCCAGAACGCCAGACCCAGCAGGCCGCGGCGAGTCATCGATTCCTTCATCGCCTGACCGGTCTCGGAATTCTGGAACGCGTCGACGGCATCGATGTTGGTGAACATGAACGGCAGGTCAAAGATGCGGAACTGCTTGGTGAACTGCTCGAACTTCGACAGCGAAGGTGCGGCCAGCTGGACGTCGCCCTGCAGCATCGCTTCCAGAACCTGGTCATCGTTGTACAGCGTGGAGTTCGGGAACACTTCCATGCAGGCGGTGCCGTTCATCTCGGCGTTCACGCGGGACTGCAGCAGGGTTGCGGCGATGCCCTTGGGGTGACGGTCGGTGTTGGTCACATGGCTGAACTTGATGACCATTTCGCCATCGTCACACTCGTCGGCAAATGCGCCGGTGGCGCCGGACACAGCAAACGTGACCGCTGCTGCGGACAAAAGAAGCTTTTTCATATGGTTTCCTCCCAGAAACGTCAGATTGGCGCGGTGCCTCTTCGGGACACCGGACACCGCAGAGAAAGCAGCAACTGGCGAATCGGCACAAGGGGCCGCGCAGATCGATACCAGAGATCCATGAAAGATGATCCAGAACAGACACTTACACGAAATCCCGAAAGTCCCGGAAGACACCGAATCACGGTGTTGTGCGATTTCTCACACACCTGCGGGTGCCGCAGTGCGGAAATCCGCACAGCTTGCGAGTCGATCCAAACCATCACGAATCGCGAAACGACTCCGGTTTCAGCCCATGCTTGGCGAGCTTGTCATAGAAGGTCTTGCGCGGCAGCCGCAGCGCTTCCGCCGCTTGCCGCGCCTGCCCACCGGATTTGCGCAGCGCCTCGATCAGGAAGGATCGCTCCACCTGCGCCATGCGTTCGGCCAGGCCCTGCTCCTGCGCTCCGATGGCACTGTCCGCCAGCCCCAACACGAAACGCATGGCCTGGCTCATCAGGGCCCGCGCGTTGCCCGGCCAGTCCTGTGCCATCAAACCGCTGAGCACTTCGGCGGTGATCTCGGGGGGTGTCACGCCCGCCTGTTCGGCCGCCTGCGCCACGTACAACCGAAAAAGCACCGGAATATCCTCAGGCCGTTCCGCCAGTGCGGGAATGCGCACCTGGCAAACCTCCAGCCGGTAATACAGATCGGTGGAGAGCCGCCCCTCCGCGACGGCGGCCTGCAGGTCCTCCGTGCTGCCAGCCAGAAGAACGACGCCCCCCATCTCCATCGCATCCAGCAAGGCCAATTGCGTGTCGATCGGCAAGGCACCGATTTCATCCAGAAACAGCGCCCCCTCGCGGCAGGCCTCCCAGGCTTCGGCCAGGGCCGCGCGGCTCAATCCCGCCGCGGCGCGCTTGTCAAAGGGCCCCTTGGCCCGGCTGGAACACAGATGCACCACTTCCGCCACCTTCGAGATACCGCTGCCCGGCGCGCCCTGCACCAGCACTTCGCGGTCAAGCCGCGCCGCCGCCCGCACCTGCGCGCGCAATCGGTCTGATGCCTGCGAAATGCCAAAGATCATCCGCGCAGCCGGGTCGCCCGTCTCCATCTGCGCCCGGAACCGACGGTTCTCCAACACCATCGCGCGGGTAGCCAGTGCACGCCCCACCACCGCCGTCAGATCCGCCGGACTGCAGGGCTTCTCCAGAAAGCCAAAGGCCCCCTGCGACATGGCCCGCACCGCCATGGGAATATCGCCCTCCCCGGTCAACAGGATCACCGGCAGATCCGGGTCAAGACCAAGCGCATAGTCCATCAAAAAGAACCCGTCCCGCCCCGGCATCCGGATGTCAGACACGATGACGCCTTCGAACCCGGCCCCGATGCGGTCCTTTGCCTCGACAAAAGATCCCGCACCCAATGGCGCGTAACCGGCAAGGTCCAGCGTCTGGCACAGCGCCTCCCGCACCGCGGGGTCGTCATCCACCAACAGGACATGATGGCTCATGCGCAGGTCTCCTTGTCACGTCTGTAGCACTTGCCGCTCCTGTTCGAATGTCCAAGACACCGATTGTCCCGGACCGGGACGATCCGGCCCACACCTCTTTGTCTCACAACGACCTGCCCCCCTTCGTAGGATACGCTGCCGCAACACCAACATTCGACATGCCCGTCTTCAACACACCGATCGTCCACCCCGCCCGTTGCGGTCCCCCCTGCAGCCCTGCGCCTGACGGGACGGCGGGTGGGGCGATGGGCCGCGGCCCGAGCGGCTTGCCACAGGCAAGCCCACCCGGCGTTCGCGCGGGCAAACCTCATGCCACCGCCTCCTCGCGCCAATGCTCCAGCTCCACGGTGAACTCCGCGCCGGTCTCAAGGTTGCGGCCCTGAATGTTACCGCCAAAACTCTGCACGAGACCGTAGGAAATCGACAACCCAAGCCCCATCCCCTCCCCCACTTCCTTGGTGGAGTAAAACGGCTCGAACAGCTTGTCCGGATCAGCAATTCCCGGGCCCCGGTCCCGCACGCGCACACGGATGCGCGCACCCACGTCCACTTCAATGTCGATCCGTTTCGAACCCGCCAACAGAGCAGTCTCCTCCCCATCCGCCAAATCCCTCTGCGCCATGGCATCCCCCGCATTCACGATCAGGTTCACGAACACCTGCGCCAGCCGCACCTCGCCGCCACGCACCCAGATCGGCGACGCCCCCAGATCCTGCCGAAACAGGCGCACACCCTCGCCACGCAGGCGCGCCTCGGTCAGCTCCTCGGCCTGATCAAGCACCGCGCGCAGGTCGACTTTCCCCAAGGGCTGCTGCTCGCCCTTGGCAAAGGCCCGCAGGTTCTTGATGATCCTCCCGGCGCGCATGGCCAACCCCGCGATGCGCTGCAAGTTGGCTCCGGCCTGCTCGGTCCGGCCAGAGGCCAGAAAAGCGGCGCCATTCTCCGCAAACTGCTGAATCGCCATCAATGGCTGGTTCAATTCGTGGCTGATCCCGGCTGACATCTGTCCCAGCGCCGACAGCTTGCCCGCCTGCACCAGTTCCGCCTGCGCCTGTCGCAATGCGGCCTCCGCGTCCTGACGCTCGCCAACTTCGCGGCGCAAGGCGGCATTGGTCTCTTCGAGTTGTCCGGTGCGCGCGCGCACGCGGTCTTCCAGCAACCGGTTTGCCTCGGACAGCGCACGGCGTCTGGCCGTGACCACGAACAAGGCCGCGCCAAAGACAAGGCACAGCGCTGCCACCACCGCCGCCTGCAACCCCGCCACGCGTTGCGCGGGCGCCACATCCACCAGCGCCTCGGCCCGCAGCCCGATCACCGGCAAGGGTTGCACAAGGTGCAAGGCCGCGCGCGGCACATAGGGTGACAGCCGCTGGCGCCAGATCTCGAACCCACCCAACCATGACACAGAAACCCCGATCCGCGCGCCATCAGGCCGCACCATCGCGGTGTCTTCCCATTGCCAGAACATCAATTCGGACCGGTTCGTGACAAAGACCTGCCCCTGTTCATCGGTGAAGAACACCGAGGGACGCGTGCCCCGCCAGGCCCCTTCGAGCCCGTCGAGATCGACCACCATGACCAACACGCCGCGCACTT
>JBELMB010000274.1:0-5540 GCA_042088665.1 Sagittula sp.
GCCGTGGCTGGGCCATCTGCGCCCGGTGCCTGTGCTGGGCGGGCTGGTGCTGCTGGCGGATGTGCTGTTCGGGGGCAAAGCGGTCGGGGTCTCGCTGCCGCTTTTTGCCATGGCGGTTTTCGGGTTTGCCACGCTGGACCTGACATGGCGCGCACGCCTGCGGCCCGCGGTGCTGCTGACATTGGCCGCGCTGCCGACCGTGGTGCATGTGCAGGCGCTTTCAGTCGCACTTTTGACGCTCGCGCTGGCGGCTGCGCTGGTCTGGGCCCGTGTCTCTGCCTGTGCGCCGTGGTTTGCGACGGGTCTGGCATGGCTTCGGGCGCTTCCGGGGGCCTGGACTGCGCTGATCTCTCCCAGGACCCTCGCCCAAAGCCTGGGCGCCCGGCATTGGCTGGACCGCGCGCGGCAGGGGGCCTTTCTGCGTGACTGGGCGTTCCCGCTGGGTGGCACGCTGGTCCTTGCCGGGCTCTTGACGCAAGCGAACCCGGTGCTGGCGCGTGCATTTGACTGGCAACCGGATTGGGCGGACCTCTTTGCGCGCCTCCTGTTCTGGCTGGGCATGGCGGTGCTGTTGAGCCCGCTGCTCAGACGCAGCCTGCCCGCGCCGTTGCAAATCACCGGTCACATGCCCGACAGGGTCGGTGCGCGGCTGGGGTTGAACCGCGGCTCCGTTCTGCGCGCACTGGCCGTGTTCAACGCCGTGCTGGCGCTGCAGACCGGTCTTGATCTGACGATCCTGTTGGGAGGAGCGGCCTTGCCAGAGGGCATGAGCTACGCGGAATACGCGCACCGCGGGGCCTATCCGTTGGTGGCGACCGCGGTCCTGGCGGGGATCTTTGCGCTGGCGGCCAATCCGTTCTTGCGGGAACACGCCGCGATCCGTCCGCTGATGCTGCTTTGGCTGGTTCAGAATGTGGTGATCTGCGGGACCGCGCTGTTGCGCACCGATCTTTATGTGGCGGCCTATGGCCTGACCCACCTGCGGCTCTCGGCGCTGATCTGGATGGGGCTGGTGGCGGCACTGCTGGCGCTGGCGGTCTGGCAAGTCCTGCGCGAGCGGCCCAATGCATGGCTGCTGGGCCGTGGGCTGGGGCTTTGCCTCGCCACGCTTTATGCCGTCTGCTTCGTGAATTTTGCCGATTTCATCGCCAGCCAGAACCTGCGCGGTGACACCGATCCGCAAACCGCGGCGGTGCGCGTTGTGCCGGTGGACATGGGCTATGTCTGCAGCCTTGGGCCGGGTGCGCAGCCTGCCTTGCGCGAAGCACTTGACCTGAGGCCCACACTTGGCGCGACCTTCCGCGCCCATGGCTGTGATCTGACCCCGCCGGTGATGACGCATTGGCAGGAATGGGGGCTTCGAAAGGCGCGCCTCTCTGGCTATGATTATCCGGTGGCAACAACCTTGGGGCAGGTGCCGGGACCATGAAGATCCTGCTGGTGGACGATGACCCGCGGCTGCGCGATCTGGTGCGGCTGGCGCTGGAGCGGGGCGGCGCGAGCGTGCTCACCGCCGCTGATGGCGCCGCCGCCCTGCGCCACGCAGCGCGCGAGGCACCGGATCTGATCGTCCTCGATGTGGGCCTGCCTGAAATGGATGGCTTTGAGGTGTGCCGCAAGATCCGCGCCCGCTCTGACGTGCCGATCCTGTTCCTGACCGCCCGCGATGACGAGATCGACAGGATCGTCGGGCTGGAAATGGGGGCGGACGACTATGTGACCAAACCCTTCAGCCCGCGAGAGCTTGTCGCGCGGGTGCGGGCCATCCTGAAACGGACCGCGGGCGCGCGAAAGGCGGATCTGTTGCGACATGGGCGGGTTACGCTGGACGCCACTGCGCGGATTTGCCGGGTAGAGCAGGTCGAGGTGGCGCTGACCGCGACGGAATTCCAGCTGCTCGAAACCATGATGGAGGCGCCGGGGCGGCTGGTGTCCCGCGCCGAAGCGGCCACTGCGCTCTGGGGCGCAGGCAGCCTGCATTCGGACCGCACGCTGGACAGCCACCTGCGCAACCTGCGGCGCAAACTGTCGGAGGCGGGCTGCCCGGAGGCGATCGAGACGGTGCACGGGCAGGGCATGCGGTTGGGGGCCTGCGCATGATGTCCGCTTTGCGCGCCCTTCAATGGCTCGGGCCATGAGGCGCTGGCGCCCGCCGCTGGCGGTTGTGCTCGGCGGCGCGCTGGCCGCGACGCTGGTGGTCTCTTTCATCGGGTTGGTGGTCTTTCGCTACCTCGGGCCAGAGATCGGCTTTCGGGAGGCAGCGGTGCTGCTGGGCCTCGCCATTGCAGCCGCCACCGCGGTTCTGGGCGCGATTCTCGTGCGGCTGCTCTTGCGTCCCATCCGCGCGCTGGAACACTATGCCCGCGCCGAAGGAGCCGGGCCGCCGCCAGAACACTACGGCACGCGCGAAACCCATGTCACGGCCCGCCGCGTCATCGAGATGACCGAGGCGCTGCGCGACCGGGAGACCACCGTGCGCGCCTTCACCGATCACGTGACACATGAGCTGAAGACCCCCGTGGCCGCGATTCGTGCGGCGGTGGAACTCATGCAGGATGGTGACGGGCTGACACCGGAGGACGCGCGCCTTCTGGCCGAGATCGACGGGGCGCGCCAGCAGATGGAACGCCAGTTGGACGCCCTGCGCCGCGCCGCGCTCGCGCGGGAGGTCCGCTATCTTGGCCAGACGTCGTTGGCAGAGGCGTCACTGGTGTTGAGTGAGACCTTTCCAGGGCTGTCAGTTGCGGTTGACGGTCCGGCGGGAGGCCAGCCCGTGCCACTGTCGGGGGACGGGCTGGCGCTGGTGCTTGGGCAATTGGCCCGAAACGCGCAGGACCACGGGGCGACCCGGTTGTGGCTGTCTGCGCGGCAAGGGGTCAGCGCGCTGGAACTGGATGTTCGCGACAATGGGCGCGGCATCTCGGAGGGCAATCGCGCCCATGTCTTCGAGCCCTTTTTCACCACGCGCCGGGACAGCGGCGGCACGGGCATGGGGCTGGTGATCGTGCGCAACATCCTTGCGGCGCATCGTGGCGGGATCGAGGTGCAGCCCACCCGCGAAGGGGCGTGTTTTCGTCTGACCTTTGCCAACAGACCGACGTCCTGACTAATCGACAAGCGACCTGCGCGAGGCCTGCGTCACCTACGTCCCATGCCCGTCTCAGGGGGGCGCGTGCCTAGTGGTTCTTGTAGACCGCACAGGTGCAGCCGCTGGCCTTGAGCTTTCGGCAGAGTTTCCACGCCGCATCACGGCTGTCTCGGCCGAGGCGGGCCATGAAGTATCCGCCCTTCGGGCTGGCGCGGCTCTTGGACCAGATGAGATCCGGTTTCTCTTGTCCGATCAGCCTACGGCAGGGGCTTGTCACGCGCGCAAACTTGGCCTTTGCGGCCTTTTCGGTCAGGCCAAAGGCCAATTGAACACCGAATTTGGGCGTTTTGGGCACACCGGGTTCTTGTTCCGGGTAAGCGGTCAGGCGGCGCTTGCGCCCAAGGTCGTGGCAGGCCTCGCGAAAGGGCTTGTTCGGGTCGAGGCGAAAATCGGGCGTCTCTGGCGGCGCGTCGCGCCAGGTCTCTGCCGAGAGACCGGTGATGATGCGCACGTAGTTGATCGTCTCTTTCGCGAGCCCCCCGGTGCGGGCGACCAATCCGTTGGCGCGCCGCTCGCCGCCGTTGTAGGCCACCGCGGCCAGCCCGTGATTGCCGTAGCGGCGGCGCAACTCGCCGAGGTATTCGGCGGAATGCTCCAGCGCTTCGGCCGGGTTATAGGGGTCGATCAGCCCGCGCGCCGCGGCGGTGGAGGCAATGAATTGCGCGATGCCCATCGCATCCGCGTGGCTCAACGCATTGGGATCAAACCGGCTTTCCTGCCAGATCAGCCGCGTGAAGAACCCGGGATCCAACCCGTTGTCGCGCGAGAAAGCCTCGAGCGCCTGACAGGTGTCATGCACGAAATGAGAAGGCCGGATGCAATGAACCTGACCAAAAGCCCCGGATGAACACATCGTCCCCGGCTCTGCCCGCAGCAGACCGGGCAGGGACAAGAGACACAATACCATCAAGCGCACCCACATGCCGCCACTAAGGGTGCAGCGGCGCGTCAGGTCAACTCACACTTTTCATACCGGCTCAGCCGTATTACGTGGAGACGATCGATCTGACGTTCCTTTTCCCCCGGAGACCCGCCCATGTCCTTTTTCGGCAAGCTCAAGGAGCGTTTGTTCAAATCCTCTTCCAAGCTGGATGAAGGGCTGGACGCCCTGGTTCAGGATGGGGGCGCAGCGGAGGCGGTGACCGCCGCCGCCGCCGAGCCAATTCCCGAAGCCACGCCTGAGCCTGCCGCCGTGATGGAAAAAGCGGCCCCGCCAGAAGAGGCCCCCGAAGCGCCCGCGGCAGAGATCCCGATCGAAGAGTCCGCCAACCTGGTTTCCGACACGAAACGCGGCGTTCAAGCGCTGGACGTGCCGGAAATGCCCGAAACCGTGCCCGAAAACGCACAAGAAACCGCGCAAGAAACCGCGCCCGAGGCGACGACCTCCAGACCGGGCCTTCTGGGCCGGTTGATGGGCCGACGCGAGACCCGCGAAGTGGTGCGCAGGGTGCTCGACGATGATATGCTGGAGCAATTGGAAGAGCTGCTCATCGCCTCTGACATGGGCGTCGACACGGCGCTGCGGGTCACTGCGAACATTGCCGAAGGGCGGTTTGGAACGCGGCTTTCTGCCGAAGAGATCAAGCGCCTTCTGGCAGCCGAAATCGCCCGCATCATGGAACCGGTGGCGCGCCCTTTGCCGCTTTATCCGACCAAGCCGCAGGTGGTGCTGGTGGTTGGGGTGAACGGCTCTGGCAAGACCACGACCATCGGCAAGCTCGCCAGCCAGTTCCGCGCCGCGGGCAAATCCGTCGTGATTGCCGCGGGCGATACCTTTCGTGCCGCGGCCGTCGAGCAATTGCAGGTCTGGGGCGACCGCGCCGGTGTGCCGGTCCTGACCGCGCCCGAGGGCTCTGACCCCGCGAGCCTTGCCTTTGACGCGCTGGGTCGCGCGCAGGACGAAGGCGCGGATCTGCTGATGATCGATACGGCAGGGCGGTTGCAGAACCGCGCCGACCTCATGGAGGAACTGGCCAAGATCGTGCGCGTCATCCGCAAGAAGGACCCGGACGCGCCGCACAACACCCTGCTGGTGCTGGATGCTACGACGGGGCAGAACGCGGTCACGCAGGTGGAGGCCTTCCGCCAGATGTCCGATGTCTCAGGCCTCGTGATGACAAAGCTCGACGGGACGGCCAAAGGGGGTGTGCTGGTGGCGCTGGCCGACAAGTTCGGTTTGCCGATCCATGCCATCGGGGTGGGTGAGCAGATCGATGATCTGGCCCCTTTCGACCCGGAGGAATTTGCCGCGGCGCTGACGGGACTGGACGCCGGATGACCGAAACCATCGCGCCAAACGGCGTGGGATTGGGTGCGGCCCGGAGGTCGGCGCTGGCTGCCGCATCGCAGGATGACCATGGTTCAGCCGCTTTGAAACGCTTGCACGCTCCAC
>JBELMB010000275.1:0-5530 GCA_042088665.1 Sagittula sp.
GAGGCTGCTGCGTATCGTCCGGCGCCGTGGTCGAGGGACGCGCTGCGTCATTCTCGTCCGTGGTGGCGAGAGGCCGCGGCACATCATCTGCTTCTGGCAGAAGGGCGGCCACTTGTGGCGCATCATCCTGTTCGACAGCCGCTGGCTGCGGTGTGTCGGTCGGCTCCGGCACCAAGGCCGCCACCTGCGGCACCGGTGCGACGATCACATCCTCTTCGGAGAAAACCTCCTTGTCACCCAGCAACATGCGCAGGCTCAGGACGGTGGGCTGCGTGCCCCCCGGCAAGTCCAGAAACGCCACGAATTTCCCGTCGGACCCGATCTCCACGGATGCCGCGGCATCGCCGTCGACCAAAACCTCAAGTTGTGCGCCCGGCGCACCGGCCCCGGCCACAAGGGCGCTGCCGTCGCTCTCTGCGCGCACCGTGTCAAAGCGCGGCGCCGCTGGTCCGGTGGGCTCAGGCGCGGGATCCGTCGTCTCCGCCGTGGTGGTCTCAGCCCCGGTTGGCGGCACTGATGCGTCGTCCGACGCGGTGGTTGTCTCCTGGCCAGACGCAGGCGATTGCGGCGCAGCAGCGCTGTCGTCGCCCGAGGATCCGGAGGCCTCACCACCCGCGGTTCCGGCGGCTTCACCGCCCGGCGTTTCGGTCGCGACAAGCGCGCTGTCAAGCGGGGCGCCTGTGGTCGGGGACCCATCGCCACCTCCGGAGAGGTCGATCATCCCGGTCATCATGGCCATTCCCACAACGCCGGCTGACCCAGCGCCACCGATGGCGGTATAGAGTAGCACTTTGCTCATGGCAGTCATCCAAACAGAGCGCCAAGACCTTTTGCCCCCCGAACAGGCCCTTGCGCGGTTGAGCGTGTATATCTCACAGGCTATCAAGGGTCAAAAGCGGTTTTCTGACGGTGGGCTACGGGATATGAGCAAATTATCGATCTGTGTCTATTGCGGCTCACGATCTGGTGACCAAGAGGCGTTTTCCGAAGCAGCCAAGGCCCTTGGGCGGGCCATTGCAGCGGCAAACTGGCGTCTGGTCTACGGCGCGGGCGATGTGGGACTCATGGGCACCGTCGCCCGAAGCACGCAGGACGCGGGTGGCGATGTCTTTGGCGTGATCCCCGTGCACCTGCTGGAACGCGAAGTCGGCAAGGTCGACCTGACGCAATTCGTGGTCACGGAGACGATGCACGAACGCAAGAAAGTCATGCTGATGAATGCCGATGCCGTGGTGATGCTGCCCGGTGGTCCCGGCTCTCTCGACGAGTTCTTCGAGGCGCTGACATGGCGACAGCTGGGACTACATGACAAACCCATCGTGCTGCTGAACACCTCCGGGTACTGGACCCCGCTGCGCGGGCTTCTGCACCACATTGTCAGCCACGGGTTTGCCGACACCTCGCTTTTGGACATGATCCACACCTGCGACACGGCGGATGAGACCCTCGCCTATTTGCGCGCCCTTCTGTCCCCCCAAAGCGCCGAAGCCGAGTAAAGCGCAAGCGCCGCCCAGATCAACCCAAAGGCGATCTGGTGCCAAAGGGTAAAGGGCTCCGCAAAGACGATGACTGCGCAGAGAAACTGCAGCGTCGGATTGATGTATTGCAGCAAGCCAAGCGTCGCCATGGGCACCCGTTGCGCCGCGGCAGAAAACAGGATCAGCGGCAAGGCCGTCAGCACACCGGAGAAGACCAGCAAGAGGCTGGTCACCGCATCCGTGCCAAAAACCCCCTGCCCCATAGCATGATGCCAGATCAGGTAGGCGATCGCCGGGGGTGCCAGCATCAGAACTTCGGCGGTGACAGAGACCATGGGCCCCACCGTCAACCGCTTCTTGATCAGGCTATAGAGCCCGAAGGTCACCGCCAGCGTCAAAGAGATCCACGGCGCCGCCCCAAGGCCAATGGTCAGTTGCACGACGGCCAGCGTGGCCAGCCCCACGGCGATCCATTGCAGCGCGCGCAGCCGCTCGCGCAGGATCACCACCCCCAAAAGAACCGCCACCAGTGGAAAGATGTAGTAGCCCAGCGAGGTCTCGACCACACGATCGATCTGAACCGATACGATGAAGAGGAACCAGTTCACGGTGATCATCAACGCGGCGATCACCACCACGAAACGAGCGCGCCGTTCCGCCAGCGCATCGCGCACCCGTCCCAAACGCCCCTGCACCCCGAGGATGGCGGCAAAGACCACCAGGGACCAGAGCGTTCGATGGGCCAAAAGCTCAAGGGAGGGGATGTCCACGAGGACCTTGTAGTACAGCGGTGACAGCCCCCAGATGGTGCAGGCACCGATCATGGCAAACAGACCTTGGGTTTGGGGAGACATGGCTGATCCTGAGCGTGGCCGACCATCTCTACGACCACATGTGCGCGGTGACCATAGCGGATCATGGGATCTGGCCATCTGCCCCGAGGGCCGCGCGTTGGAGATGCCCTGCCCGGGCTGGCACAGGACACGGCCCGAGGTCGCGCGTTTGAGCGGGTCTTTCGCGGGGGCTTCTTGATCTTGCGTCGGGTGAGACACCGAGACCCGCCTCGCCCAAGGGCCCATGTCAGGCACGCCATGACCGGTCAGCCTCGACGCATCGCCTTGTGAAAAGACCCGACAACGATTTCCTGTGCCAGGGACCGCGCCCAAACCCGTTTCGCACCCTGCCCCGCAGAACCACGAAACCCGCGCGGCAGACGTGCCCTTGGTGCTGCGTGCCCCTAGCGCGGCGCGCCGATGTCCACCAGCGTGATCTCTGGCACCACTCCGAAACGGACCGGCAGCAGCGAACACCCCAACCCGCCCGAGACAACAAGATCCCGCGTGCCCTCGCGCACATGGCCATAGGCATAGCGGTTGCCATAATGCGACGGCACGACGGGCGAATAGCCGAACAGCCGCACCTGCCCGCCATGGGTGTGCCCCGAGAGCGTCAGCGCAACGCCTGCGGGCACTTTCGGGAAAATGTCAGGCTCATGGGCCAAAAGTACCACCGGCGCATCGTCGGTGACCTGTCCCAGCGTCCCCGGCAGATCGTCCAGACCGACCTGCCCGCGTGGACCGCGCAACAGCGCAAGCTGATCCTCCAGCCCGGCCAACCAGATGTCGCGCAAGCGCATGGCGCGGTTGGAGAGAACCGGAATGCCCTGCGCCTCCAGCGCCGTGGCGTAAAGGTTGGGCAGACCGCCGCGGCGCTGCGCCTCCGGGTCGTCCCACCAGTCATGGTTGCCGAGGATGGCAAAGGCCCCCTGCGGGGCGCGCAGCCGCGCCAACACGCGCGCCGCGTCCGGAAACGGGACCGGCGCGCTGACAAAGCGGTGACCCGCGGCAAAATCCCCCAGCAAAACGACAAGATCTGCGCCCAGAGCATTGGTGCGCCGCACCACACGCTCCAGCCGCTTCAGGCCTGCGTGGGGCTCACCGAGGTGAAAATCCGACAAGACGGCGATCCGCAGGGGCGGCGCTGTCCAATCGTCCCGCACAATGCGCCACCGCTGCACCCGCAACCGCAGCGCCGGCTCGATGAAAAAGCCGTAGAGCGCGGACAAAAGGCCTGCCAGGGTCACCCCCAGCAGGCCTTTCAGAAACCCGCGTCGGGTCATGTCACGCGATCCTGTCAGATCACATGCGGGACGCGACGTTTTCCCAGTTCACGAGATTGTCGAGGAAGTTGGCCAGATAGGCCGGGCGCTTGTTGCGGAAATCGATGTAGTAGGAATGCTCCCACACGTCACAGCCCAGCAGCGCGGTCTGGCCAAAGCACAGCGGGTTCACGCCGTTCTCGGTCTTGGTGATCTTGAGGCCGCCGTCGGCGTCCTTGACCAGCCAGCACCAGCCGGATCCGAACTGGCCCGCACCCGCCGCCGAGAACTGCGACTTGAAATCGTCCACGGAGCCGAAGCTGTCCTTGATGGCGGCTTCCAGCTCGGAGGGCATGGCCGCGCCGCCCGGGCCCATCATTTCCCAGAACTGCATGTGGTTCCAGTGCTGCGAGGCATTGTTGAAGATGCCGTTCTGCGCCACTGCGTCGGCGGCATAGGTGCCTGTGACGATCTCTTCGAGGGTCTTGCCCTCCCATTCGGTCCCGGCGATCAGCTTGTTGCCGTTGTCGACATAAGCCTTGTGGTGGATGTCGTGGTGGTATTCCAGTGTCTCCTGGCTCATGCCCTGGCTGGCCAGTGCGTCATGGGCGTAAGGAAGATCGGGAAGTTCGAAAGCCATGGGTCACCCCTCCGTGATAGTGGCAATAGTCCGCTCTTTACCTGTCGTCCCCTTGCGCGGAGGTCAAGGCCAGCGTCGCGAGAATTCCTCGGACCCGCGCAGAAGGCACCTGTGCGGCGGTCACTCGCCCAGTGGTTTGACCTCACATGTCCCGCGCGCGGTGTAGTTGTTTTCATAGCCGCGGGGCTGCGCCAGCACGCTGATCTCGTTGGACGGCTTCAGGATCGTCGCGCGGTAGCCCATCTCGATCGGGCTGACGCGCAGGACCACATCCACCGCCCAGGCAAAGGTGATGCGCGCGGCATTCTCTGTCACCAGCCGCGCATCGACGGGCTGGCCGTCGTTAAAGCCCAGCACCACCGCGTCGGAGGCAACGATGCGCCCGCTGTCAGTGTCATGGGCGATGAAGATCAGCGGCTGGATCCAGTCATTGGGCTTGGCGCCCTTGATGGCACATTGGTAGCTGATGGTTTCGGCCGCCAACGGTTCGCAGGCCCCGGCAAGGCCGATCACCACCGCCGCGGAAAACAATCGCAAACTACTCACGCTCGTGCCTCATCGTGTTTCGACCCGGGCGGCCACCGGAGTGTTATTGCGCCAGCCTGCCCGGAACTCAACCGCCGGAACTCAACCGATTGCGCGATCAGCGGGCAAAATGGCCCACCGCGGCGTTGTCATCCGCTGCAGCACAGAGCAGATCGAACATGTATTGCGCCACGGAGCGAAAGCAAAAGATCTGCGCGGTCGTCTCCTCTGGCAGCCAGACACCGGCGGGGACCTGCGCAAAGCGCGTGCGCCGCAAGCTGCCCACCGCGAAGCATTCGGGCGCCATGTCCACAGGGGCAAGCTTGGCCAGCACGTCGCGCAGCCCCTTGCCCTGCACCGTGAAATGGCTGCGGGCGTCAGAAACATCGGCCACCAGCGCATGACTGTCTGCAAGGGTTGCCGCCAGATCCGCCGCCATCTGCGCGGCCCCCTCGCGCGGCACCAGCAGCATCAGCTCATCCGGGGACATCCACAGAATGCCCCGCGCGCCGCTGGTCCGGGCCTCGCGCACCCCGGGGAAATCGACCCCCGTCACGTCGCAGGCGGCGGACTGGATCTGTGGCGCAGAGAGATCCCCGCGCAGCGTGATCATGCCCTGCGGGCCGGTCTCTGTGACCCGGACGAGACCGTCGAACCGGGCCCCTCCAAGGGCGAGCACGGGCTTAGACATTTTGCTTCTCCCCTTCGGGATCAAAGAACACCGGGCTGACGATGCGCGCCGGCACTTCGGTCACGCCATCGTCCTTCATGAAGACAACGGTCTCGCCC
>JBELMB010000057.1:0-27805 GCA_042088665.1 Sagittula sp.
TCAGGTCCTCATGCACCTGCGCGATCAGTGTGTCGTAGGGATGGTCTGTCACTGCTGGCCCTCACCCGATCAGCACGTCTTCGTCGAAACGGCTGATGCCATGCCGCACCGGTTCCGGTTCCTCGCCTATTCTGGGCAACGGGCCCTCTGCCTCGATTGCGCTCATGCCGGTCGCGGCCTCCCGTTTGAGCGCTGCAAAGGTTGCGTCATCCGCATAGCCAACCCCGTTCAGCCCGTTGCTCTCCTTGAAACGGCGCAGCGCCCGATAAGTCCCGTTTCCGAACTTACCGTCCACTGTGCCGGTCAGGGCACCGATCTCGACCAGCAGCAGCTGCAATTCGCGGACCTTGTCATCAAAGTCCCCGCGCTCGACAAAGCTGGGGCGGATCACGGTGCTGTCGGTGTCGCCCCATAGCGCCTTGGCACGGGCAAGCTCGGATTCGCGGTGCGCGAAATTGGTGAACCCACCGTTGATACGATAGGTTATGGCGCGCAGCTTGTCGTCGTCCGCCAGCGCGTTCATCGACCGTTCGCCACGCCGCCGTCGCCCGGCCCAATACTCTGTCGCGATGCGCAACGCGGTCATCGGTTCAAAAGCCAGATCGGGATTGGTTTCGAGATCGACGCCCAGTTTTTCGCCGAACTCGGCATAGGTGGAGCGACCGGTCAGTTGGATCAGCCCACGGCCACGGTAGCGAAAGCCATCACCGGGATCCGTGTTTCCCAGCCGCTCGCCATAGACCTTGTTGGCCAGAGCCTCTTCGTTGTTGACGAAGGGCGCAGCCTCAGTCTCTGTCGGAAAACGACTGGGCCAGACCTCGGTGAGCCGTTTGGCGGTGGTGTAGTTGAGGCTCTCGACGCGCAGACGAAAGCCACCGGATTCATGCCCGATCTGGGCCAGGAAATGCGCGAGGCGGCGCGGGGTTGCATCGATCCCACGTGCGCCCAGAATATTGTGGCCGTGTTCCAGCATGGCGTCGCGGTAATCTGCGCGCGCATTGGGCGCAAAGCTGTCAAAGCTTTCAGCCGTCAGTTTCGGCACCGCGCCCACTGCGGCCGTTGCCACGACCGGCGCATCGCCGGTGCCATCCGTCGGCCCTTCTCCCGTCGCCACGGCGGCAAAGACCGTCTCGATCGTGACGCCAGAAGTGGCCGCCGGAAGACCCGCGATCTCAGCCTTCAGCGTTACCGGGTGATCGACGCCTCCGACACTCAAAAGCGCATTTGCGGAGAGCGTCAGGGTTGCCACATCCGCGAGGGGCCGCACCACGATGGCATTGCCAAGTTCGCTGTCGACCGCTTGCGCTGCGCCCTCTGGACCGCCGTCAAGGCGCAGGCCCAGCATCTCATCGGCGCTCTGATCCGCTGAGTCCTCTTGTGCGCGGAACACTTTCCATCCCGTGGCGAGGTCATCGGATGGCGCATAGACCCCATCAGAGGCGAGGCCAGCATTGTCTTCTGCGACCACAAGCCGGGCCTTGGTCAGCGGGCCAAAGTATCCAGATCCGCGAAACCCAAGCTTCTTTTGCAACGCGGTGACATCGTCGCCCTCAGAGCCCACGCGCATCCGTCCCAGCGCAGCCTCGACAAGCGCACTGTCGTTTTCACGTCCGGCGGCAATGATGGCGGCGGCAATCGCGGCCTCGCGGCCCGTCAGCAGGACATAGTCGATCCGGGCGTTCCAGCCGAGCCCGCCAATCACGTCCTGGAACGCGCCCCAAGCCCCATGCCCATCCCTGCCCTTGATCGTTTGGCACCCTGCAGAGGAGAATTTATCATCAAAATAGGCGCAGTGGATATTATCGTAGGGTTTGGTGTTGTGCCAGAAATCCTCATGCGTGTAGCTCAGGTCGTTTGATGTGCGCAAAACCGTGCAATTGGCGTCCGCCGCCAAATTGTCAGGGTCTGTCATTCGCAACGCGGGCGATATCTTTCCACCGCCATGGGCATTGACACGAAAGATGTAACACCCACAGGGCATGATGTTACAATGCGTGCGGCTGTTGGTTGGGATATTGTTCTTTATCTTGTAATAGTTGCGCATCCACTTTTTGTTCGGAACGGTTGAGCCGGTATAGGCGTTGATCGTGCCGGCTTGCATGTCGACGATGCCAAGGGTGCATTGAAACGTTTCGTGGTCTGGGCGGGCGTCGGTGATCTGGACGCTTGACTGGCCCTCTTGGGTGTCGTCCCCAACCAGTTTTCCGCCCCTCAAACCGAAAGCGATGAGATCATTTTTCCCGCGAGGTTTGAAACGGTTGGCTTTGATGAGAAGGTCAAGAACCTGCTTGGAGAAAGCAAAACGACTGGGCACCGATAGTTCGGCGGCAGCGGCGGTCAGACTATGGGCAAAGTCCGGTTGGGTTTGGTCGGACGCCCATGACACATTCGGTAGCGTCGCCGCCTCAAGAGAAGGGTCGGCGCCGGCCTCCGCCTCAAAATCCAGCAGGGCCTGATAGGCATCTGGGCCAGTATCGAATTCTGGAGTTTCCGTCGGGTCTTGGATTTCGGGGCGGTCTACACTCTCCAACTCACCGCCAAGTGTTTCGTTTGGAGCTGGATCTTCTGAAATGTCAAAATGTGTTTTTATATCCATAAAGTCAGTCATTTTTATAACCCCTCGTCAAAAATATGATGGTTTCACGCACGGTTAAGAAATTTAACTCGTTCCCGACGAGTGAAAATCACTCTATTTTACCAAATGGCATGGCGTTTTTCAATTCTTTTGCAGGTGTCGCGGATATTGCTACTGCAGCACAAGGGGTGTCGCCGCTTGGCTCTTCGGGGTTGTAGATATCTCGCCCCCGAAAAGGTTACCGTAGCACGAATGGTGGATCCCATTACATCATGGTTTTGCGGCCGGAACTGACCAAATCAACCGTTTCTGCCCCACATGATTTTGCTTTCTTTCAGGTTGTTCGGGCCATGTCTCTACGTCCTTCATTTACTTGCTTCGTCTTTGGGTGGGGCACGCAGAGGCGGTCCTGCCGGATGTGTGAGAAGTCCTCGTCTTGAGGTCATGTATCAACCTGTGCCAGGCATCAGGCACAACCTTGGCGCATCAGGGTGAGTGGTCTAGGCTACGCCGCACGGACATATGGATTGCGCGGCAGATGCCTCAGAAAAACAATCGCTTACGGGTCGAACCGATAGCCTTTGCCCCAGACCGTCACGACGTGTTGCGGGGCGCTGGTGTCCTTCTCGACCTTTTTGCGCAGCCTTTTCATCAAATTGTCGATGGCGCGGTCGTCGGTGCCTGCGTGCTGGCGCGTGCGCGAGACGGCCAAAAGATCCTCGCGGGAAAACACCGTCCCGGGGCTCGCCGCCATAAAGCGCAAGATCTCTGCCTCCGAGGGTGTCAACATGACCATGTAGCCATCGGTATGGCGCAATCGGCGGTCCCGAGGCTGGAAGTCCCACGGCCCAAATCGCGAGCGCGCTGCAGGCCGCCCCGCCGCCTTCGCTTGTCGGCGCAACACCGCGCGGACCCGCGCCAGCATCTCGCCCATCTCAAAGGGTTTGACGATGTAATCGTCGGCGCCAAGCTCCAGCAGCGCGATCACCGTTTCGCTGTCAGACAGCGAACTGATTATGATCACGGGGCAGTTGGACAGTTCCGTGACTTCGCGGCAGAAGACCCGGCCGCTTGGCCCCGGCAGCATGATGTCGCACAGACACAGGTCCGGCATGCTGTCTCTCAGCGCGGTGCGTGCATTGGGCACGTCACCGGCCACAACTGCGCGATAGCCTTGGTCGCGCAGGAAGGTTGCGATGCCGCTGGCAAGCTCACCATCGTCTTCGACGATCACTATGCATGGGATGTCAGACAGCTATGCGCTCCGATGTGTGTCGGCTTGCAGTTACATGTCGCCGGGACGCGCGAAATGGAAGCCAAAACATGAAGGCAGGATGAGAGGAAGCGATTAAGCCTGAGCCTTCAACTGGCGTTGATCCTTGCCGCTGCGATGATCACGTCCCTCTTGACGGTCGTCTAAGTGGACTGGGTCAACTGCGTCTACCAAGAGCTGAATCACGATACCGGGGAGGCCGACAGGAATGCCCTGCACTTGCGGCACCTGATCGGCGATGAGGCCTTTGGTGTAACGGTGTCCACCTGCCATACGATGGCCATGCGGTTGGTCGGGGCAAGTTTTGCCGGAGCGCAGGCAGAGAGCCGCGATTTCGATGGGATCGTCATGGAAGCCGTGCGCAAGTTGAATGGCGAGGGGCTGAGCAAGACTGAGGCCGAGGCGCAGCGTGAGACTTTGATCCAAGGCTATCGCTGGATTCTGGTCGACGAATATCAGGACATCGGACCCGAAGAATACGCCTTGATCGCTGCCGTCGCTGGGCGGACGATCGAAGACGAGGAGATGAAGCTGAGCCCTTTTCGCCGTGGGCGATGACGACCAGAATATCTACGTCTTCGCGGGCGCGTCGATCCGCTACATCCGCCAGTTCGAACAGGACTACCGCGCGCGCCCCGAATATCTGGTCGAGAATTACCGCTCGACCGGCCACATCGTCGCGGCGTCGAACACGGTGATCGCAGGTGCGTCCGATCGGATGAAGCTGGGGCACGATATCACCATACCATCGACCGCAATCGTCTGAGGGAACCGTTGGGCGGGGTGATGACCGAGGGGGATCCCGTAGGGCAGGGGCGCGTTCAATTGCTGCAATGCCCGCCGGGGGATCGTGCGCAGGCGGTGGCCGCCTTGACAGAATTGCAGCGGTTGGCGGTGCTGGAGCCCGGCTGGAACTGGTCGCGCACAGCCATCATCGCGCGCAACTGGCGGCAGCTCGCCCCGGTCCGTGCCTACGCCGAGGCGCAGGGCATTCCGGTTGAAATGGCCAACGAAAGCCTGCCCAGCCTATGGCGCTTGCGCGAGATGAGGCAATTCATCGAAGGCATCAGCCACGACCGGACGTGCCTGCTGGACGTCACGGATTTGCTGGAGGTTGTGAACACCTTACCGCGCAATCGCTGGTCAGACCTCATCGCCGAGGGCGTGGCTGCGCTGGTGCAGGAAATCGGGACCGGGTCGGCCTCTGTCCCCGATCTGGTGGAGTGGTTTGGCGAATGGGCGCGGGATGCACGGGGCGAGCAGCATGGGTTGTTGCTGATGACTGCCCACCGCGCCAAGGGGCTCGAATTCGACGGCGTTGTGATCCTGAACGGCGGTTGGGACCGGCCATCGCGGAACGAGGATCTCGATGCGCCGAGGCGCCCGTTCTACGTCGCCATGACCCGTGCCCGCCGCAGTCTTGCGGTGATGACGCAAGGCGCCTATGCGCGCAAGGCCCGCGGGCTCCCCTGCCAAATCCCGGATATCTTCGCCGGGCACTTGTCTCCATCTTGTGGGGTCTTGCCCCCCGGGTGTTCGGCGCGCGCAGTGCACATGTCGTCGTGAGATCATCGGCGGGGCCGCGACCGGTGCCAGATCGCACATCCCGGACAGGACGCGCTGATCAAAGGCGCGACCAAAGGCTTGAATTCGCGACTGCGCCCGCGTAGGTCAGTGCAAAGCTCAAACAGAGGCAGTGCTCATGGCAACCACCAACCCGCTTCAGTTCATTCAGCAGGTCCGCGCTGAGGTTTCCAAGATCGTTTGGCCCACGCGGCGCGAAGTCATGCTGACCACCATCATGGTCTTTATCATGGCGACGCTGACGGCGATTTTTTTCGCGATCGTGGATCTGGGCATCAGGTCCGGTTTGCAGGCCGTTTTGGGCTTTATCGCGGGCAACTGAGTGCCCTTGCCAAGGGCATGAAACCGGTGTAATTCCATCCGCCAGACACGGCGCGCGGGCGAAAGCCTCGCGCGCCCTTTTATTTCCGGCACAGGCCCGGGCAGCGCGCCCGGGGCACGACAGATCGAGGTCAGACATGGCAAAGCGGTGGTATTCGGTCAGCGTTCTTTCCAACTTTGAAAAGAAGATCGCAGAAGCGATCAGAACCGCTGTCGAGGAACAGGGGCTTGAGGATCAGATCGACGAGGTTCTGGTCCCGACCGAAGAAGTCATCGAAGTGCGTCGCGGCAAGAAGGTGACGACCGAGCGGCGCTTCATGCCCGGCTACGTGCTGGTGCACATGGAGATGTCGGATCACGGCTACCACCTTGTCAATTCGATCAACCGTGTGACCGGGTTCCTCGGGCCGCAGGGCCGTCCGATGCCCATGCGCGACGCAGAGGTCGAGGCGATCCTTGGCCGTGCACAAGAGGCCGAAGACGCGCCGAAGCTGATGATCAGCTTTGAAGTGGGCGAAAAGGTCAAGGTCACCGACGGGCCGTTCGAAGGCTTTGACGGTATGGTCGAGGGTGTGGATGACGACAACCAGCGCCTGCGCGTTGCGGTGTCGATCTTTGGCCGTGAAACCCCTGTCGAACTTGAATTCACGCAGGTCTCCAAGGAAATCTGATCTATCAAACCTTTGCGGAACCGGCGCCTTGGACCCAAGGCGCCGGTTTTGTTTTGCGTGGTCGGCTCAGACCAGATGCGTGTTGAAATGCGCCAGAGTGCGTTCCCATGACAGGTTGGCCATGGCTTCGTCGTAGCGCGGCGTGCTGTCGTTGTGGAAACCGTGGTTGGCGTTGGGGTAGATATGGGCTTCGTAGGCTTTGCCATTGGCCTTCAGAGCGGCCTCATAGGCGGGCCAGCCTTCGTTGATGCGGGTGTCCAGCTCGCCGTAGTGCAGGAGCAGGGGCGCCTGGATCTTTGGCACATCCTCGGCAGAGGCCTGACGACCGTAGTAAGGCACCGCGGCCTTGAGTTCGGGATAGGCCACCGCCGCCGCGTTGGACACGCCGCCGCCGTAGCAAAATCCGGTGATGCCGACGTTGCCGGTGGAGCCCTCGTGGTCCATCAGGAATTCGACGGCCGCGAAGAAGTCGTTCAACAGCATGGTCCGGTCCACGGTGCGCTGCAATTCGCGCCCTTCTGCATCATTGCCCGGGTAGCCGCCGACCGAAGACAGCCCGTCCGGTGCGAGCGCCATGAACCCGGCCTTGGCCAAACGGCGTGCAACATCTTCGATGTAGGGGTTCAGGCCCCGGTTTTCATGCACGACGACCACTGCTGGCAGTTTGCCTTCGACGCCTGCGGGGCGCACCATGTAGCCGCGCACTTCGCCATGGCCGTTGGGCGAGGGGTACATGATGTACTCCGGCGTGATGTCTGGGTCGTTGAAAGAGACCTGTTCGGCCAGGGCATAGTTCGGTGACATCAGGCCCAGAATGGTCGTTGCGGTCATGCCGGCGACGGTGAACCTTGCGGCCCCCTCGAGGAACTCGCGCTTCGAGATCATGCCGTGGGCGTAGTAATCGTAAAGCTGCAGCAGCTTGGGGTCGAAATCTTTGGCGGTCAGACGTGTCATGAACAAGGTCTCCCTGATGTGTTCGGTGGCCATCAGGCTGTGTCAAAGTGACCCAAAGGCAACCTTTGCGCGATCACTATTTCCAACCAGCTCCTCCGCCAACCCCGTGTGCGGTGGGGTGGCTTGCCAAAACCGGTTCGCGGGTGTAACCAGCGGCTCTCCATCACGGATGGATTCCATGTGGGAGGCGAGGGGGCCGCGGCGCCCGGACCGGACCACACAACAAAAGCCCGCGCAATCGCGTTTGCAAGGGCGTTGGACAAAGGAGAGACCGCATGGCGAAGAAGCTTGTCGGCTCAATGAAACTGCAGATCCCTGCAGGCAAGGCAAACCCAAGCCCCCCTGTGGGCCCTGCGCTGGGTCAGCGCGGCATCAACATCATGGAATTCTGCAAGGCGTTCAACGCCAAGACGCAGGAAATGGAGCCCGGTGCGCCGTGCCCGACCGTGATCACCTATTACCAGGACAAATCCTTCACGATGGAAGTGAAGACGCCGCCCGCGTCTTACTACCTCAAGAAGGCAGCCGGCCTGAAGCCCGTGGGCAAGCGGAACCGCCCCCGTGGCGCCGAGGCCCCCGGTCGCGAGACCGTGGCCTCCGTGACCGTGGCACAGGTGCGCGAGATCGCCGAAGCCAAGATGAAGGACCTCTCGGCCAATGACGTCGAGGCGGCAATGCAGATCATCCTTGGCTCCGCCAAGTCGATGGGCATCGAGGTGAAAGGGTAAGATCATGACAAAGCTCGGAAAACGCGCCAAGTCGGCCCGCGCGGCCTTTGAAGGCAAGGAAAACTTGACCGTCGAAGACGCGGTGACACTGATCAAGTCCAACTCCTCGACCAAGTTCGACGAGACGGTTGAAATCGCCATGAACCTCGGCGTTGACCCGCGCCACGCGGACCAGATGGTCCGTGGTGTTGTCGGTCTGCCGAACGGCACCGGCAAGGTGACCCGCGTTGCGGTGTTTGCCCGCGGCCCGAAGGCAGATGAAGCCAAGGAAGCTGGCGCTGACATCATCGGCGCAGAGGACCTGATGGAAACCATTCAGGGCGGCACCATCGAGTTCGATCGTTGCATTGCAACGCCGGACATGATGCCGATCGTCGGCCGTCTCGGAAAGATCCTTGGCCCGCGTAACCTGATGCCGAACCCGAAGGTGGGCACGGTGACCATGGATGTCACACAGGCCGTCAAGGACGCCAAGGGCGGTCAGGTTCAGTTCAAGGCCGAAAAGGCCGGTGTCGTACACGCAGGTGTGGGCAAGGTATCTTTCGACGAGGCCAAGCTGATCGAGAACATCCGCGCTTTCGTGGCGGCTGTCTCGGCGGCAAAGCCTGCGGGTGCCAAGGGCACCTACATGAAAAAGATCGCGCTGAGCTCCACCATGGGTCCGGGCGTGACGCTTGACGTTGTGAATGCCACCGGCAACTGAGCCGCTGGCAAATGGATTGAAAGAGGCGGGTTTCGGCCCGCCTTTTTTATGCGTTCGACTTGTGATTGCGCCTTTTCGCGTTTCTGACCCCGCGCTGCACATCCACCTCTGAAAGACGTGGTTGTGGGGTATGTGGAAAGCGGCTGTTAGGCATTTGCGCGCTATGCTCACGTGAATCGACGTGGAGCCATGGTATGTTGCGGATCTTTCTCTCAGTTTTCATTTTTCTCTTTGCAAGCCTGACCTGGGCCCTTGAGCCTCCCAAAGGGCATCCGATCCTCGTGATTTCTGGGAATGTTCTGGTACTGAACAGCGAGGTTCACGCCACCTTCGACCGAGAGATGCTCGAGGCGCTGGATTGGCGCGAGGTGGAAAGCTACACGGAGTTCAGTGATGGGCTTCAATCCTTTGCCGGGCCGACGCTGGCCTCGGTGCTGGACGCGATTGGCGTCTCCGAGGGCACGCTGCACGCGCGTGCGCTGGACGACTACATCATCCAGATCCCAGTGACCGATGCAGAGGCGTTTGGCGTCATTCTGGCCCTCGATAGAAACGGCAAGCCGATGAGGGTGCGTGACAAGGGGCCGCTTTGGGTGATCTACCCCGCCAGCGATCCGTCCGAACTGAACGAATTGCACAGCTCGCGCATGATCTGGCAACTCAAGAGCATCGAAGTCGGGCCCTGACCACCCCAATGCGCCGCCTGAGGGAACATGCTCGCGCTGTGCGCGCCACAACGGCCGTTCTCGCAGCGGTGGTTCTGGCTGCTTTGCTCTACATGACGGAGCAGAGCCGTTCTCAGACCCAGGCGCATGCCATTCAGCAGGTGAACGCAACGCTTTGGTCGATTAGTGAACTGAATTTTGAAAGCCAGCGGCTGATCACCTCGATCAACGATCACCTCTCCGGGGCGGGCAGTTTGCAGAACATGCAGCTTCGATTCGAAGTGTTGTGGAGCCGCGTCGACGTCGTGCGTGTCGAGCGGTTTGAACGGGACACTGGCTTTCATGATCTGGTCGATGATTTTGATGCGTTTCGCCGCGAGTCGGAGGGCATGATTTATGCCGAACCTTTGCCTGACCCGGATGCTCTCAAACAGGTTGCTGCCGACGCGGATGCCCTGACCATTCGGTCGCGTCAGCTTTGGTCCCAAAACTTCGGCACCCAGAACCCGGCAAGCCGTTTGTTTACAAAGTTCGCGAACGATGGGTCGGAATCTTACCTGAAAGCGGCGGCGTTTTTCCTGATCGGCTTCCTCATGGTTTATGTGCTTGCCGAAGTGCACCTTGCCGCGCGGGCTCAGCGACGGGAAAAGGCTGCCCGGCTCGAAGCCGCGCGCGCCAATCAGGCCAAGACCCGTTTCCTGGCCAATGTCAGTCATGAGATCCGCACGCCGCTCAACGGCATTCTGGGCATGGCAAGTGAACTGTCGGAAACGCAGTTAAGCAAGGATCAGACCCAGTGCTTGAACGTCATCCGCCAATCAGGCCTCGTATTGTTGAGCACGATCAACGACGTGTTGGACCTGTCGCGCGTTGAGGCGGGACAGGTACAGCTTGAGGACCAACCCTTTGTACTGAAATCGGCGCTGGAGGCCTCCGTCGCGCTCTACGCGCCAAAGGCGCGGCAAAAGGGTTTGTCACTGAACCTGGATATCGCTCCGGATGTGCCCGCCGGCGTGATGGGGGACGAGATGCGCCTGCGTCAGATCCTGCACAACCTGATTGCCAATGCGGTCAAGTTCACTGAGCAAGGTCATGTCACGGTCCGGGCACGCAAGGTGCCGGAGGGGGATTGGCTGCTGATTTCGGTGGAGGACACCGGCCCGGGGATCGCCAGGGAGGCGCAAGACAAGGTCTTCAGACCGTTCGGACAAGCGGATTCCAGCATCACGCGGCGCCATGGCGGCACCGGGCTTGGGCTAAGCATCTCCCGCCAATTGTGCGGGGCGATGGGCGGCAGGCTCACATTGGACAGCCACTTGGGCAAAGGCTCGACCTTTTACTGTCAGATGCCTTTGCGGGAGGCGGAAATGCCCAGGCAGACGGTTGGGCCAGAGGTCGTTGGGGCCGGGCTGCAATTGCCCGGCAAGCGCATTCTGATCGTCGATGACAATGCAACCAACCGTTTGATCTTGCGTCGTTTCCTGAAGAACACAGGCGCGGAGTTATTCGAGGCAAACAGCGGTGAGGAAGCGCTGACACTGCAAAGGAGAGACACATGCGAAATCGTCCTGATGGATGTGCAGATGCCGGTCATGGATGGGGTGACCGCGACCCGTGAAATTCGCACATACGAAGCAGACAGGGGTTGGCCCCCCAGTTTTGTCGTCGGTGTCACCGCCAATGCTTTGTCACACCAGGTCGAAAGCTATATCGCCAGCGGCATGGACACGGTTCTGGCCAAACCGGTGTCCAAGGCCACGCTGTTTGAAACCCTCGAAAGGTTTGCGAGGAGGTCAGCCGCGTGACATGCCGCCCCTTGCCATCCGTGATCGAGGCAAGGTTAGGGCAGGGATCGAGAGCAAGCACACTTGGCAGTTGGCGCGAAACGGTCTATGCGACAGGCCTGCGTGCCATCAGCGATTCGTTGTCTGGTGCGTGTCGTCCGAGACGGTGGGTGGGCATCAGCCCGTAATTCCTGCCTGAGACGGGAAGAGACATCTTTTTCGGATCGGGCGTTGCCCGTGATCCTGATGCGTCGACCCTATCGGACTATTCGTGTGCTGCATCCCGCGGCAGACGTAAAAGCCGGAGGGTCCGCCCTCCATGACCTGGAGCGCAAGCTCCGACAACTGGAGTAAACCTGTGGATAGAGCCCAGAAAGAGAAAGTGGTCGAGGAACTCGGCCAGATCTTCGAAAGCTCTGGCGTCGTAGTGGTTGCCCGCTACGAGGGTCTCACGGTTGCCGACATGACGGACCTTCGCGGGCGCGCCCGCAATGGCGAAGCTACGGTCCGTGTCGCCAAGAACAGGCTCGCCAAGATTGCCGTCAAGGGCACCCCCGCAGAGGGGATTGCCGACTACCTCGATGGCATGACTGTGCTCACCTTCTCCGAAGACCCCGTGGCAGCTGCCAAGGTGGTCGAGGACTTTGCCAAGGACAACAAGAAGTTCGAGATCCTTGGCGGGGCTATGGGTGGCACGACCCTGGACCGGGCTGGTGTGGATGCAGTGTCGAAAATGCCGTCGCGCGAGGAGCTTATTGCCTCCATCGTCGGCTGCATCGGCGCACCCGCATCGAACATCGCCGGGGCCATTGGCGCACCTGCTTCGAACATCGCCTCCATCCTGTCGACCATCGAGGAAAAACAGGAAGCGGCGTAAGGCATCCTTCACGACCCAAAGGGGGCAAATGCCCCCGACGTTGGAACACACACAACATACGGAAAGAGTCTCAAAATGGCAGATCTCAAAGCACTTGCTGAGCAAATCGTGGGCCTGACCCTGCTGGAAGCTCAGGAACTGAAAACCATCCTCAAGGACGAGTACGGCATCGAGCCCGCCGCTGGCGGCGCAGTGATGATGGCAGGTCCTGCAGGCGGCGACGCAGCCCCGGCCGAAGAGGAAAAGACCGAGTTTGACGTGATCCTGAAGGCCGCTGGCCCGAAGAAGATCAACGTCATCAAGGAAGTCCGCGCTATCACCGGCCTGGGCCTGAAAGAAGCCAAGGAACTGGTCGAAGCTGGCGGCAAGCCCGTCAAGGAAGCCGTTTCCAAGGACGAAGCCGAAGAGCTCAAGAAAAAGCTCGAAGAAGCTGGTGCGGAAGTCGAACTCAAGTAATTGGGTCGATCCTGCGATACAAAGGGCGTTCCGGTTGGAGCGCCCTTTTTCGTGCCTGCCTCATGGCGGATGATTTGTGCGGGACAATGGGCACAAGCGTTCCCCAAGACCGTAAAACTTGCAGTGAATTGAATCTATTTTGGGGCCAAAAGACCCTGTAGATAAACCCGTTTTTCGAAGCCTCCCGTTATCCTTGTGATCCCTCACGTCCCGCTGCTGTGAGGAGATCAGCGTCACTTCAACGGATGGCTCATGGTAACCTCCTTCAAAGTTGTTTCCCTCGGGAAACTCGCGGATATGGACACGAGGGAAGGCGACTACACTGCCGAAAATGCCAACGCCCTGACCGGCAGTTCGTTTGGCGGCGGTGACGACGGTCTTCTGGATCGGTTCGTGAAGTTCTCGCCGGGGTCAAAAGGGGCGGAGGGCGGCAGAAGCGGCGCCTATGATCAGAACGCCAAGGCAAATGACACGTTCCGCATAGACGGAGGGGCGGACCAGTCGTTTGATTCCGTGGCGGTCTACGAGGCGACGATCACCTATTTTGACGGATCGACGGCCACCATATCGGCGGTCGTGTTTCAGGACACCAGTGGCAACACCTACTGGGCGCCGGAAATGAGCGAGAATGCTGATCAGGCTGCCATGGAAGCCGGTCCGATCAAGGCGCTTTCCCTCGACAAGCTTTTGGTGTCGCGCGCTGCGGGCCTGGGCGCTGAGCGGGCCGATTGCGACAATGCCGTCTGCTATGTGGCGGGCAGCCGTGTGTTGACCGGGGCAGGCCCCAGACCTGTGCAGGACTTGCAGCCCGGCGATCTTGTGCACACCCGTGACCGCGGTTTGATGCCCGTGCGTTGGGTGGGGCGGCGCAGCCTTTCGGTGACACCCGCCCTGGCCCCGATCCGCATCGGGCCAAGCGCGCTGGGTCCCGGCATGCCGACCCGGGCGCTTTGCGTGTCGCCGCAGCACCGCATTCTGTTGCGATCCGAAGTGGCGCGGCGGCTTTGTGGGACGCCAGAGGTGCTGGTGGCGGCCAAAAAACTGTTGGCTTTGCCGGGGATCGACCAGCTGAACACTCTGGACGAAGTGACCTACGTTCATTTCATGCTCGACAGCCACGAGTTGGTTTTTGTCGAAGGCGCCCTGTCTGAATCGCTGTTTCTGGGCCCGCAGGCGCGGCACTCACTGGGCGCGTAGGCGCTTCTGGAGATCCAGCTGATCTTTCCCGGCCTGTTGACTCAACCGAGCCACACAACCCAGACCATCCCCGCGCCCCCATTGCAGAAACGCATCGTCGGGCGCATTGCGCGTCATCGAAAACTGGCCTTTGAGATGTAGATTTTCGCGCAGGATGTCCCGACATCCCTGTGGTGATGGCGGCTGGGCCGCGTCGCTTCGTCACCGCATTAACCTTCGGCGTATCCAAACTTGACCTGAGGACGAGTTTTTGTCATCCTCGATCGCGTGTGGATCAGGGCAAATCTCCCCCGGGGGGACTTGCCAATGCGCGCTTCACCGCATATCCGGAAGGCTCGGCCGGGTTCGATTGATTCGAACCCGTTTTTGAGCCGTTTCGGCAGGAGGGCGCGCGACCATTGTAAAACTGACACATGCCCCTCATATCAACGAACTTCGTCAACAGACGCCCATGCCTTGGCAAGCCCCTTTTTCGCAAGGGGCTTTCCCAGGCAGGACATCAAGATCGAGTGGGCCGCGGTGGGACGCGGGCCGAGAATGGATCTTTTGTCTGCCGTCACTGACAAACCTGTGCGCTGTGGCCCCGGCAGCGCGCGGTAGGGCAGAGAAAAAATCGAAAGGGTCCTCCCCTCATGGCGAAAAGCTTCCTCGGTCAGAAACGCCTCCGCCGGTATTTCGGCAAGATCCGTGAAGTTCTTGAGATGCCGAACCTCATTGAGGTTCAGAAATCCAGCTACGAATTGTTCCTACAGTCCGGTGATCAACCCAGCCCGCAAGATGGCGAAGGGATCAAGGGTGTCTTCCAGTCGGTTTTTCCGATCAAGGATTTCAACGAGACCGCCGTGCTGGAGTTCGTCAACTACGAGCTTGAAAAGCCGAAGTACGACGTAGAGGAGTGCATGCAGCGCGACATGACTTACAGCGCCCCGCTGAAGGTCACGCTGCGCCTGATCGTGTTTGATGTGGACGAAGACACCGGCGCCAAGTCGGTCAAGGACATCAAGGAACAGGATGTCTTCATGGGCGACATGCCTTTGATGACCCCGAACGGCACCTTTATCGTCAACGGCACCGAGCGTGTGATCGTGTCCCAGATGCACCGTTCGCCGGGTGTGTTCTTTGACCATGACAAGGGCAAGACGCATTCCTCGGGCAAATTGCTGTTTGCCTGCCGGATCATTCCTTACCGCGGGTCCTGGCTGGACTTCGAGTTCGATGCCAAGGACGTGGTCTTTGCCCGTATCGACCGTCGCCGCAAATTGCCGGTGACCACGCTGCTGTACGCGCTGGGTCTCGATCAGGAAAGCATCATGGATGCCTACTACGAGACGGTGAACTATGAGTATCGCCGCGGCGAAGGCTGGGCGACGAAGTTCTTCCCGGAGCGCGTGCGTGGCACCCGCCCGACCTTTGATCTCGTGGATGCGGATACCGGTGAAGTCATTGGCGAGGCCAGCAAGAAGGTCACGCCGCGCGCGGTGAAAAAGCTGATCGACGAAGGCAAGGTGCAGAACCTTCTGGTGCCCTTTGACCAGATCGTCGGCAAATTCGTCGCCAAGGACATGATCAACGAAGACACCGGCGCGATCTATGTCGAAGCCGGCGACGAGCTGACATGGACCGTCGACAAGGATGGCGAAGTCTCCGGCGGCACGCTGAAGGAGCTGCTGGACGCGGGCGTGACCGAGATCCCCGTGCTGGACATCGACAACGTCAA
Organism: Sagittula sp.; assembly: GCA_042088665.1. GTDB lineage: Bacteria > Pseudomonadota > Alphaproteobacteria > Rhodobacterales > Rhodobacteraceae > JBELMB01. Next base: position 15,506 of record JBELMB010000057.1, read on the forward strand.
CGTCGGCCCCTACATGCGCACCACCATGGCGCAGGACAAGAACCTGGACCGCAGCACCGCGCTGCTGGACATTTACCGTGTCATGCGCCCGGGCGAGCCGCCCACCGTCGAGGCGGCCTCGGCCCTCTTTGACACGCTGTTCTTCGACTCTGAGCGTTACGACCTGTCGGCTGTTGGCCGGGTCAAGATGAACATGCGTCTCGCGCTCGAGAAGGAAGACACCCAGCGGACCCTGGATCGTGACGATATTGTCAAATGTATCAAGGCTTTGGTGGAGCTGCGCGACGGCAAGGGCGACATCGACGACATCGACCACCTCGGCAACCGTCGTGTCCGTTCCGTCGGCGAACTGATGGAAAATCAGTACCGTGTGGGCCTCTTGCGGATGGAGCGCGCCATCAAGGAGCGTATGTCCTCCGTCGAGATCGACACGGTGATGCCGCAGGATCTCATCAACGCCAAGCCTGCCGCGGCGGCGGTGCGTGAGTTCTTTGGCTCCAGCCAGTTGTCGCAGTTCATGGACCAGACCAACCCGCTGTCCGAAGTGACGCACAAGCGTCGCCTCTCGGCGCTTGGACCGGGCGGTCTGACGCGTGAACGCGCGGGCTTTGAGGTGCGCGACGTGCACCCGACGCACTATGGCCGGATGTGCCCGATCGAGACGCCGGAAGGGCCGAACATTGGTCTGATCAACAGCCTCGCGACCTTTGCGCGGGTGAACAAATACGGCTTTATCGAAACGCCCTACCGTGTGGTCAAGGACCGGCACGTGACGGATGAAGTGCACTATATGTCCGCCACCGAAGAGATGCGGCACACCGTGGCACAGGCCAACGCGTCGCTGGATGAAGCCGGTCGCTTCAACAACGATCTCGTGTCGACCCGGAAGTCTGGCGATTACACGCTGGCGCCATCGGAAACCGTGGACCTGATCGACGTTTCGCCCAAGCAGTTGGTCTCTGTTGCGGCATCGCTGATCCCGTTCCTTGAAAACGACGACGCAAACCGCGCCCTTATGGGGTCGAACATGCAACGTCAGGCCGTGCCCACCCTGCGATCCGAAGCGCCGATCATCGGCACCGGGATCGAAGAGATCGTGGCGCGCGATTCCGGCGCCGCGGTGCTGGCAAAGCGTGGCGGAATCATCGACCAGGTCGATGCGCAGCGGATCGTGATCCGGGCAACCTCCGATCTGGAGTTGGGCGATGCGGGCGTGGACATCTACCGCATGCGCAAGTTCCAGCGGTCCAACCAGAACACCTGTATCAACCAGAAGCCATTGGTGAAGGTCGGTCAGGAAGTCCGCAAGGACGAGGTGATCGCAGACGGTCCGTCGACGGACATCGGTGAACTCGCTCTGGGCAAGAACGTCATCGTCGCGTTCATGCCGTGGAACGGCTACAACTACGAAGACAGTATCCTGATTTCCGAGCGGATCGCCAAGGATGACGTGTTCACCTCTGTCCACATCGAGGAATTCGAAGTGGCGGCGCGGGACACCAAGCTTGGCCCGGAAGAGATCACGCGGGACATTCCCAACGTCGGCGAGGAAGCTTTGCGCAACCTCGACGAGGCGGGGATCGTCTACATCGGTGCCGATGTGGAGCCGGGCGATATCCTCGTCGGCAAGATCACTCCGAAGGGTGAAAGCCCGATGACGCCGGAAGAAAAGCTCCTGCGCGCCATTTTCGGGGAGAAGGCATCGGATGTGCGCGATACTTCGCTGCGGGTGAAGCCGGGGGACTATGGTACCGTCGTCGAAGTCCGCGTCTTCAACCGTCACGGGGTGGAAAAAGACGAACGTGCCCTGCAGATCGAGCGCGAAGAGATCGAAGCGCTTGCCCGCGACCGCGACGACGAACTCGCGATCCTGGACCGCAACATCTATGCGCGTCTCAAGGGGATGCTACTTGGCAAGGTGGCGGTCAAAGGTCCCAAGGGCGTGCGGTCCAACTCTGAAATCAACGAGGATCTGTTGCAGACGCTGACCCGCGGTCAGTGGTGGCAACTGGCACTGGGTGAGGAAGAGGACGCCAAGCACATCGAAGCCTTGCACGAGCAATACGAAGTGCAAAAGCGGGCGCTTGACGCGCGGTTCGAGGACAAGGTCGAAAAGGTCCGCCGTGGCGACGATCTGCCCCCTGGCGTGATGAAGATGGTCAAGGTCTTCATCGCCGTGAAGCGCAAGCTGCAGCCGGGCGACAAGATGGCTGGCCGTCACGGCAACAAGGGTGTCGTTTCGCGCGTCGTACCAATGGAGGACATGCCCTTCCTTGGTGACGGAACGCCGGTCGACTTCTGCCTGAACCCGCTGGGCGTGCCCTCACGCATGAACGTCGGCCAGATCCTCGAAACCCACATGGGCTGGGCCTCGCGGATGCTGGGGATCAAGGTTGACGAGGCCTTGCAGGACTATCGCCGCTCTGGCGACCTGACCCCGGTGCGCGAGGCGTTGCGCAACGCCTATGGCGATGAGGTCTACGATGAGGGCCTGGCGCCGATGTCCGAGGATCTGTTGGTCGAAGCTGCGGGCAACATTGTCGGTGGCGTGCCGATTGCCACACCGGTCTTTGACGGTGCGAAAGAGGCGGACGTGAACGACGCGCTCCTGCGCGCGGGCTTTGACGACAGCGGGCAGAGCGATCTGTTCGATGGCCGCACCGGGGAGCAATTCTCGCGCAAGGTCACCGTTGGCGTGAAGTACCTGCTCAAACTGCACCACCTCGTGGATGACAAGATCCACGCGCGCTCGACCGGGCCCTATTCGTTGGTCACACAGCAGCCGCTGGGTGGTAAGGCGCAGTTCGGCGGCCAGCGTTTCGGGGAGATGGAAGTCTGGGCACTTGAAGCCTACGGCGCCGCCTATACCCTGCAGGAAATGCTGACGGTGAAGTCGGATGACGTCGCAGGCCGGACCAAGGTCTACGAGTCGATCGTCAAAGGTGAGGACAACTTTGAGGCCGGCGTGCCAGAGAGCTTTAACGTTCTCGTCAAAGAGGTCCGCGGCCTGGGCCTCAACATGGAACTCCTGGATGCGGAGGAGGATGAGTGAGTTTGACACTCGATCGGCCCTATGTAGCGAAAAGACTTGCCAATGCTGTTCCCATTCGTTTTGTTAATCGCTTTTGTGCTGTCGGTGGGTATCGTCAGCACAATAGCCGGTTGGCGAGACTTTCGGGTGCACAGAAGGCGCTTCTCTCTACTTATGTCGGTGGTCTTCGCCGTACTCTCTTTAGCAGCCCTCTCTGGGTTATTGAGCGTGATAGATCTCTGGTGATCTCCGCTCTGAAAGGAGCCTGAAAATGAACCAGGAACTGACCAACAACCCGTTCAACCCCGTTGCTCCGGTGAAGACCTTTGATGAGATCAAGGTCTCACTCGCGTCTCCGGAACGGATCCTTTCGTGGTCTTTTGGCGAGATCAAGAAGCCCGAAACCATCAACTACCGTACGTTCAAGCCAGAGCGTGACGGCCTCTTCTGCGCGCGGATCTTTGGCCCGATCAAGGATTACGAATGCCTCTGCGGCAAGTACAAGCGCATGAAGTACCGCGGCGTTGTCTGCGAAAAATGCGGTGTTGAAGTCACGCTGCAAAAGGTCCGCCGCGAGCGCATGGGCCACATCGAACTGGCGGCTCCCTGTGCGCACATCTGGTTCCTCAAGTCGCTGCCCTCGCGCATCGGCCTGATGCTGGACATGACCTTGCGTGATCTCGAGCGGGTACTCTACTTCGAGAACTACGTGGTGATCGAGCCGGGCCTGACGGATCTTGCCTATGGTCAGATGATGACCGAGGAAGAGTTCCTCGACGCGCAGGACCAATATGGCATGGACGCCTTCACCGCCAATATCGGTGCCGAAGCGATCCGCGAAATGCTGGCCGCCATCGACCTAGAGAACGAGGCAGAGAACCTGCGCGCGGACCTCAAGGAAGCCACCGGCGAGTTGAAGCCCAAGAAGATCATCAAGCGCCTCAAGGTTGTGGAAAGCTTTCTTGAATCCGGCAACCGGCCGGAATGGATGATCCTAACCGTCGTACCGGTGATCCCACCAGAATTGCGCCCGCTGGTGCCGCTGGACGGGGGGCGTTTCGCGACGTCCGACCTCAACGATCTGTACCGCCGCGTGATCAACCGGAACAACCGTCTCAAACGCCTGATCGAGTTGCGCGCGCCGGACATCATTGTCCGGAACGAAAAGCGGATGTTGCAGGAATCGGTTGATGCGCTCTTTGACAATGGCCGTCGTGGCCGCGTCATCACCGGTGCCAACAAGCGTCCGCTGAAATCGCTGTCTGACATGCTCAAGGGCAAGCAGGGCCGTTTCCGTCAGAACCTCTTGGGCAAGCGTGTCGACTTCTCCGGTCGATCGGTCATCGTGACCGGGCCGGAGCTGAAGCTGCACCAATGCGGTTTGCCAAAGAAGATGGCGTTGGAACTGTTCAAACCCTTCATCTATTCGCGGCTTGAGGCAAAGGGTCTGTCCAGCACCGTCAAGCAGGCGAAAAAGCTGGTCGAGAAAGAGCGCCCCGAAGTCTGGGACATCCTCGACGAGGTCATCCGCGAGCATCCGGTGTTGCTGAACCGCGCGCCGACGCTGCACCGTCTGGGCATCCAGGCCTTTGAGCCCACGCTGATCGAAGGCAAGGCAATCCAGCTGCACCCGTTGGTCTGTTCTGCCTTCAACGCGGATTTTGATGGCGACCAGATGGCCGTGCACGTGCCGCTGAGCCTTGAGGCCCAGCTTGAAGCGCGCGTCTTGATGATGTCGACGAACAACGTTCTGTCGCCCGCCAACGGCGCACCGATCATCGTGCCGTCGCAGGATATGATCCTTGGCCTCTACTACGTGACCATTGCCCGCGATGGCATGAAGGGCGAAGGCATGGTCTTTTCCTCACCGGAAGAAGTGCAGCACGCGCTGGATTCCGATGAGGTGCACCTGCACGCCAAGGTCCAGTGCCGGGTCAAGCAGATCGATGCCGAGGGCCAGGAGGTCTGGCAACGGGTCGACTCCACCCCGGGTCGCGTGCGGTTGGGGCAACTTCTGCCGCTCAATGCCAAGGCGCCGTTCGAGCTGGTGAACCGGCTGCTGCGCAAGGGTGACGTGCAGACTGTCATCGACACAGTCTACCGCTACTGTGGCCAGAAAGAGAGCGTGATCTTCTGTGATCAGATCATGCGCCTCGGCTTTGTCGAAGCGTTCAAGGCCGGCATCTCGTTCGGCAAGGACGACATGGTCATTCCCGACAACAAATGGGAACTCGTGGACGAGACGCGCGACCAGGTGAAGGACTTTGAACAGCAGTACATGGACGGCCTGATCACCCAGGGCGAAAAGTACAACAAGGTCGTGGATGCCTGGTCGAAGTGTAACGACAAGGTCACCGAGGCGATGATGAACACCATCTCGGCCCGGCGTGAAGATGAGAACGGTGCCGAGATGGAGCCGAACTCGGTCTACATGATGGCCCACTCCAAGGCCCGTGGCTCGGTTACGCAGATGAAGCAGCTTGGCGCGATGCGCGGCCTGATGGCAAAGCCGAATGGCGACATCATCGAGACGCCGATCATCTCGAACTTCAAGGAAGGCCTGACCGTTCTGGAGTACTTCAACTCCACCCACGGCGCGCGAAAGGGTCTGTCTGACACTGCTCTGAAGACGGCGAACTCGGGTTACCTGACGCGTCGTCTCGTGGACGTGGCACAGGACTGCATCATCCGTCTGGAGGATTGCGGCACCGATCGCGCGATCACGGCTCAGGCGGCGATCAATGACGGTGAAGTGGTCTCGTCTCTGGGGGAACGCATTCTGGGCCGGACGGCCGCAGACGATCTGTGCCATCCCATCTCCGGCGATGTCATCGTGCGCGAAGGCGAGTTGATCGACGAACGCACCGCGGATCTGGTCGAGGAGTCTGGCATGCTGACGGCGCGCATCCGCTCGCCACTGACCTGCGAAGCCGAAGAAGGCGTCTGTGCCAGCTGTTACGGCCGTGACCTTGCGCGTGGTACGCGCGTGAACACGGGCGAAGCGGTGGGCATCATCGCGGCGCAGTCCATCGGGGAACCGGGGACACAGCTGACCATGCGGACATTCCACATGGGCGGTGTGGCTCAGGGTTCCAGCCGGTCCTTCCTTGAGGCCAGCCAGAACGGCAAGATCGCTTTCGCAAACCCGGGGTTGATCTCCAACGCTGCGGGTGAACAGATCGTCATGAACCGCAACATGCAGATCTTGATTCTGAACGACCAGGGCGAAGAGATCGCGGGCCACAAGGTCGGCTACGGGTCCAAGCTGTTCATCACCGAAGGGCAGGTCATCGCACGCGGTGACAAGCTGTTTGAATGGGATCCCTACACGCTCCCGATCATCGCGGAAAAGGACGGCGTGGCAAAGCACCTCGATCTCGTGAACGGCTTGGCCGTGCGCGAAGAGACGGATGACGCCACCGGCATGACGCAGAAGATCGTGATCGACTGGCGTGCAGCACCAAAGGGCAATGAGCTGAAGCCGGAGATCATCCTGCAAGACAGCGAAGGCCAGCCGGTGCGCAACGAAGCGGGCAACCCGATCACCTACCCGATGTCCGTGGACGCGATCCTGTCCTGTGAAGACGGTCAGGATGTGAAGGCTGGTGACGTTGTCGCGCGTATCCCGCGCGAAGGCGCAAAGACCAAGGACATCACCGGTGGTCTGCCGCGTGTGGCCGAACTCTTTGAGGCACGTCGCCCCAAGGATCACGCCATCATCGCGGAAATCGACGGCTACGTGCGTTTTGGCAAGGACTACAAGAACAAGCGGCGGATCAGCATTGAGCCGACCGACGAGTCCATGGATGCCAAGGAATACATGATCCCGAAGGGCAAGCACATCCCGGTGGTCGAAGGCGACTTCGTTCAGAAGGGCGACTACATCATGGACGGCAACCCGGCGCCGCATGACATCCTCTCCATCATGGGGATCGAGGCGCTGGCGAACTACATGATCGACGAAGTGCAGGACGTCTACCGCTTGCAGGGTGTGAAGATCAACGACAAGCACGTCGAGGTCATCGTGCGCCAGATGCTGCAAAAGTGGGAGATCCTCGACAGCGGTGACACCACGCTGCTGAAGGGCGAGCACGTCGACAAGATGGAGTTCGATCAGGCCAACGAGAAGGCGGAGTCCAAAGGCGGACGTCCGGCGCAGGGCGAGCCGATCTTGCTGGGGATCACCAAGGCGTCGCTGCAGACGCGGTCCTTTATCTCTGCGGCCTCCTTCCAGGAGACGACACGCGTGCTGACCGAGGCCTCTGTGCAGGGCAAGAAGGACACGCTGATCGGTCTGAAAGAGAACGTGATCGTGGGACGTCTGATCCCGGCTGGCACCGGTGGGGCCACACAGCGCGTGCGCCGCATCGCCAGCGAGCGCGACAATGTGGTCATCGAAGCCCGTCGTGAAGAGGCCGAAGCCGCCGCTGCGCTCGCAGCGCCGGACATGATCGATGACATCGTCGGTGGTGGCGAGTTCGACACGCTGATCGTGGACACGCCGGAAAGCCGCGAATAAACGGCCAACCGACCAAACATTCGGAAAAGCCCCCTCATCTCGTGGGGGCTTTTTCTGTTTGCGGCTGCGATCTTGGTGAAGGAAGTGTAAACAAGATCGCCCGAATTGCCCGCTCCCTACCGCCCTTTATCCTTGGGCGATTCGGTTATGATCCGGTTGAGATGCGCCAAGGTTTCGACCCTCAACCCGGGCCAGCTACTCGGCAAAGGCTCGGCGGATGGCATCGCTGTCGATACCAAAGAGACGCTGCACATCGCGCTCTTCTTCCGGATCGAGGCGCGGCAATGGCAGCGGCTTCACATGTTTCTTCTGGCGGGAATCGTTGTGATCATTGTGCCCGCGCAGGTACATCACCTCATCGGTAAAAGTGATCGTTGGCATGAACATCATGATCTTGTTGTGCCCGAAGTTCATGATGGATTGTCGTACTCCGGCCTGCACAGCCACGGCCTGTGCCACGCCCCAATAGGGCGTCACCTGAACCTCGCCACACAGGCCCTGCGCGTCAGGACGCGCCACATAGCCACGGTTCCAGTCAAAGCCAACCAACCGGTTCTTGCCCAGAAGTCGTGCGCAATCCTGCGCCGCGGCGCGCAGACGTTCCACGAAATGCACCGAGATGGCATCGTCGTCATCATGTCGGAACTGCAGGCAGGGCTCCGCCATGTCGCGGGCCGCGTTGAGGACGTCCTGACAGACCTTGCGGTGCGGGCCGGGTGGTCGCGCCACGACAAAGGCCTGGGGAAAATCCTCCACAAGACCCAGAAGCCTTTCGATGTAGGGCACCGGCATGGCCTCTCCGATCAGGATGACAAAGATGAAATCCGGATCGGTCTGAGCCTTGAGACCCGGCAGGCAGATGGTTTCGAAATGGCGAAACCGCTCTTCGATTCGGTCGGGCGCATAGAGATAGGCGATGCGATCCTGAATGGTTTCATGCTCGACTTGAAACCCGCCTTCCGCAGGGTAGGAGAATCGACAGAATCCAATCACTTGCATAAATGGCGCGTCCCTGGCCAATGGCGTACGCAAGGTTTGCACCCTCAGCCGGAGCCTGTCCAGAGCGGGCAGGCGCAGCTGTTGACAAGGTCCGCGCTTCCGCCTATACGCGCCAGCAATCAAAGGTGTCCGGCTTTCTGGACGCCTGGAGATTTCATAGGACTGCTGCGCGCAAGATCCGGGTGATGCAAGCCCGATCCTCTGAAACGCAACCGCGTCGATGCCTTCGGAACAGGATCGGGTGCGGGGTGTTTGGCGTTTGTGGATCCTTTGGTGCGGTGACCTCTCGATTGAGGTGACCCGAGACAACGTCGCGTCCTGCGGGGCCGGCTCGACATGAGAAAAAGCACGGGGAACGATCCTATATGCCCACGATTCAGCAGCTGATCCGCAAGCCGCGGCAGCCCAAAGTCAAGCGCTCCAAGTCCCAGCACCTGGAGCAGTGCCCGCAAAAGCGCGGCGTCTGCACCCGCGTCTACACCACGACTCCGAAGAAGCCGAACTCGGCCATGCGGAAAGTGGCGAAGGTGCGTCTGACCAACGGTTACGAAGTGATCAGCTACATCCCGGGTGAAAGCCACAACCTCCAGGAGCACAGCGTTGTGCTGATCCGCGGCGGTCGTGTTAAGGACCTTCCCGGCGTGCGTTACCACATCCTGCGCGGTGTCCTCGACACCCAGGGCGTGAAAGATCGTAAGCAGCGGCGTTCCAAGTACGGCGCGAAGCGTCCGAAGTAAGGGCCACTTACCCGGGGCTTGCCCCGCGGCATCCAATACAGTCATCCCGTGGCCCAAGCCCGGGACATGTAGAGATCAAGTTCCAAGGAGACGCAAATGTCCCGCCGTCACGCCGCTGAAAAACGCGAAGTGCTGCCCGACGCCAAATACGGCGATCGCGTGCTGACCAAGTTCATGAACAACCTGATGTACGATGGTAAGAAATCCGTCGCCGAGCGTATCGTTTACGGTGCCCTCGACCGGGTGGAAACCAAGGTCAAGCGCGCTCCGATGGAAATTTTCCACGAAGCGCTCGACAACATCAAACCCTCGGTCGAGGTGCGCTCGCGCCGTGTCGGTGGTGCCACCTACCAGGTGCCCGTCGAAGTGCGCCCCGAGCGCCGCGAGGCACTGGCCATCCGCTGGTTGATCAATGCGTCTCGTTCGCGCAACGAAAACACCATGGAAGAGCGCCTCGCCGGCGAATTGATCGACGCGGTTCAATCGCGTGGCTCCGCGGTGAAAAAGCGTGAAGACACGCACAAGATGGCCGATGCCAACAAGGCATTCAGCCACTACCGCTGGTAAATTCTTTCCGTCGCATCCGGCGTTCCGGGTGCGGCGTCTTCCCGCCGGTCTTTGTTTGCCTTGCTGCAGAGCGCTCGGGATGACTTGCACTTGACCGTTGCGAGGGGTAAGCGCCCGCGCAAGAGTTGAACTCCTCAGAGGACCAGAACCCATGGCACGCGAATACCCTCTCGATCGCTACCGCAATTTCGGGATCATGGCGCATATCGACGCTGGCAAGACCACCACGTCGGAGCGCATCTTGTACTATACCGGCAAGTCGCACAACATCGGTGAAGTGCATGACGGTGCCGCCACCATGGACTGGATGGAGCAGGAGCAGGAACGCGGGATCACCATCACTTCTGCTGCGACCACCACGTTCTGGGAACGCACCGAGGACGGCGAGAACGCGCAGACCGAAAAGCATCGCTTCAACATCATCGACACCCCCGGCCACGTGGACTTCACCATTGAAGTCGAGCGTTCGCTGGCTGTTCTCGATGGCGCTGTCTGCGTGCTGGACGCCAACGCCGGTGTTGAGCCCCAGACTGAAACCGTGTGGCGTCAGGCTGACCGCTACAAGGTTCCGCGTATCGTCTTCGTCAACAAGATGGACAAGATCGGCGCTGACTTCTTCAACTGCCACTCCATGGTCGAGGACCGCACAGGCGCGCGCGCCGTTCCGGTCGCTATTCCGATCGGTGCCGAGACCGAGCTCGAGGGCCTGCTGGACCTCGTGCTCATGAAAGAGTGGCTCTGGAAGGGCGACGACCTCGGCGCGTCCTGGGAACTGCACGACATCCGTCCCGACCTGCAGGATCAGGCCGACGAATGGCGCGGCAAGATGATCGAAGCGGCCGTCGAAATGGACGACGACGCGATGGAAGCCTACCTCGAAGGCGAAGAGCCCGATGTGCCGACCCTGCGCGCCCTGCTGCGCAAGGGCTGCCTTGAGATGGCCTTTGTCCCGATGCTGGGTGGCTCCGCCTTCAAGAACAAGGGTGTTCAGCCGCTGCTCAACGCTGTGATTGACTATCTGCCCAGCCCGCTGGACGTGGTCGACTACATGGGCTTCAAGCCGGGCGACGAAGACGAAGTCCGGGATATTCCGCGCCGCGCAGATGACGAGATGGCTTTCTCCGGTCTGGCGTTCAAGATCATGAACGACCCGTTCGTCGGCTCGCTGACCTTCGTGCGCATCTACTCCGGGACGCTCACCAAGGGCGACACCATGCTTAACTCCACCAAGGAGAAGAAAGAGCGTGTTGGCCGGATGATGATGATGCACTCCAACAACCGCGAAGAGATCGATTGGGCCGGTTCCGGCGACATCATCGCGCTTGGCGGGCTGAAGGACACCACGACCGGTGACACCCTGTGCGACGTCAAGGACCCGGTGGTTCTGGAAACGATGAACTTCCCCGATCCGGTCATCGAGATCGCGGTTGAGCCCAAGACCAAGGGCGACCAGGAAAAGATGTCTGCCGGTCTGGCGCGTCTGGCGGCCGAGGATCCTTCGTTCCGCGTCGAAACCGATCAGGAATCGGGTCAGACGATCATGAAGGGCATGGGCGAACTGCACCTGGACATCCTGGTCGACCGCCTGAAGCGTGAGTTCAAGGTCGAGGCCAACATCGGTGCCCCGCAGGTGGCTTATCGTGAGACGATCTCTCACGAGGTCGAGCACACCTACACCCACAAGAAGCAGTCGGGTGGTTCGGGTCAGTTCGCCGAGGTAAAGCTGGTGATCTCGCCGACAGAAGCAGGCGAAGGCTATTCCTTCGAGTCCAAGATCGTCGGTGGTTCGGTGCCCAAGGAATATATCCCGGGCGTTGAAAAGGGCATCAACTCGGTCATGGACAGCGGTCCTCTCGCGGGCTTCCCGGTCATCGACTTCAAGGTCGCGCTGATCGATGGCAAGTTCCACGATGTTGACTCCTCGGTTCTGGCGTTTGAAATCGCGGCGCGGATGGGCATGCGTGAAGGCATGCGCAAAGCTGGCGCGAAGCTGCTCGAACCGATGATGAAGGTCGAAGTGGTCACGCCGGAGGAATACACCGGTGGCATCATCGGCGATCTGACGTCGCGTCGGGGCCAGGTGTCCGGTCAGGACCAGCGCGGCAACGCCATCGCGATCAACGCGAATGTCCCGCTGGCCAACATGTTCGGTTACATCAACACACTGCGCTCCATGTCGTCGGGCCGCGCGCAGTTCACCATGCAGTTCTCGCACTACGATCCGGTTCCGCAGAACATCTCGGATGAGATCCAGTCGAAATACGCATAACCACCACTGGGTGTCAGGCGTACCTTACAATTTCGGTTGGGTACGCCTACATAGGCACGACAGGTCTAGACGTCGCGTTTGGGCGCCACGCCCGTAACGTGTAGAAAAAAGGGAGCCAGATCCATGGCAAAGGAAAAGTTTGAACGCGGCAAGCCGCACTGCAACATCGGCACCATCG
>JBELMB010000058.1:0-2119 GCA_042088665.1 Sagittula sp.
GTAGAGGCGCGACACAAAAGGGGCAGAGGCGACCCGCGCCATCTTCGTGATCGGCAGCGGCAGGTCAGCGTGATCCATGCCGGTCAGCAACTCTGCCATGGTGCGGCCAAAGAGCGTGCCGGTGGTGATGCCGCGCCCATTGTATCCGATGGGGGTAAAGAGGTTGGCATCCAGCGCATGGATCCGTGGCAAGTGGTCCGGTGTCATGGCGATCTGCCCGTGCCATGCCTCTTCGAAATCCAGCGCGCCAAGTTCCGGGAAAATCCGCGCGATCTGCTTGCGCGCCCAGCGGTGCGAGAGGCCGCGCTCATGCGTGCCCACTACCTTGCCCATCGATCCGACCAGCAACCGGTCAAAACTGTCGCGGCGGATGTTGAACATGATCTGCCCCGTGTCCCAGACCCCTTGCCGCTCCGGCAGGATATGGGCTGCCTCCGGTCCCAGGGGCGTGGTCGCCAGCTGGAAATAGTGGATCATGGTGAACACGCGCTTCAGCCCGGGCCAGAGGTCATCCGTATAGGCATTGGTGCCAAGGACGACCGAACGCGCTGTGACCAGCCCCTTGTCGGTTTCCACCTTCCACAGGTCCGCGTCCCGTGTCAGGCGGATGGCGCGGGTGCCGGTGTGGATCTCTGCCCCGGCGCCAAGCGCGGCCCGGGCCAGTCCGCGGCAATATCCCATCGGGTTGATGGTGCCTGCACGATGGTCCAGCAAACCGCCGTGAAAGTGGTCAGAGCCAACATGCCCGGCCACCTCTGCGCGATCCAGCAGGTCCACCGGTTCGCCCAGCCGCTGCCATTCCGCGTGCCGTTCGCGCAGTTCTTCGAACCCGGCGGGGCTGTGGGCGGCGTGGATGGTCCCGCTGCGGGTGGCTTCGCAGCGGATCTGGTGCTTTTCGATCAGGTCAAAGACATAGGCGGGGCCTGCGCCAAAGGTACGGATGAATCTTGGGCCATAGGTTTCGCCAAGTTGCGCGCGCACCTGTTGCGGCGGGAGCCAAAGCGCGGCGTTCACCAGACCGCAATTGCGGCCCGATCCGCCATGACCGACCTGCTGCGCCTCGATCACCTTGGCGGACAGGCCTTTTTCGGCGCAATGCAGGGCCGTTGACAGGCCCGTGAACCCGCCGCCGATGATGGCCACATCCACTGTGCTGTCGCCCGTCATCGGGTTTTGCACGCCGGTTTCCTGTGCTGAACTGTCCCAGAGGGAGATCGGGTTATGCTGGGTCATGGCCAGTCCTTGATCTGTTGGCCTCAGATGTCCGGCCACTTGTTGTGGGCCCCGGCTTGCGCGTCCCAAACAGCGCGTCCCAAACAGCGCGACCCAGACACCGTGGCTCAGCTTGCGCGCGCCGCTCGGCGTAGGAGGCAGGTTGCATGGGGCGTCTTGCCGTGTCAATATTTGAGAAACTTGTGTCACATACCAGAACACTCACATGCCAAACAAAGGTGCGCCATGCCCCCACTGAAGCTTTCTTCGGCCCAGATGGTCAAAAACGCGCGGGCGCGGATCACGGAGGTTGAGACGCCGGATCTGATCGCCCGCCTGTCCGATCCGGATCTGGTCGTCGTCGACATCCGTGACGTGCGCGAACGGCAGCGCGGCGGCTTCATTCCGGGCAGTTTTCACGCCCCGCGCGGGATGATCGAATTCTGGGTCGATCCCGAAAGCCCCTACCACAAGGATATCTTTGCCCAGGAGGGCAAGACCTATGTGTTTCACTGCGCGTCTGGCTGGCGCTCGGCGCTGACGGTCGCGACGCTTCAGGACATGGGATTTGAGGCGGCGCATCTCAGGGAAGGGTTTTCGACATGGGAAGCGCAGGGCGGCCCGGTCGAGATGCCGGAAAAGAAGGGCTGAACAGCGGTCGTTTTGTCCGTGGCCCGGGAAGGGGCCCCAGGCCCCAGACCTCGGGCTTCAAGGCCGCGGGAGGCGATCAACTGCCTTGAGGCGCCTGCGCCCAGGGGTCAGGATGGGCCGAGCCGCGCAGAAACGGCGCGTGCCGCCTCGGCGACCAATGCGCCAAAGCGGTCAATCCCGTCCTTCGGCAAATTGATATCCGGGAGCGAAATGCCCAATGCTCCCGCAGGTTCACCCCTCGGCAGGGTTATCAATC
>JBELMB010000058.1:2129-25362 GCA_042088665.1 Sagittula sp.
CACCAAAGCTCAGGATGCGGTCGCGGAACTCACCTGTGTCAAAGGCAAAGCCGCGTTGCCGGGTCTGCGCCAGATCGGCCTCCAGCGTGGCGATGTCCGTCAGGGTCCGATCCGTGTGGCGGGTGAGCGCGCCGGAGATGCGGTCGCGCAGCGTGGCATAGTCGGCTGCAAGGATCGCCTTGCCTGTGCCCACACAATGCAGGGGCGCGGTCCCACCGATGGTGTTCCACGATCGGATCGGGTTTTGGCCGTCGATCTTGTCGATGTAGACGATCGACAGGTTTTCGCGCACGGCAAGGTAGATGGTCTCGCGGGTCTCACCGGACAGCATGGCCATTTCCGGCCGGGCCAGTTCGCGCAGATTGAGGTTCTCCACCAGCGCGCGACCCACCCGCCATGTCTTGAGCGTGGCGGCATAGGTCTTGTCGGGCCGGTGCTGGACATAGCCCAGCGTGGTCAGGGTCTGCAGCAGGCGAAACGTGTTCGACTTGGTCAGCCCCAACGCGCGCGAGAGCTCTGTGACGCCCTTTCCGTCGGCAGAATTTGCCAGCGTTTCCAGAATCAAGAGCCCCTTGGACAGGGTTGAATCGACCTTGGGCGTCTTTGGGGGCGAGTCTGTCATCTGGTCTCCGGCCTGGTGTCTTGGGGGCTCGGCGCATCCCGTGCCCGCGTCTGGCGTTCGCCCGCCTCCGTGGCGGAAGAGGGCAGGCTCAATGGGTGTCCGGTTCCGTGGGATCGGCGGAGGCGAACAGGGGTGGTTCGTGCACCTCTACCGGTGGTGGGGGTGTGGTCAATCGTCTGACATCGACCATGGCGGAATGCGCCGATGGGCTTTGCGTCAGGGTCGACGTGCGCAGGTCATGCGTCAGGACATTGGGGTTGCCATGCCGATCGCGCAGATCGGGTTCAGAGAAGTCCGGATCGTACCAGGCCCCCGTCCAGAGGAACACGCAGCCCCTACGGATATCCGCCGTCAGCCGCGCCCCGGCCAAACAGCGCCCGCGGGTGTTACACAACTCGACAATATCACCGTCGCTGATGCCACGCGCGGCGGCGTCGTCTGTATGGATCAGCACGGGTTCGCGTCCCGCGATCTTGGCGCTGAGGCTATAGGCGCCATTGTCCAACTGGCTGTGCAGTCGGGTTTCCGGCTGGCCGGACAACAAGGCCAGCGGGAACGCCCCGGTGCTGCGGTCGCGCGGCGGATGCCAGCTGGGATGGCCGGGGCAATCGGGAAGGTCGAAATCCGCGATGGTTTGCGAGAAAAGCTCGATCCGGCCACTGGGCGTGGGCAGGGCATGGGCCTTTGGATCGCGCCGGAAATCGGCGAGGAAAACCTGATCGGGGCTGGGATCCGGCAGGGTGATGACCCCGCCATCGAGAAAGCTTTCCCAGTCGGGCAAGGCCATATCGTGGGCGCGGGCATTCTGACGCGTCGTCTCCCAGAGCGCGCGCAGCCAGTCGTCGCTGGTCTTGCCCTCGGTAAACTCCTGCTGGGTGCCCATCCGCGCGGCCAGATCGGCAAAGATGTCATACTCTGCCCGGGCCTCACCGGGTGGTGGCACAAGCTGCGGCATTGGCACCAGCGCATCGTCGGACCGGCCTGCGCCGAAATCCGTGCGCTCCTGCGGTGCAGCGACGGGCAGGACGATGTCCGCGTGGCGTGCCGTGGCGGTCCAGTTGAGTTCATTCACGATCACGGTCTCCGGGGTCTGGAAGGCCCGGTGAAGGCGGTTGAGATCCTGATGATGGTGAAAGGGATTGCCGCCCGCCCACCACAGCAGCCGGATATCCGGCAGCACCCGGCGTGTGCCTTGATAGGGGTAGGGGGCACCGGGGGTCAGGAGCATGTCGCTGATCATGGCCACAGGAATGAAATCCTCGACCGGGTTCTGGCCCTGCGGCAGCGAGCCTGCGCGAAACAGCCGTTCCATGTTGCCGACGTTGCCGTTGACGCCGTAGCCCACCGTGTAGCCGCCGCCGGGCAAGCCGATCTGACCCAGCATCGCGGCGAGGGTCACGGCCATCCACATGGGTTGTTCGCCGTAATCGGTCCGCTGCACGCCCGCCGCGACACTGATCATGGTGCGCCCCTTGGCCATGCGACGGGCAAGCGCGCGGATCTGGTCCGCCGGCACGCCGGTCAGCCCGGCGGCCCAGGTGGCGTCCTTGGCCACGCCATCGGTGGTGCCGCGCAGGTGGGCCTCGACCTTGGCGAAACCCACGGTGTAGCGGTCCAGAAAGGCGCGGTCGTGCAGGTCCTCGTCCAGCAGGCAGTGCGCGAGCCCCATCATCAGCGCCGTGTCGGTTCCGGGTATCGCCGGGATCCAGTCGGCGGCCAGCGCATCCTGGGCGTCCGTGCGCATCGGGCTGATGTTCACAAAAGAGACCCCGGCGCGGGCGCAGGCCATCAGGTTGTCCGCCATTCTGTGGCGCGAGACACCGCCGTCACTGACCTGCGTGTTGCGCAGCGCCATGCCGCCAAACATCACGACCAGATCGCTGTGGCGGGCGATCACCGACCAGCGCGTGGCTTGTGCGACATGGGCTCGGAACGGGCCGACGATGTGGGGCATCAACTCCAGCGCGGCGTTATAGCTGTAGTTCCCTTCAGAGCGCACAAAGCCACCGATGGTGTTGAGGAACCGCTTGAGCTGGCTTTGCGCATGGTGGAACCGGCCGGCGCTGGACCAGCCGTAAGAGCCGGCAAAAAGGCTTGTGTTGCCGTGGGTTGCCCGGACGCGGTGCAGTTCAGCCGCCACAAGGTCGAGCGCCCGGTCCCACGACACTTCGACAAAGCTGTCCTGCCCGCGGGGCACGGCGCCGCGGGCACCGTCGAGCCAGCTTTTGCGAACGGCGGGGCGGCGCACGCGGGCGCGTCCGGCGAGGCTGCTGGCGATGTTGGCGTTGATGGGCGACGGGGCCGGATCGTCGGGATGCCCTTCGACCCGCAAGAGGCGGTCGCCCTCGACAGTGGCCACACCGATGCCCCAATGACTTGCCGTCAGTGCCCTGCGCATGGTGCTCGTCACCCCAGTTGTGCCGCCATATGGAACATGGTTTCCGGATGATGGCCCAACGCCCGGGGTCTGTCATCTGTTTTCCGCCTGCACAGGGAAGCGGACCGGGCTTGGAATGGTCGGTAAGGCGGGCGCTCCGGTGAACCGGGTCGCGGCCCCAAGTATGACCGCTCATGTGCGGGGGCGATGCGGGGGCGATCATACGATCGGCAGCCAAGCAAACAGGCCCCTTGCCATTGAGGCACGGCTTTGGCCGAAAATCTGAAAGCAAGGGCGTCATCCGGTGATCTGGACCAGCCCGCGCAGGCCGAAACATACAAAATCCGCGGTGCACCGATGGCAACGCGCGCCACTCTTGCAAGAACAGGTCCCGTACCCGCCTGGCAGCCGTCACGACCAGCAAACACCCCACGCCTGTGCAGGACGCGGGGTGTTGCATGGTTTCTGTCCGCCCCGGGCAATTATCGCAACTGCTGCTGCCTTGTCCGGAAAGTTCAACGAGGACACGTCGGTCTAGAGGAAGTCGTCCCGGCGCGGCGTAAAGCAATCCACAAGCGTGCCGGGTTCAAGGCACACGCAGCCATGCGTCAGGCTGGACGGGATGACAAAGCTGTCTCCCGGACCGACTTCGCGCTCTTCTTCGCCGACCGTGAACCGAAAGCGCCCGCTTTCGACATAGGTCGACTGAACATGTGGATGATCATGCAGCGCCCCGATGGCGCCTTCCGCGGCAAAGCGGAAGGCGACGACCATCATGTCGGGATGATCAGACAGCACCTGTCGGCTGACGTTGTCCCCGGTGGGGACGATGGGAAATTCTGACATTCCGAGCCCCTTACGAGAACAGCATGCCGCCGTTGATGTCGATATTGGCCCCGGTGATGAACCCGCTGTCGTCACAGGCGAGGAACAGCACAAGGTTGGCGGTGTCTTCGACGTGGCCCTGCCGCTTGACCGGGGCGGCGGCTTCGAAACCGCGACGGCCCGCATCGGGCGTGTGCACGTTGTGGAAATCGGTGTCGATCATGCCGGGGCAAAGCGCGTTGACGCGCACCTCCGGTCCGAGTTCCTTGGCAAGACCGCGGGTCATGGTCATCACGGCGCCCTTTGACGTGGCATAGGGAACCGCACCTGCGCCGCCGCCATCACGCCCCGCCTGCGAGGCGAGATTGACGATCGTGCCGGTCTTCATATGCGCCAGCGCGGCCTTCGTCACCATGAAGGTCGAGGTCAGGTTGAGATCCATCACCTCGCGCCAGTGGTCCAGCGTCATCTCGGCCATGGTCTTGCGGGCCACAAGGCCGCCGGCATTGTTGACCAGCACATCCACACCGCCAAAGGTCTCGACGGTCTTGTTGACCAATGCGTCGACGCCCTCTTGTTTGCTCAGGTCCGCCTGCACGGCAATCGCCTTGCCGCCTGCGGCCTCTATGCTGGCCACGGTGGCGTCAGCGCCTGTCGAACTGGCAAAGTAGCTGATGGCGACATTCGCGCCTTCGGAGGCCAGCTTGATGGCGGCAGCGGCGCCAATATCGCGCCCGCCACCGGTGACGATGGCTGTTTTTCCTGCAAGTTTCATGTCGGTCCTTCCTATCGCGTCAGGTATTTGCCAGTTTTTTCAGAACCACCTTGAAGGTGTTCTCATCGGCATCGGTGAAATAGAGATCAGCGTCATAGCCCTGATCATCCATGAAGTTGAAAATCCGCTTCGGGGCGTCGCAGCGGTAAGGCACCAGTAACGTTGCGATCCGGTGTCGCGTGGCAGCCGGGTACTTCGCTGTCAAAAACGTGCTTACGGGCAACCCTTCGTAGTCAACCGGGTCAACGTCGGGGAACCCGGTGTGCTGGGTGATTTCCGGCTTGCCTGCCTCGGACCAGACCACCTGGCCGTAAAAGCCCGCGCGTTCCTGCGTGTTGCGGAAAGAGCTTTTGCCCAGTTCGAACGGTGCGTTTGCGTGCAGCAGCCAATCCACCGTGACTGGTGTCTCGGCATCGACCTTGTCGACGATGACGAAATAGTTGTTCTGCACAAAGTATATCTCGCGCTCGGCCCGCGTCACTTCCGGAGAGAGGCTCTGGTAGGCGGCGGTGGCGTCGCCATGGATAAAGATGTGATCCTCGCGTTCTTCGGCGCAGAGGATCTTGCCCGTGGCGGCCATCGCCTTTGACTTGTCCTTCTCGGCGTATTGGCCCTTGCCGTTGATCAGGATCGCGTTCTTGGACCGGGTCTGCCGCCGCCAGTTGCGGTGCATGGTGGAGTTGAAGGCAACGTAATGCCCCGACTGGATCGCGAGATCCTCGCCGTAGGCGGAAAGACAAAAGGCGTTCTGATCGCCGTGACTGTGGCTGATCGAGCCAAAAGGCGAGGATTTGAACACGAACTGGATGTGGTTGTCCGGGTCGTCCATGGCGTGCTGCACGCCAACCCAGCCGATGCCCTTGAAGTGGCGCAAGCCGTCCTCGGGGGGCGTGGCCTCGACCACCGGGAAATCGGTCTGGAAGACAAGCTCGTCGAAATTGGTGTCCCACCAGCCCCAGTTGTAAAAGGCCATCTCGGTGCCAGGGTTCAGCCGAAGGTTCTCTTCGCAGTACCACTGGTAGGCGCCCTTGCCGGTGGCGCCTGCGAACTGGCGCAGGTTCAACCCGATCTTGATGCCCGGCAGATCGCCCTGCGTGCTGTCATCGCCAAAGGTCGCGCGGCGGGTGTTGGGCGCCTTGCAGTAGAGCGGGAAATCCCCGGTGTTCTGCAGGAAGGGGCGTGTGTACAGATCGATCCCGGCAAAGGATTTCAAGCGGTTCGCAGCGTCGATCAGATAGGCCATGCCCATCATCCAGTAGTTCGTGCCCTCGGCCCATCCGCCGTCGTCATCGCCCCAAGGGGAATAGACCGTCGTGAGGAATTCGATGCAGTAGTGCAGCCAGTCCCGCGCCTCGTCCGCGTCGTCATCCCCCAGAAGCGCAATGCAGGCCGGAACGATCGTCAGCGAGACGGAACGCACGGCGTGGCTGTCATAGGGAAATAGGTGGATCTTTGCGTTCTGGATCGCGTGCTCGGCAATGTCGCGGGTGCGGATCAGCAGGGCGGCGCGGACCGTGGCGCGTTCTGCTTCGCTCAGATCGTCGTGCAGCCAGTCGTACCCCCAGGCGAGGGCGTTGCACACGCGGTAGGCCCATTCGTCGGTATAGGCACGCGAAGTCACGCCCATCGGGTCCCATGAGGCGGCCTCCAGCAGCCAGTCCTTGGCGCGCTGGGTCATGGCGGCATCGCCGGTCACGCGGCCAGCGATGGCGAGGTGACGGATCGCGTACCAGACCTCCTGGAGGTCGATGTAGGTCTGCCGCCAGACAGAGGCGACGCGCTTGTGACCGGGATAGCCGGCGGGCTCTCGTATCACATCGCGGTCCATCCATGGCAGGACGGATTTCTCGTAGAAGGTCGACCAGCTGCAATGGGTCGGATCCGCCGCTACTGCGGCCATGAAAGGCGCCAGCCGGTCCGGCGTCATCCACAGGCGCGGATGGGCAGTGGTGCAGCCCGCGAGACGGTCGGCGCGCGGGGGCAGGGGGGTTTGCGGCAGGTCGGGCGCGACGGTGAACCTGCGCGCGGCGCTCCAGCTGCTGGAGGGCGCGCCGTTGTCCCATGTCGCATAGGACCAGTGATGCGTGCCAGCGGGTAGCACGCGGTCCGGGGTAAAGAAATTCAGCGGGATGTCGCCATGGACCTGCGTCTGCGCTTCCGGGAAGGTGGGGTCAGCCGAGATGCGCAGCACATAGCGCGCGTCGTCGTCGATCACCGGCAACCAAGTGAACCGGGGCGGGTTCTCGACAATCTCGGTCTCGGCGTCGGGGCCATACTGGATGGTCAGGCGACCAGCCTTGGGTTCTTCGAGAATTGGCAGAGCGTCGGCAGGCATGGGGGATTCCGGGCAAGAGAAAGGGCGCGGCGCACCAATGGCGCCGCGCCCGGAAGGTTTAGTTGTACTGGCGGTCGTAAGCCGACTGCATCACGGCAAGGACGTCATCGAGGCCGAGCTTCTTGAGCTGTGCCTGATAGTCGTCCCAATCCGCTTCGACGTCGCCGTTGCCGAGGATCCAGCCCTGCTGACGCTCCAGCATGTAGTCGCGCACGGAGCCCCAGGAGCGGTCGTAGATCTTCTGCTCTTCGGGGTTGAATGCGACGCCAAGGAACTGGTCGATCAGGTAGTCGCCTTCGTCATAGAGCGCGATGCCTTCGAGTGCGAACTCGTTCGACCACTGGATCTCGTAGCCGTAGTCCTGAAAGTAGCCACGGCCCTGAAGCTGTGCACCGACTTGGTACAGCGACCGGTTCACCGGGCCCTGGTCGAGGAACTCGGGCTTGAAGATCGCCTTGCCGTCGACCATGTCGTAATGCATGCCCTCGACGCCGAAGTTGGCGAGACGACGGCCTTCCTCGGTGAAGTAGAAGTCGAAGTACTTGATCGTCTCGACCGGGTGCTCGTTGGTGTGGCCAATGGCCCAGCCGTCGGGCTTGATCGGGATGCGGCGGTGCTCTTCGACGCGCTTGCCAGAGATCGAGGCCGGTGGGGCCATGGCCTTGAATTCAAAGCCTTCGATCTCGGAGGACAGGCGGTTGTAGCCCGAAGTGGAGGCGAACCAGTCATGGGTCGCGCCGCCAAGGTTTTCCGACAGCAGGAAGTCACGCGCAGAGGACCCGCGGGTAAAGATTTCCGCGTCGATCAGGCCCTCGGCATACCAGCGCGCGAGGTTCTTGATGCCTTCGCGGTAGCCTTCGCCTGCGTAGGGGTGCTTGAGCATGCCGTCGTCGACGTAGAAGTCGTGGTAGGTGTCAGACCCGGAGGACCGACCGTCCCAGAGCGTGACAAGACGGATGAGCTCCGGCCACTGGCGGGCAAAGTAGGGCACTTCGTCCGCGATGCCGTTGCCGTTGGGATCCTGTGTCTTGAAGGCGCGCAGGGCGGCTTCGAACTCTTCGACCGTCTCAGGCACGTCAAGACCCAGCGCATCCAACCAGTCGGTGCGGATCCAATAGGCGCGGCCGTACTTGCCGTCGGGCAGGTAGGGGATGTAGTACATGTTGCCGTCCGCGGCAGAGATCGCGGAGGCGATTTCCGGGCGTTCGTCAAAATAGGCCTTCAGGTTCGGCGCGTGCTCTTCGATCAGATCGTTGAGCGGGATAAAGGCGCCTTCGGGACCGTACTGGTTCACGAAATCCTTGATCCGGCTGGAGCCGACGATGTCGGGGATATTGCCACCCGCCAGCATCAGGTTCAGTGCCTCGGTGCGACCGGTGTTCTCGGAATCCGTCCGCATGTTGGCGCCAACGGTCACGTCAACGAGGTGCACGTTTGTCATGGCACGGGCGGCCTGTTCAACGGGCCAGTCTTCTTCATAGACCGGATAGGCGCGGTGGTTCATCTGGATCGTCAGTTCCAGCGGGTCGCCCTCGACGATTTGCAGATGCCCGTCTGCCAGCGTCGGTGTCGCCACCGCCGTACCGGCCAGCAGAGCTGCCATTAGACTGAGTTTGCGCATGAGTTCCTCCCTTATGCGGTTCTTTGTCATTCCTTGACACCCCCGAGCAGGATGCCCTTCTCAAAGTACTTCTGGATAAACGGGTAGACGATCAGCACGGGGATGATCGAACAGACGATGATGGCGGCGGTCACGGTCTCGGCGCTGAAGCCCGCGGCGGTCTGGACGATGGCGAATTCGTCATCGTCGCTGAGATTGGCAATGGTGTGGCGCAAGAAGACCTGAAGCGGGATCTTTTCCTCGCTCTGCAAGAGGACCATGGCCCAGAAAAAGCCGTTCCAGCGGGACACGATGCAGAACAGCGTGATTGTCGCGATGGCGGGTTTCGACAGCGGCACAAAGACCTTCCAGAGGACCTGGAAATCATTGGCGCCGTCCATGCGCGCGGCTTCTTCAAAGCTGCGGGGGATGCTCTCGAAGAAGTTGCGCAGCAGGATGATGTTGAAGGCGTTGACCGCGAAGGCGAGGATGATGCCGAACATGCTGTCGAGCAGGTTGAGATCGCGCATGTTCAGGAAGAAGGGGATCAGACCGGCGTTGAACCACATCGTGAAGGCGATGAAGAGGTTGAAGAAACGCCGTCCCTTCAACTGTGGGCGCGACAGGGCATAGGCGCCGGGTATGATGAACAGCATCGACATCACCGTGCCACCGATGGTGTAGATGAAAGTGTTGCGGTAGCTCAGCCAGAATTGCGGATCGACGAGGATATAGCCGTAGGCCTCCAGCGTCGCGTCGATGGGCGTCAGTACCACCTTGCCCGCCTGCGCGGCAAACCCGGAACTGAACGAGACCGCCGCGATATAGATGAAGGGATAGAGCGTCGCGACCGTGAACATCCCGATCAGGACAGAGACGGCAATGGCAAAGGCCTTGTCGCCGCGCGAGTAGAGGTTCCAGTTCATCATCGACGTGTTCCTTCTTCCGGAAGGACACGCCGGGTCGATGCCCGTTCGAGGCAGCGATTGGAAGGGTCACCTTCGCAGCAACAAGGGCCCATGCGGTTCAGAACAGGGCGCTGTGCTGCCCCCGAGGCGCGTCCCGAAACGCCCGCGTCAGGGTGCAGAACCGGGCGACACATGCCCGCTCCTGCGCGATCCATCCGGGGACGACTTGCGACAGGGGCCGAACCTGCAAGGCCGCGATTGTCGCAATGGCGTTCACGTCGGGTGCCCATATGGGTCTGATTGGCGTGCATGCGTTGGTCCTCCTTACCAGAGCGACGTGCGCGAAAAGCGGCGCGACAGGGTGTTGGCGGTCATCACGAGGACAAAGGCAACAACCGCGTTGAACAGACCGCCCGCGGCAGCAAGGTCATATTGGCCGGACTGCAGGCCCTGACGGTAGATCCAGGTGTTGACCACATCCGCCGTCTCGTAGGTGGCGGGCTGGTAAAGCAGGATCACCAGTTCAAAGGAGACCTCCATGATGTTGCCGATGCGGATGATCAGCATGATCAGGATGGTGGGCAGGATCGACGGGATGGTGATTTTCCACATCATCTGCCAGCGGTTTGCCCCGTCCACCACCGCACTTTCGTAAAGCGAGGGGTTCACCCCGGCGATCGCCGCAAGGAACACGATGGAGCCAAAGCCCGCCTCCTGCCAGATGCCGGTCCCGACAAAGATCGGGCGGAACCATTGCGGCTGCGTCAGGAAGTACACGGGGTCCATCCCGAGCCACCCCATGATCGTGTTCACGATGCCGGCCGTTGGCGAAAAGGCCGTGATCACGATGCCGGCGATGATCACCGACGAAATGAAGTGCGGCAGATAGACGATGGTCTGCGCGGTCTTCTTGTAGGTCGCGTGCAGGATCTCGTTGAACATCAGCGCCAGAATGATCGGCGCCGGAAATCCGAACAACAGGTTCAGCGCCGAGATATAGATGGTGTTCTTGATGGCGCGCAGGAACTGGTCGTTGGAGAAGAGCGTTTCGAAATGCTCAAAGCCGATCCAGGGGCTGTTCGCAACGCCGCGGAAGATCGAGTAGTCCTTGAACGCGATCTGCAGGCCGTACATCGGTTTGTAGAGGAACACGATGAACCAGATGATTGTCGGCACAAGCATCAGATAGATCTGCCACTCGCGCTTCAGGTGGTCGGTCGTGCGCGTCAGCCAGTCATTCCGCGTAGCGGCGTTCCGTTTTTGTGCGGATTTGTCGGAGGGGGCTGAGGTCATCGCGCTCAGGCCCCCAGGTCCAGGGTCAGGTCCAGGGCTTGGCCGCTGGCCGCGTCAAAGATCTTGACCACATCCGACGGCACATGGACTTCGGTCACGCCCGAAAGATGGGTGACGTCGCCCTGCGTATCCGCTTTGAAGACCATGTTTTCCTCGCCAAAGCGGGCGTGCAGCAGGGCCTCGGATCCCAGCGGCTCCACAAGGTCCAGCGCGATGGGCAGGGCAGAAGTCTCTGGCCCTTGTGACAGGGTCACGTGCTCGGGCCGGATGCCCACGATCACGTCGCGGCCAGCCATTGCGGCGGTGGCACCCTTCACCTTGACCTCGGCGTTGCCGATGGCGGCGCCGGTTTCGGTCATGCGCCCCTTGATCTGGTTCATCGGCGGAGAGCCAAGGAACCCGGCCACAAAGACGTTGGCAGGATTGTTGAACAGCTCCATCGGCGTGCCGACCTGCTCGATCGCACCGTTGTTCATCACCACGATGCGGTCGGCGAGGGTCATCGCCTCGACCTGATCGTGGGTCACATAAACCGACGTCACGCCAAGCCGGTTGTGCAACCGCTTGATCTCTGCGCGCATCTGGGTGCGCAGCTTGGCGTCAAGGTTCGACAGCGGCTCGTCAAAGAGAAAGACCTTGGGGTGCCGCACGATGGCGCGGCCCATGGCAACCCGCTGGCGCTGACCACCTGAAAGATCGGCGGGGCGGCGTTCGAGATAGTCGGTCAGGCCGAGGATCTCTGCCACTTCGGTGATGGTCGTCTTGATCTGTGCCTTGGGCATGCGTCGGATGCGCAAGCCAAAGGCCATGTTGTCAGCGACGTTCAGGTGCGGGTAGAGCGCATAGTTCTGAAAGACCATGGCCACGTCGCGGTCCTTTGGGGCGACGCGGTTTACCGTGCGCCCGTCGATGGTCAATTCGCCTTGGGTGATCTCTTCGAGGCCCGCGATCATCCGCAGTGTCGTCGATTTACCGCAGCCAGAGGGGCCGACCAGCACGACGAACTCCCGTTCCTGCACATCGAGGTCGATGCCATGCACGACCTGCACCGCGCCATAGGCTTTCACGATTCCGCTCAGAGTCACTCCGGCCATGTTTCTCCCCCGTCAGGGTGCCTCAAAAAAGGGCACCACTCCTGTGTCGATGCGATTCGTGTCGCTCTGCAACTGGGATACTAGTAACTAGACTGGTATGCTAGTCTTAAATGGTTTAACCGTGACAAGGAGTGAGTCTGTAGGCTAATGCCTGCACGAAAGGAGGAAGCCATGGCGCAAGCAACTCGATTGGGCGAACGCCGCACCATCGTGGACGATATTTTCGAGCATCTCCACTCTGAAATTTCCTCCATGCGTCTGCGTCCCGGGGACCGTATTTCTGAAGCAGAGATCGCCACGCAGTTTGGTGTCTCGAGACAGCCCGTGCGCGATGCCTTCAATCGGCTTGCCAATATGGATCTTTTGCTGATCCGCCCGCAGCGTGCCACCGAGGTGCGGCGCTTCTCCGGTCGCGAAATCGAAAAATCGCGTTTCGTGCGGGCCGCGGTCGAACGGGAGATCTTGCGCGTGGCCGCCTCAAGGTGCGATGCCGTTGGGCTGGCGCGATTGAAGCAGGCGCTGGCAGAGCAGGAAAGGGTTGTGGCGGCGAAGGATTTCGACCGTTTCGGCGCGCTCGACTACAGGTTCCACCAGATCATCTGCGAGATCGCCGAAAAGGATTTTGCCTTTGACGTCATCATGGCAGAAAAATCCAAGGTCGACCGGCTGTGCAGGCTGAGCCTGTCCAAGGAGGACCGGATGCCCGAACTGATCGAAGATCACCGCGAGATCGCCGAGGCGCTGGGCGCGCATGATGCAGAGCGCGCGATGGCCGCGGGCATGCGGCATCTGTCGCGGCTGGACGATACGATCACCCGGATTTCTGCCACCAACGCCAACTATTTCGAACCGACATGATACCGGCGCCGCGCGGCGTCCGACCATGACAGCGCGAACAACGGTCGGGCAGGCCCCCGGCGCGGCGCAGGTTTTTGCGCTGGCCTGGCCCATGACGCTGAAAGCAATGGTGCTGCACGGCACGGTGGTTGTCGATGGCTTCCTGCTGTCTTCCCTGGGCGAGTCGGCCCTGGCGGCGATGGGTCTGGCCGCGGCGCTGGGCGGCATGGTGCTGGGAGTGATCTTTGCCTTCGCCCACGCGATGCAGATCCGCACCGCGCAGGCCTATGGCAGCGGCGACGACGTGTTCCTGAAATCCGTGTTGGGCAGCGGACTTGCCGTCAGCCTCGCCATCGGCCTCTTGGGCGTGGGGGCGATCTTTGCGTTTGGTCACCAGCTTTTGGCGCGCCTTGCGCCCACACCCGACATCGCCGCGCAAGGCTGGGCCTATCTCACGGTGTTCTCCCTTGTGCTGATCCTGGAGGCCATGGGGCAATGCATCGCCAGCTTTTTCAACGGATGCGGGCGCAGCAAGCTGCCGCTCTATGGGTATCTGATCTCCGTTCCTGTCAACATATTGGCCAGCATCGGTTTTATCCACGGGCTTTGGGGGCTTCCGGCGCTTGGCGTGATGGGGGCCGCGATTGGCAGTGCGCTGGCAATCACCTTGCAAACAGCGTTCTGGAGCATGCTGCTCTTGCATCAATACGGGCATCTGCGACGGATCGTGGGCTGGCAAAAAGCGCGATTTGCACCAACGCTTGGCCGCCACTTGCGGTTTTCACTGCCGATTGCGGTGACCTTTGTCAGCGCGGCCCTCGTCACGCATGTCTGTTCGCTGATCTATGCCAATATGGCGCTGGCAGGGTTCGCCGCGTTCACCTTGATCGCGCCGTGGAACATGTTGGCGGGCCAGATCAGCATGCAATGGACCCAAGCCACCGGGATTATCGTAGCACAACTGCTGGGACAGAAAGCACCGCGCGAGGTGCTCGACCGGTTCCTGTCACAGGCCTGGCGCGGGGCTTTTGTGGCGGCGGGGATCGTCGCGGCGATCTTTGTGGGCATGTGTACCTCTGTCGATCTGCTGTATCCTGACCTGACGGAGGAAACGCGCACGATCCTGTGGGGGTTCCTGCCGCTGCTCGTGATCCTGCAATTCCCGCGGTCGACCAACGCGATTTGCGGCAATACCCTGCGGTCTTCGGGGGATACGGTCTATGTGATGCACATCTTCTTGTGGTCGCAATGGGGCTTTCGCTTGCCGGCCACGGCCTTGTGCATCCTTGTCTTTGATCTGCCTGCCTTCTGGATCCTGTCGCTCTGGCTGGGAGAGGAAGTGGTCAAGTTCCTGCCGTTCCACCTGCGGATCTGGCGTGGCGGGTGGAAGACCTCTTCCGTCACTGACTGAGACCTCCCTCCGGGTGCGCATTTTGCGGTCCCGTGGCCGTGGCCGCCGCGGCTGATCAGTGTGCCAAGCGGTTAAAGACGTCTCAGGCGGCAGCTGGCCTCTTGCGCCCTGCGTATCCAGCGCATGGCGGGCAATGGGAACAAGGCCTCCTCCCGTCGCGGCATAGTTGCTGGACAGCGCAACGCCGATGCGGCTGGACGGCACATCCATTGCCGACGTGGCCAACGTTGTCGGATACTCGGGCGTTTCCGTTGGGATGTTGGGCGCCCTGTAGGACCATGTTCCAACTTGGCGCAGAGGCGCCTGCGGCTGCAGTGTGGATGTTGCAGCGCGCCCCGCAAAACAAAGGGCGAGGTCGCGATGGACCCTCGTCCGGGCATGGCCGTTCCAAAGATCCTAGATCCTTGCCAGACCGAGGGTGCCCAGTTCGTTTTCAAGGCGCTCCGCGACGTCCAGAACAAAATCGTCCGAATGCATGGGGCCCATGAGTTGCACGCCGACGGGGGTTCCATCTGCCATGCCGGTTGGCAAAGCCACCGATGGCAGCCCCAAAAGGTTGACCAGATAAAGCGGGCGCTGGGCTGCGATGATCTGCCCCAGCTTTTCGGGAGCAGCAAAATCGAGGTCGTGCTCAAAGGGCCCTGACATGGAGGTCGGCATCAGGAACAGATCGATCTTTTCGAACATTCGCGCAACATCGCGCTGGATCGCCACGCGTTCGCCCATGCCCTTCAGGTATCCCGCGAAATCAAGGCGGCGGAAGGCGTCAAGATAGCCCGCAAACATCTGCTGAAACGCTGGCGCGGTGCTTTCACGGATCAGATCGCCCATCAGCAGATCGGTTTCGGCAAAAAGCAACTCTCCCCAAAGCTCCGCAGCCCGGTCGGCTTTGGGCATCTCGATCCGGGCGGTATCGACACCGCAAGCCCGGAGCGCGCTGAGGGCGTCCTCCATGCTCTGCGCAATGGCGGGATCCTCGGGACCATCCGCATAGAGATCGCGCGCATACCCGATCCGAAGGGGCCGGTGATCGTCGCGGCGGCCTCGCGTGGCATTGCTCCACATGGGATCAAGAGCGGATCGCCGCGCCATCGCATGCAGCCCCAACCGCAGATCAGCGACCCTGCGTGCGATGGGGCCTTGCACCGACATGGCCGAGGCGATGGGCGCGCGCTCGGCCTTGGCGCTCGGGTTGAACGCAGGCACGCGGCCCATGGACGGGCGGATCTTCGTCACCCCGCAGCAAAACGCCGGGTACCGCAAGGAGCCCCCAAGGTCGTTGCCATGGCCAATCGCCCCGATCCCGGCAGCCACCGCGGCCGCCGCGCCGCCGCTCGAACCCCCGGGGGTCAATGCAGGGTTGCGAGGGTTGCGGGTGGCCCCGTGCAATGGGTTCGAAGTGAACCACCGCAAGGACAGCTCAGGCGTGTTGGTGCGGCCGATGATGACGGCGCCCGCCGCCTGCAGATTGGCAACAAGGGGGCTGTCCTCGGTGCAGATATTGTCCTTCAGCGCCACGAGGCCGTTTGAATTGGCGTAGCCGGTTTGGTCGACATTGCTCTTGACCGTCACGGGGACACCCCAAAGGGGCGGCGCGTCCGGACCGGGATGCTGTTGGTCCATTGCAATGGCGCGCGCGCGGCTGTCGCCCATCACATCTACAACGGCGTTAAGGGCCGGGTTGACCCGCTCCATGTGCAGGATTTGCGCGTCGACCACGTCCAGCACCGATACATCCTTGTCGCGGACAAGCTTCGCAATTTGTTCGGCGGAAAGGGAAGGAATATCCTGCATCGTGGCGCTCATCCTCGGTTCGGGGCCGTTGAATGGTGTCAGCTTACAGTGCGCTTGACCAGCGATGTGCATGCACAGGGCGAGGGGGAAAAGGCCGATGCCTTCAGAGAATGCGCATTGCCCTGCATCCCCTCGGATTGGGCCAACACGTCTAAGGGGTGCGTCCATGGGCAGGTGTTGCGACCCGCGACTGCGCCCCCGGCCTCGGGCTGGTTTCGCTCCGCGATCCCTGTGCCACAGCGGTCACCGTCACAGGACCCCACGATTTGACTGTTCCAGCAGTTGCATCAGCGCGCTGTCGGCGTACCTGCGCAGTGAGAATGCGTCGGCATGGTCGGGCAGGGCGCTCCCTGTGACCCAGGCGGCACAAAGCTCGCCCGCGGCGCAGGCCGACATCGTGCCGAAGCCCGAATGCGCGCAGTTCATGAAAGCGCCGTCTGGCCCCATCGGGCCGATCAGCGGCCAGTTCTCCGAGGTCATCGTGTACCACCCGCCGTAGTGGTGACTGCGCGCGGGCAGGCGTCCGTAGTATTGTCGCAGCGCCGGGTTCAGCCGTGCCGCCCCGCGCAACACGATTTCGGGAAAGCTGTCGGAGAGTGGCTGGTCCCGGCTGGCCTCGGCAGGATCGCCGTTGAAGGCCCAACCGAGCTTTACCCAGCGGCTCTTGTCGCCGCCGTCGGGACGGCAGTGGGTCGACCCGGGCATCGTTTCGGCCAGCCATGACAGGTCCGGATCGTCGCGCAGCACCTGCCGGTCTTCCTCTGACCAGTCGATGTCTTGCGGATCGAGGTCGATGGAAAAGGGCATGTCCCTCGGGATGGCGCCGGCGCTGTCCTCGAACGCGATCTTTTGTTGAAAGACGTTGTGGATGGGCACAGAGACATCCAGCATCTGGGCGATGTCCCCTGCAAAGGGGCCGGCGGCATTCACGAGGCGTTGCGCCGACAACTGCAGGAGGCCGTCTGCCGTGCGGACCGCCAGCCTGTAGCCAGAGGTTTGTTCGATGGCCTCGACCGTGCCGGTGAGGCGCAGGCCACCGGCGGCCCGAAACCTGTCGAGCTGGACCATGCCAAGCTGTTGCCCGCTGATGTCGCCGCCGCGCCGGATGTGCACGACGGTCTGGACCGTCGGGTCGAACGAAGGGAAATGCGCGCGGATCAGGGCAGGGTCGCGGAGTATGTCGACGCCGTCCAGCGCGCCTTGCCAATCGGCGGACAGGGCAGGGCGGTAAGACGCGCCCGATCCCGCCCCATGGACGCGCACAAGCTCGTCTGTCCGGTCGCCCAGACCGAATGCGAGTTGCTCCAACAACGGATCTATGTCGCGGCTTCTGGTGGCGAGCGCATAGCCGCGGCGGGTCATGGAAATCTGGTTGTCCGTGTCGCGGGCATGTCCTTCGAGCAGGTCGATGGATCGGTTTGTCAGGTCCACCATCGCCGGGTGTGGCCACCAGTTGCGATAGTTCTCGCCGGATTGCGCCGAGGTGAATCCCATCGGCTGGCCCGCGTCGATGAGGACCACGCCCTTCAGGCCATGCACCGCGGCCAGATGGTAAGCGGTTGAAATACCGACGATGCCCGCGCCGATGACGGCGATCTCCGCCTGCTGGGACGTCATGGGCAGGGGCCTGTCGCCGCTGGGGCCTTGAGGAAATCTGGATCTTCGAGCATGTCCAACCTTTTGTCTGCCGGATCCCTTCGAGGGCAGGGCCCGGCAGGGATCCAACCTTGATAGAATCGTATACGATAATCAATTTGCATGTACGATACCGCAGAATGGGGGCGCGAGGCGGGGTGAATGAGAGGGGCTGAATGAGATTGGCGGTGACGGCGCCACGGGCGATGGATGCCTCCGGCGCGGTCCATGCAGCCTTGAAGGCGGAGATCCTTGAAGGGCGTCTCGACGGTGACGTGCCACTGTGGCAGTACGACCTCGCACAGCGCATAGAGGCGGTCATTCGGCTGCGTATGACGCAAGTCACCGAAGTGGACTGGCCCCAGCGGGCGCATGCCGCGATCCTCGATGCCTGTGCTGCCGGGGATACGGGGCGGGGCGTTGCGCGCTTGCTGTCCGATATCGAGACCACGGGCAGGGCCTGCGCCGCCTACCTGCGCCGCAAACCGCCAATTCTCTCCGGTGTGCAGGACCGTGGCACATGACGGTCTCTTCTCCCTACAAGGCCCTGTTCGAGCCGTTCACTCTGGGTCATCTGCGTCTGAAGAACCGCATCATCAGTACCAGCCATGCGCCCGCCTATGCCGAGAACGGTCTGCCGGGAGAGCGCTACCAGCGCTACCACGAGGAAAAGGCAAAAGGCGGTCTTGCCCTGACCATGTTCGGGGGCGCCTCGTCGGTGTCACGGGATTCTCCACCCTCGTTTGGTCAGCTCCAGCTTGGTGATGACAGCGTGGTGCCCCATCTTCAGACCTTTGCCGATCGGATCCACGCGCATGGCGTCGGGCTGATCTGCCAGATCAGTCACGCGGGCCGCCGCACGAGACCCACCGCGGGCAATTGGCTGCCGACCGTGGCACCCTCTGCTTTGCGCGAACCGGCCCATGGCGCTGTGCCAAAGGCCCTTGAGGTGTCAGAGATCCGGAGGATCGCGGCGGACTATGCCGCCGCTGCCCGACGCTGTGCCGATGGGGGGCTCGACGGGGTGGAACTGCTCGCCTCCGGTCATCTGATCGGTCAGTTCTGGAGCCCGCTCTCGAACCAGCGCATGGATCCTTATGGTGGGCGTTTCGAGAACCGCATCCGGTTCGGCCTCGAAGTGCTGGAGGCCATCCGCGCCGCAACGCCGGACCGGTTTATCGTGAGCCTGCGCTTCACAGCCAATGAATTCGTCGAGGGTGGCATCGACGAAGACGAGGGGATCGCGATCGCCGTCGCCCATGCGCGGTCGGGGCTGGTGGATTGCCTGAACGTCTCCGGCGGGGCCAACTGGACCAAGGCCGGTGTCGCCGAAACCGTGCCGTCGATGGCCTTTGCCTCTGGCCGCTTTGTCGGTTTGGCCGGAAAAATCCGCAAGGCGACAGGGCTTGCGGTGCTGCATGCAGCGGGTGTGGCCGATCTTGCGACGGCGCATCACGCGGTGGCCGAGGGACATGTGGATCTGATCGGGATGACCCGTGCGCAGATCGCGGATCCCCATACCGTGGCAAAGCATCTCGCGGGCGAGGACGCCGCCATCCGTCCCTGCGTCGGCGCGGGATACTGTATCGACCGGATATATCGGGGTGGCGATGCGCTATGCCTGCACAACCCCGTGACCGGGCGCGAGGGTCTGCTTGCGCATGACCTGTCGCCCAGTGCGAAGCCGCTCACCGCGGTGGTCGTGGGCGCCGGTCCCGCGGGGCTCGAGGCCGCGCGCACACTCGCTGCCCGCGGGCATCGCGTGACGGTCCTTGAGGCGCTTGCAGATCCCGGCGGACAGGTGGGTCTTGCCGCCCGCATTCCCTGGCGTCAGAACATGATCGGCATCACACGCTGGCTTTTTGCGCGCTGCGAGACGCTGGGGGTGCGTTTCCGTTTCAACTGCCTCGCGGAGCCAGAGGATATCCTTGGCCAATCCCCTGACATCGTCGTGCTTGCAACAGGTGGCCTGCCGCAGATGGCAACGATTTCTGGCGCCGAAGCGCACGCGGTCACCTGCTGGGATGCGCTCTCTGGCGCGGTAACGGCAGAGGGCCGGGTGCTGGTCTATGACGAAACCGGCAGCCAGAGCGGCCCCACCTGCGCAGAGCACCTTGCCGCGGCGGGGGCGGCCATTGATCTGGTCACACCCGATCGCATGATCGCGGAGGATGTCGGCGTGACCAATCACGCCATCCATTTGCGCAATCTCGACGATCTGGGGGTCGAGATCCGCACGGATCTGCGCCTTGTGGGGGTCTCGCCAGAGGGCAACAGGCTGCGCGCCCGGTTCACCCATGAATACAGCGCACGCGAGAGCACGCGGGATTATGACCGGATCATCGTCGACGTTGGCACCGTGCCGGACGATGCGCTTTTCGAGGCGCTGGCCGCGGGGGCTGTCAATCACGGGCAGACGGATCAGGCGAGCCTGTTGTCAGGGGCGCGACAACCCTCGTTGGAGGGCGTGCATGGGGCCTCGGGACGCTACGCGCTGTTCCGGATCGGGGATTGTGTATCAGCGCGCGGGATGCACGCCGCGGCGCTGGACGCGGCCCGGTTGTGCCAGCCGATCTAGGACGGCATGTTTGGCCCGGATCTGGATCTGGATCTGGACTTGGGGCGGCTTGGCAGGACTGTCGCACCGCTCCGGACCTGTGGCGGTCTTGTATTCTCAGCGCGCATCGCAGTGCTGACCCGTGGCGCGAAACCCGTGACTATTGCAGCGGGACATCCGCCTCCCAGGCCCGTACGACGACGGCCTGGCGGGCGGGACGTGCTGACTGGAGCGTGCCCAGAAACAACCGGCGGTTCAGCCAGTCGAAGGGGCCGGTCGGGGCCGTCACTGAAATGACCGACATCGCGTAGCGGTTGGGCTGTCGGCTTTCATCCACGATAACCTTGTTGTGAACGGTGAACATCTCGCCGCTGGTGGTCTGCATCTCGTAGAGCGCGTCAAGCTCCTTGATGCCGTCGGGCCGCATGACCTGCCGGTCCGCGCCGCCCGGCAAGACCTTGCCGCTCAGATCGGGCACATCTGGCCCGGCATAAAAGGCTCCACCGAGGATCGGCACCATGAAGCGGTGCCCGCCAGGAGAAGGCCCCAGATCCACCCGGTCCGCAACGTCCACCACCGCCGTCCAGATCAGACGCGCGGTGGGCTGGATCGGGTGAAGGCGGGCGAGGAGGTCTGCGTCGGTCATGGCCGACACCTAAGCAAAGATGAGGTGTGTCAGCAATGGGCCGTGCATGGTCGTCGAGATCACGACCCGTTGGTGCCGTGATGTTTGCTTCGGAGCGGCGTTCCGGGCTCAATAGGGCTGCGGGGCAGTGACCGCCCGAGGATTGATTGCAAATCGGGTCGTACAGAGCGGCGCGGCGCAGTCGGCCAGATGATTGAACAACCCGTTGAAATATAGCCCACAAAGAGATGATGCAAGCGCGCACAAGTGTCGTGCGCGGGCGGGGTACAAAGTGACTCCGGGCATGACCTTCACAACGTCGCAGGCCGTGCGACAAGGGCAAAAGACCCAAAGCGGCAGCAATATGCTTTGCCTATCGCTGAGGGGGCAGATTTATTTTTCGATTATCAGCCCGCGCGGTAGCGTTCGGGAAAAGCGGAACACCCGCTCACATGGGAGGACGACAACAATGTTCAATTCACTTCGCTCCAATGCGGTGGTTGGAAGCTGCGCCGCGCTTTTCGCGGTGTTCTCTACCGCCGTTCAGGCCGCTGACGAATTGGTTATTTCATCGGCGACACCGCCGCAGCACATCCAGACGCTGACCATGACCGCCTTTGCCGAGGCGCTGGAAAGCCGCTCTGATGGCGCGCTCAAGGCCAAGGTGTTCGACAGCAGCCAGCTGTTCAATGCCCGCGATGTGGGCAAGGCCGTTGCCCGCGGCGATGTCGGCATGGCGACTGTGCCTTCCCCGTATCTCAGCCGGGTCGAGGCAAACATCAACGTGCTTGATCTGCCGATGCTCAAAGGCATGACCGCGCAGGACCGGGCAGATATGCTCGACGGCGCCGTGGGCGACACGCTGAACCAGATGCTGGGCGACAAGATGGGTGTGGTCGTGCCCGGCAACTGGCCGATCCTTGGCCGCGTCTACTATTGGTCGACCAGCAAGCCGCTGACCAATTTCGAGGAATTTGTCGGGATGCAGGTGCGCATTCCGGGCGGCGCCGGTCCCGCGGCCGTTGTCGAAGGCATGGGCGGCGTTCCCGTCGTGATGCCGGGGTCCGACATGCCGCTGGCGCTTCAGCAGGGCACCGTGGATGCGACCATGGCATCCATCGAGTCGGTCGTTCAGCAAAAACTGACAGACGTCGGCATTCAGTACGGGTTCTGGGACAAGGGCATCGTCGGTTTCCTGATCCCGATCGTCAGCCAGGGCTACTGGGGCAGCCTGACCGAGGCGGAACAGGCGCTCTTTACCGAAGTCTGGAACGAGGTCGTGGCCGAACAGCGCGTCAATTCCATCGCCGTTGACGCAGCGATGCGCGCGACGCTGGCCGAGTGGGGCGTCACGATTTCGGATGCGGAAACGGCCGCCGCCGAAGCCATGCGCGAACAGATGATGCCGCAGCAGCAAGTGGTCATCGAAAAGTACAAGCTTGACGCAGCGCTGGTCGACCTCGCGGCACAGGCCGCCAAGTGACAAGGGCGATTGCACTCCTCGACCGGTTGATCGGCTGGATCGCGGCGGCGGCATTGGCCATCACCTTTGTGTTGCTGGTCTACAATGTCGCCACCCGCTATCTGATCCAGTTCGGTATCCTGCCCCCATCGGTGCAGTTGAACTGGGTGTTCGAGGTGTGCGTTTTTCTGTTGGTCTGGGCGGTCCTTCTGGGGGTCGCCCGGATCGAAAAGCGGGCCGGGCATATCCGGGTGGATTTCCTCTACAACCGGTTCGGGCCCAAGGGGCAGGTCATCGCGGAACTGTTCGCCCTGGTCTTTGCCGCGGCGGTTGCGGTGTTCTTCATTTATTCGGGCAAATTGGTCGTCGAGGACGCGATCCTTTGGGACGAACGCAGCGAAACCACGCTGCGCACACCGTTCTGGATCCTCTACCTGGCGCTCAGCGTGTCCTTTGCGGTGCATCTGTTGTTCATCCTTGAACGGCTGCGCCTTTTGATCACCACCGGCGAAAGCGCCAAGCAGACCTCTGGTCACTAGGATCCCTTCAAATGGCTTCGATGATTGTCATTGGCCTCGCGGCTGCACTGATCCTCCTTGCGCTCGGGGTGCCCATTTACCTTGTTCTGATGGGGGTTGCCTCGATCCTGCTGGTGTCCGAGGGGCGCACGATTGCCGGGCTTGGCCAACACGTGCTGGATCACCTGCAGTCGCCGATCCTCATTTCGGTACCGTTTTTCATCCTGTCCGCAGTGCTGATGGCGGGCGGCGGGTTGGCCAAGGTGCTGTTCGATGCGGCATTGGCGTGGATCGGCTGGATCCGGGGCGGTTTGGCCATCGCCGGGGTCGCCGCCACGGCTGTGTTTGCCGCGATCACCGGGTCTTCGGCTGCGACAACCATGGCCATGGGAACGCTGCTGGTGCCCCTGATGGAAGAAAAGGGGTACAAGACCTCTTTCGCGATGGGGCTGACGGCGGCTGCGGGCACGCTTGGCATCCTGATCCCGCCCTCCTTGCCAATGATCCTGTTCGGATTGATTGCCGAAGAATCCATCCCGCGGCTCTTCCTCGGGGGGGTGATCCC